>OKRF01000522.1:632-14426 GCA_900290315.1 Candidatus Sulfopaludibacter sp. SbA3 | reverse complement strand
CCCATGGCGATGATGCGGCCTTCATCGATGATGGCCACGCGGTCGCACAGTTTCTCGGCCTCTTCGATGTAGTGGGTGGTCAGCAGAATGGTGCGCTGTTCGCGCCGCAGGTCCAGCACCAGCCCGTGAATCTCCAGGCGCGCCTGCGGATCGAGCCCGGCTGAAGGCTCATCGAGGAACAGCGCCTGCGGATCGTTGATCAGCGCCAGCGCCAGCGCCAGCCGCTGTTTCTGCCCGCCGGAAAGCTTCGAATACAACGATTCCTTCGTCTCCCACAGTTGCAGCCGCTTGAGCAGTTGCGTGGTGTCCACCGTGCGCGTGTACAGGCTGCCGAACACCTCCATGGCCTCACGCACCTTGATCTTCTCTTGCAGATTGGTGGCTTGCAGGCACACTCCCAGGCGATCTTTCAACTGCAGCGTCTGCACCTCGGGGTCGTATCCCAGCACGCTGACGCGGCCGCCGCTGCGCGCGCGCAAACCCTCCAGGATCTCCACCGTGGTGGTCTTGCCGGCGCCGTTGGGGCCCAGCAGGCCGAACACTTCGCCTGCATGCACTTCGAAATCGATGCCCTTTACGGCAGCGAAGGAGCCGTAACTTTTCTTGAGTCCCTCAACCTGGATTGGATTGTCCACGAATCCCTCCAGTTTCTCACATGCGTCCTATAATGGTCCCACATGGCCGACATCAAACAGCAGGTTGTCCTCATAACGGGCGCGAAGGGTGGGCTCGGATCCGTCATCACGCGCGCCTGTCTGGAAGCCGGCGCCACCGTGGCGGGCAGTTCCCGTTCCATCGTGGATGCCGACTTTCCGAATCCACATTTCGCCGCGGTTCCGGCGGACCTCTCCGACCCGGCCGCGGCAACGCATCTGGCCGGCACTGTCATCGAAAGCCTGGGCCGCATCGATTCGCTGATCCACGTGGCCGGCGGATTCGCCGGTGGCAAACCGCTACACGAAACCGATGAGGCCACCTGGGATGGCATGATGAACCTCAACGCGCGCGCGGCTTTCCACGTTCTGCGCGCCGTCATCCCGCACATGCGGAAGGCCGGGACGGGAAGAATCGTGGCGATCGGGAGCCGCGCCGGAGTGCAACCCGCCGCCAATATCTCGGCGTACAGCGCCTCCAAGGCCGCCCTGGTATCGCTCGTGCAAACTGTCGCGCTGGAAAACAAGGATGCCGGTATCACCGCCAATGTGATTCTGCCCGGCACCATTGATACAGAAGCCAATCGGAGATTCGACTCCACTGCTGGGGGCGGAACCTGGATTGCTCCCGAGCGCCTGGCCGCTCTGGCGCTGTTTCTGATCTCGGACGCCGCCGCGCAAATCACCGGCGCAGGGATTCCGATGTACGGGCGAGAAAATCCGTCAGCCTGATCCGCGCAGTTAATTACAGATTGCAATAATCGCGCACATCAGGCTGACGGGTTTTCTTTCAGCACTGGCGTGGTGAGGAACCAGTCGCGGCGCGAGGTGGTGGACTGGGCCTCGGGACTGCCCACGCCGAATTGCGCGCTCACCCGCCGTACCGATTCGTCGCGCATGGCCTGCAGGAGAGCGGACTCCGTCATTCCGGCGGCAAACACTGCGTTGTAAATCGAGAGCGCTCCGGCGGTGCCGTGCTGGTTGGCTACATCCAGCACAAACCCGACTCCGCGCTGACTGGTGATCAGTGGAGCGTGGATTTTGATCTGGTCGAATGCGCTCCGTGCATCCGCGGTCGCCACGGTCACTTGCACTTTCTGAAACGCGGGGTCCAGTCCCGCAGCCTTGAAGCGGGAGATCCACGGTTCGGCGACCAGATCGAAGTCCGGATCGGTGGTCTTTCCACTGGCGGGATCCACCCCGCCGTTGGGCTTGGCGACGTGCGCCAATGAGCCCGCGGCGGCTACCTCTCCGCCGAAGGTGTTGCTGAAGCGATCGCCATCGGCGTCGTGAAAAGCCGTCAGGATTTCCTTCAGGCGTCCGGGCCTCTGCGCCCACTGAATGACCCCGAATGAAAGGCCTGCGCGGTCGGTATTCAGGTTGAGGAGCGCGAAGCGGGCGTTAGCTTCCCACAGCCCGGTCAACGTCATCAGGTAAGTCATCTCGTCCACTTCCAC
The DNA here is from genome assembly GCA_900290315.1 of Candidatus Sulfopaludibacter sp. SbA3. Lineage (GTDB taxonomy): Bacteria > Acidobacteriota > Terriglobia > Bryobacterales > Bryobacteraceae > Sulfopaludibacter. The sequence goes on along the minus strand of OKRF01000522.1, from coordinate 12,316 downwards.
GTCCAGCGCGAGCGCGATATAACTGCGGCAGGCCATCGGGTCGGAAGGGTTGCCGCGGGCCAGGGCGGCCAGGCAGACCGAATCCACCAGGGTCGAATCCGGCAGTCCCTGGCTCGAGCGGAAACGCTGCACTGCGGCAGAGGTCATCGATCCGAAAGTCCCGTGCGAAGGCAGGCGGACGTCGGGCAGTTGGCGGTTGCCGAATCCGGTCAGCAGATCCTGAATCGCGCCCACTGCATCGCGATCCGGGTCGCCGGCGCCGAGGGGAGCAACTCCCGGCGCCCCCGCCATCAAATCGTCGATTCTGGATATGCCGGTGTTGGCCATCGTTACAAGACTCCATCACAAAACGACTACTTGACGCAACTCACCGGCGGGCGGACACTGTTCTGCATGGCTGTTTCCCTGCTGGCTGCTGTCCTGGTGCTCTCGGGCACTCTCTTCGCCGCGGATATCAAACATCCCGCGGCCGCCAACTACAATATCCCGCTTTGGGAAGAGGGTAAGGTGCCGCTGGCGCAAGGCAACGGGCCTTTGGACAGCCCCTTCCTCACGGTTTTCCTTCCTCCCGAGGGCAAGCGCAACGGAGGCTCCGTGGTCGTCGCGCCGGGAGGCTCCAACATCATGTTGATGTACGGGGTGGAAGGCCTCGATGTGGCCGAGCGCTATAACAGTTGGGGAGTCACTGCGTTCGTGCTGACTTACCGGCTGTCGCCGCGCTATGGCGAAAACGTGCGCGTGATGGAAGGCAAGCGCGCGGTCCAGTTGGTTCGCTCGCGAGCCGCCGAGTTCAAGCTGGATCCGAACCGCGTGGGCTACATCGGATTTTCCGCCGGTTCGAACACGGCGCGGAGCGTGGCGGGGACCTCCGGACCCGGCGACCCCAACGCCGCCGACCCCATTGATCGCCTGAGCTCGCGGCCGGATTACCTGGTGCTGGTCTATGGCGTGGGGCGCGCTGCGCCGGGCGAATCGCTGAAGAGCTTTCCGCCCACGTTCCTGGTCTCGGCGGCGGCCGACACCGGACCGGCACTCGGTAACGCACAACTGTTCATGGACCTGGTTCGCGCAGGGGCCATCGCCGAGATTCACGTCTACCAGAAGGGACGCCACGGCTTCGGGAGCGGTTTCGGAAGTCCCGAATTCTCCGACTGGATGGGTCGGCTGGAACTGTTCCTCAAGCTCGGCGGCTTCCTGCCGGGGAGCAACTGAGATGCGCGGTTTTGTGGTGTTGTTTCTGGCCGCGCTGGCGCTGGCACCGGCGCCCGCCGGTGCTCCTCCGGTGGTCAATGACGGCCACGGCGATTATGTCTATGTGCCGGCCGGAGCTTTTCGAATGGGCGACAACTTCGGCGACGGAGATCCGCGCGAACGGCCTGTGCACGTGGTGGAGCTGGATGCATTCTACATCGCCAAATATGAGATGACCAACGGCGAGTGGAAGAGGTTCCGCGACGATCCCGGTTACGACGATGCCAGGTTCTGGCCCGGCGGGCGAGTGGTGCCGAAGAACCAGGTTCCTTACTGGAACGATGCCCGCAATCATGGCGGTGGCACGCCCAACACCGACGATTATCCCGTGCTGGGCGTGAATTGGGACTCGGCGGTGGCGTACTGCAACTGGCTGAGCGCCAAGACGGGCAGGAAATACCGGCTGCCGACGGAAGCGGAGTGGGAAAAAGCGGCGCGCGGCACCGACCAGCGGCGCTATCCGTGGGGCAACGAGATCGACCGCTCCTACGCGAATTACGTGGGAGCGCAGCCCTTCGATACCGGAAGCGTGGCCGGCTTCTACGACGGCGGCATCCACGGCACGTTGCAGACTCACAATAACGCATCGCCATACGGGGCGTTGGACATGGCGGGAAATGTCATGGAGTGGTGCTCGGATTGGTACAGCCGCGACTATTACTCGGTCTCGCCGCGCAAGAATCCAAAGGGTCCGGCGGAAGGCGCGTATCGCGTGCTGCGCGGGGGAACTTTCTTCATGGAGCCGTTCGAACTCCGGTCCTACGCGCGCACCGCGGCGTGGCCGTCCTTCCAGGGGCATCGCATGGTGGGATTCCGCGCAGTCCGGGAGCCGTGAAAAATCCGTCAGCCTGATCCGCGCGATTTATCGCATATTGCAATAATCGCGCGGATCAGGCTGACGGATTTTCTTGTTACTGCATCCAGACCGCGGCGCCGTCGATGGGGCCCTGGTCCGATTCCTGAACGAACACCACGGCACGCTGTTCGGGACCGGGAAGCGCCACCGCCTGGCTGAAGCCGCTTCCTTTTTTCACCGCGCCGAGTTTGCGGATGCTGCGGACAACGGCGACGTGATGCAGCCGGCGGCCGTTGTTCTCGCCGGCCGCCACTTGCGATGACGCAGAGTTATCGGCCAACGCCAGGAAGACGGTGGCCGAGTGCGGCGCATCGGCGACCTCCACCTGCAGGCCCGCCGGCGTCCGGGAAATGTGAACCGCAGCCTTGGGACGCTGCCCCGCCTTGGAAAGCTCCTGCAGCGCACGGCTGCTATCGCTGCCGAGGAATTCCGTCGCGCCGTCGACCACCATCTGCGGGGTGTACGGTCCCTGCGTTTTGAGTTGGCGGCCGTAGTCCTCCTGCCGCTGGGTGAAGGCGTGCGAGGAGAAGGGATCCTTCCAGCCAAGCTGATTCCAGTAATCGACGTGCTCGCTGAGGACGATCGCCTGCCGGTCCAGTTGTTCCAGTAAGCGGTCCGCAGGAGGGCAACTGGAGCAGCCTTCGGAGGTGAAAAGCTCTACCAGGACGGGCTGGCGGGCGGGTTCGGTGGCGTAGACTGCAGCTACGCAAAGTAGGGCAATGACTAGATTTCGCAACACAGACAGCTCTCCCTTCAGTGTATCACCACCAGGAGGGAAGCCTCTGAGGCTAGTGCTTCACAACGCGTTTCTTGACGACTTGCTTGCGGGCTTTGTACTTACCGGGCTTGAACTTCGGCGCTTTGCCCCCCGCCTTGCCTTTGACGGCCCTGGACGGGTGGTGAACCACAGTCTTCTGCTTGGCCTCGCCGATCGCCGCCAGACCGCAACTCAGGGCCAAGGCCAGTGCTAATGTACGAAATCTCATCTCATCCCATTATCTGCGCATATCTCGCATACCACAAGTACCACATTAGGAAACTAACCACGGTGAGCAGGACGCATAGCCCGGCGGATAGCTTCCAGAGCTTTTCCGTAGGGGAACCTTCGTACCGCGGCGTGCCAGCCAGATACCCGATTCCGAAGCCTCCCGCCAGTCCTCCGATGTGCGCGGCGTTGTCAGTCTGAGACATCACGAATCCCATGATCAGGATGTACACCGCCCAGCGCACAAACGTGCCGCGGATGGCATCGCCCATGGGATTGCGATGCCGTACCCCGAGCGCGATCATCGCTCCCACCAAGCCGCAGATCGCCGCCGACGCCCCCACAGAGGGTGTGTGGTCGGCCCACACGCTGCTGAAGAAGAAGCCGGTGACATTGCCGAAGAAATAGATCACCAGCATGCGATTGGTTCCGTAGATCTCATCCACCATGGCGCCGACGTCGAAAAGCGCCCAGGAATTGAACAGGATGTGCAGCAATCCGCCGTGCAGAAACCCCGCGGTCACCAGCCGCCACCATTGGCCGGCGGCCAGAACCTGGTACTTGGCTCCAAATAAGACCAACGTCCGGCTGTCCAGCCCCATGGCGTCGCCGGTACCGGACTTCATGGCATAAATGGTGGTGGCCAGGTAGAACCCGAAATTGATCAGCATGATCAGCACGGTGGTGAATCGGGCGTGAGGAATCAATCCGCCGAGCGCCGGCGCATCGCTGCGCCGCTCGATCGCCCGCGGTCCCACCCGCTCGTTGCAATAGGGGCAAACGCGGTCCTTATCAGTGATAAATGCCCGGCAATGCGGGCACATGCGGCGCGAATCCATGCGCCCCTATCATAGCAACCCGCACGGCGGACTCTACGGTGCAGTCTGCTACAATCGAAGATCCCGCAATGGTGAAAACGGAGCGCGAATATCGCGACGATATCGTCCAGATTGGCCGCCTGGTCTTTCAAAAAGGCTGGATCGCGGCCAACGACGGGAATATCTCTGTCCGCTTGGATGCGGAACGGATTCTCTGCACTCCTACGGGTGTCTGCAAAGGCCTGATGCATCCCGACGATTTGATCATCGTCGACTGCAAAGGTAATAAAATCTCCGGCCGCCGCGAGCGGACTAGCGAGATCGCCATGCATTTAACGGTTTACGAGATGCGTCCGGAAATTAAGGCGGTGGTGCACGCCCACCCGCCGCTGGGCTGCGTGCCGCTGGCCGCCTACGGTCTGCCCGGAACGCCGGAACTGACTGAGCCGATGCTCCCGCTGATCCCCAAGTACGACGCGCTGCTGATGGCCAACCACGGTGCGGTGTGCTACGGCGAAGACCTGTTTCAGGCCTACTTCCGTATGGAGACCATGGAGCATTTCGCGCGCATCCACCTGGTGGCGGAACTTCTCGGAGGAGCCAAGGTGCTGCCGCGGCCTGAAGTGGACAAACTGCTGGATGCACGCACCCGTTACGGTGTGAAGGCTAAGGTGAGCGGCGAACCGGGATGCCCGGTGTCGGCCGAAGAAGTGGCGCCGGCCGGCGGCGAAGAACGGTTTTATGTAACGCGCTCGGAGTTGGTCGGTCTGGTGGACGAAGCTCTGAAAGCGCGTGGTATGGCTTAAGAGACACGTTGGGAGAACGATAGATGGGTGAAGCGTTAGGAATGATCGAAACGCGCGGTCTGGTGGCCATGATTGAGGCTTCCGACGCGATGGTGAAGGCCGCGAAGGTGACCCTGGTCGGCTGGGAGAAGATCGGATCGGGCTATGTGACGGCCATGGTGCGGGGAGACGTCGCGGCCGTGCGTGCGGCTACCGATGCCGGCGCCGCCGCGGCGCGCCGGGTGGGCGAACTGATCGCGGTGCACGTGATTCCGCGTCCGCACCAGAGCCTGGAAGATGTTTTGCCAATCGGCAAGAGCCAGGCACAGGGCGCCGGCAAGTAGCCGGCGGCGCGGAACCCTCATGATTCTCGCCCGCGTAGTGGGCACCGTGGTGGCTACACGGAAAGACCCTCGCCTGGAAGGCAAGAAACTGCTGATCCTCAAACCTGTCTCTCCGGAAGGGAAAGACGAAGCCGGATACGTGGTGGCTGTGGACACGGTGAGCGCCGGTTTCCGGGAGAAGGTGCTGGCGGTTTCGGGCAGCTCCGCGCGGCTGGCGGAAGGCTGTAAAGACACCCCCGTCGATACCGCGATTATCGGCATCGTGGACGAGATCCATCTGGACTAGTTATGGGCGAGACTTCTCTTCACCGCGGAGGCGCGGAGACGCGGAGGAAGACGCTGAGAAAAAGGGAGAAAAGGAAGAATTTGAATGGGGGCTGGCCAGCCTTTGCCGCCCTCAGCATAGCTCCTCTAACCCGCAGGGCTTTCTTCTCTCCGCGTCTTCCTCCGCGCCTCCCNNGTGCACCGCCAAGAACAAGGCGATGGAGGGGCAGCGTCTGCTGGTCGTTCAGCCGTTGACGCCGGAGCTTCAGGAGACTGGGAAGCGGCTGATTTGTGGTGATTCCAGCGGCGCCGGCGCGGGCGAACTGGTTTACTGGGTGCGCGGGAAGGAGGCCAGTTTTCCGTTTCTGCCCACGGAGCCCCCGTTCGATACTACAGTTGTGGGAATCGTGCGTCCCGCCGCCGGGAGCGGCAAGCGCAAATCGCGGAAGAGTTAGCGTATGCTGATTGGCCAGGTGATCGGAGAATTGGTGGCTACCCAGAAGCACCGCAGTCATGAGGGCCGCAAATTGTTGCTGGTGCAGCCGCTGAACCTGGACGGCAGCAATCGCGGCGATGCTGTGGTGGCGCTGGATGCGGTGGATGCCGGGGTGGGCGACAAAGTTCTGTTGACAACGGAAGGTTTCAGCGCCATGACTTCGGTGGGACGGCCCAACTCACCGATCGACATGGCCGTCATCGGTTTTATTGACCACGTTGAACTTGTTCCAGACGTTACTTGAGCGGGATCGTCCGCGTCCCCGTCCCCGGCTGATGAGAATCCCCGCCAGCACCACGATCACGACCCACTTTCCGATCTCCACGCCGAAGTATGCGCCCTCCATCACCAGCAGCTTGGCGCGATACCCGGACTCGGCCGCGGTGGGCAAAAAGTCCGTGAGCTTGCCCAGCGAAACGATCTCCGGCCAGATGACGAACCGCTGCACCGCGACGCACGCCAGCAGCACCAGGGCAAGAGCCAAGGAGAACTTGCCTTCACTGGTGCCGAAGAGCAGGAAGAACAGAAAGAACGCGCCGAAGGCGAGTTGCGCGATTCCCAAGATATCCAGTTCGTGGCGTGTCAGTTCCGCGGCCTGGTAGTGCAGCAGCATGCCGGTTTCGGACGGCCCTAGCACCTTGATTCGCAAGGTCGCGGCTGGATCCACCTGCGCTAACTGCCGGTCCACCGTACGGGAATTTTCGCTGACCAGCCAGGTGATGAGAAATCCGCCGGCGAGCCACATACCGAGCAGGAAACAAGCGAATCGGCGGGAATGCATGATGAAGTTTTGATTCTAACGCATGTCAACCGTCAATCCTCCAGGTATGTACTGCACCCGGCCGCGCCGTCTGGCGGTATACCGACACGCGCCGCAGGCACCGGAGTTCATCGCTGAGCCGGGCCCGCGCGGCACAGAGGCAGCGGCGCGCCCATTCCATCAATTCGCAGGCGTCGCGCAGACGGACCTCGGCCTGCACGGGCGCAAGGTGCGCCAGCATGGCTTCCAGTGCGCTGGTGTACCGCCGGCCGCAGTTTTCCGCAGCCGCGAAATCGCCGCACTGTACCGCGCGGCGGAGAGCCGCTTCTTCGGCATCGACCCGGGTCGTCATAGCTGTTAGTACATCCCGCTTTGGGCGTTGGTCTGCATCTGCTGGTACATCTCGGACATGTAACTATACTGTTGCTCCATGGACGCTATGGCGGCATCCGCGGCGGCCATCTGCGCATCGAGGTTGGTCGTCAGGGTGTCGATGCGGGTCTGATCGTCGCTGATAGACTGGTTGTCGCGCGTGATGGCATCCTGCACCGTATTGATGCTGGACTGGAACAAACCGCTGATCGGATCGCTCAAGCCCGTCAGCGCGTCGTTGGCCATTTTCAGAAATCCGCCCGTGGTGGTCGACCCCAGGAAGTTCGCCAACTGCGTCAAATTGTCCTGCGTGGCGCTGGCAAATGTGGCGCTGTTGAGCGACAGGACTCCGTGTTGGTCGAATTCCAGCCCAAGCGCAGTCAGGGAAGAGATTCCGCTGCTGCCGGTGGAATAACCCGTGATCTGCTGCATCACGCTGGCGACACTGGCAAGCAGACTGTCGCCTTGCAGAGCTCCCTTGCCTTGCCCACGGTTGGTATCCAGTTCCGTTTGTGCCGTGTTGTACGCGTTAACGAAGCTCTGCAGTGCGGTAGACACGGCATTGGCATTCTGAGCGACCGTGATGGTGGTGGTTCCCAAGCCAGCCAGCGTGACCGTAACACCGGGAGCCAGCGTGATGGCCGGGGTGCTGGTGCTGAGCGGATCGGAGGTCGAGACGGGTTTTCCATTGACCCGGTAGGTGGTCGCCGCACCAGTGGTTAGTGGAGAAAGCAGGTCTGTCCCCGGCGAATTGCCATTCGCCGATGTCAATTGGATCGTGACCGGCTCCATCTTGCTGTCCCGTATGGATAACCGGTAATCGTTGGTCCCCTGGCTGCCGACATTCACAACCGTGGCCTGCATGCCGGCTGAGCTGCTATTGATGGCGTTGGCGAGGTCCGAGAGAGTGGTCCCGGTGGTGTTGATGGTATAGGTGTTGCTGGTTTCGAGTGTCGCACCCACGGTGAGCGTGTAACTGGTGGCATCGCTGATGCCGGACAAAGTGGGGTCCGTCACCGTGGGGGTCAACCCATCTATGCTCATGGCGCTGGCTTGGGTGCCGACGCTGTCCACTTCCACCGTGTATGATCCCGCCGACGGCGAGCCGCTCAGAGCGGCCTTGGCCACCGCGGTAGTGGACGAAGTTGCCGCGTAGGAACTCACGCCCAGCGCACTGTCCATACTCTGGACGGCCAATTGCAAATTGGAGTAATCGCCATTCAGCGTGGTCAACTCGGCGGACTGCGCGGTGAGCGTGCTCACCTCGCTCTGCATCTCCTGCATGGGCAGGGACGCAAAAGAGACGGCACGCGAAATCACCTGCTGAAAATCTCCGGAGAACTGGCTGCTGCCCGTAAATATGGCGCTACTGGAACTGCTCATAACGAGTCCTGAAAACAAAAGGCCCGGGCGGACCGGCTATTCACCAGCCCACCCGGGGTTAGACAGCGTTAGCTTACCCTCGGAGGAGCGTAAGCACCTGCTGCGGGGCCGAGTTGGCCTGAGCCATGGCCGCGATGGATGCCTGCTGCAGCACCTGCGACTTGCTCAGATTGGCCGCTTCCGCCGCGACATCGGCGTCGCGAATCTGGGATTGGGCCGAAGAGAAGTTCGTGATCTGCGATTGCGCCAGGCTGATGGCGTAGTTCAACTGGTTTTCGCCGGCTCCGACCGTGCCTTGCACCACACCCAACTGGGACAGGGCAGAATCGATGGCGTTAATGGCATTGGTTGCCTGACCCGTGACAGTGGATGTGGTAACGGGCGCTGTCACGGCCTGGTTTCCGGCCGCGCCCGGATTGTCGATGCTTCCTGGGCCTAACTGGGCTCCAAAAAGCCCACCGTTGTCGGTTGGGGTCGAATTATTGACGGTAAATGCACTGGCGCTGGTCAGCAGGACTTTGCCCGTGGTGGTGCCGCCGTCTACAATCGCAAAAATACCTGCGGCTTTCAAGCCGGCCGTGCCATTGATGTCCGCAGCGGCCTGAGTCGCGGTGGTGTCAGCCATATTGATTGTGGCGTTGAATGTCTGTCCGCCCACGCTGAAGCTCACCACCTGGTTTTGGGTGGCGGCAGCCCCGGTTCCACCACCTGAAATGTCCGTCATGTCCTCCCAATTCGCGTCCAATGTGTAAACGCCGTTGTTGTAGACGTTCTTCGTGGTCGCGTTGGTGATATTGGAGTAGGTCGAGCTATCCCCGAGGGTCTGGGTTTCATTCACTCGGAAAGCCACATTTCCACCGAACTGGATATTCCCATTGCTGCCGATCGAGGCGGTGATTCCTTCGATTCCGGCGGTTGCCAGGGCGGTATTCACAGCGGCGACTGCCTGCTGGCCAGTGTAGCCGGTTGTCGTGGAATTGACGGTGGCGCCTATGTTGCTCTGCAGATTGCCGTTTTGATCCACGTAAGTAAACGTGAATACTTCCTGGTTGTTGGCGCCGGGGTCCTTGAGGAAAGTCGCACTCGGGTCGTTCAGGTTCCGCGTGTCGCCTCCGAAGCTGACGCCGCCACCGATTACGCTGGTGCCATTCAGTTTGAGACCCTTGGTGTCTACCGCACCTGAGCTCAGATTGACCCCAACCTGCGCGTTGGAGTCGGCAGAAGAAGCTCCGCCGATGTAAGTCTGAAGGTTGGTAACTGACGAGCCCGCGGGAGTGGCGCCATTGGCTGAATTCAAGTTGATGTTTGTCGCCTGGCGATCGATTTCCCCCAGGAGCGTCTGATATTCGTTATTCACCGTGGCCCGGTTGCCTGTGAAGGTTCCCGAACCCGATTCCGTCGCCAGAGTCTTCAGCCGGTCGAGCATCTGAGAGATGTTGCTCAAACCGCCGTCGATGATCTGCAACGTTCCCACGCCGTTGTTAGCATTTTGAACACCCTGGGTCAGCTCCGCGATGCTGTTGCGGAACTGATTGGCCACGGCCAGACCGGCCGCATCGTCCGCCGAGGAATTGATGCGGTAGCCCGAGGTCAACCGTTGGATGGTCTTGGCTTGAAAGGCATTGTTCACGCCCAGGTTTTCCTGCGCGATCATGGAGTTTACGTTCGTCTGAATGGAAAGCATGTTCTTACGTCCTGTTGTTGGAATTCGGCATCGTGCCGTCACCGTTCCGGGGCCTTTGCGCGCCTCCCGTCTCGGCTTTCACTGCTGCTTATCGGTCCCGCCCGGCAAACCTTGAATCAGCGCGCCGATCTCCCCGCGGACCGTTTCCACCACTCCTTCCCAATCGCCCGGCCGCTGCTGCCGGAACAAACGCATGCCGGGGTACCAGGGACTGCTATCCCCGGCCATCTGCCAACGCCAATCCGCGACATGCGGCAGAAGCGTCCATGCCGGACGTCCCAGGGCGCCCGCCAGGTGGGCGGACATGGTGTCCGCCGTAACCACCAGGTCCAGACAATTCATCATGGCCGCCAGGTAGTCCGCATTGGGCGAATCCACCAGACAGGGACGCAACCATCCGCTCTCGCCGTCAGCCTCCGTGCGAGCCCGTTCCTCCACCTGCAGGCTGTGCCACTCCACGCCCGGGATGGTGCGCAACGCCGCCAGCCGGGCCAGTGGGATGGAGCGCAGCCGGTCCGTGGCGTGCTTTGGGCTGCCAGCCCACACCAGCCCCACGCGCAACCCATGTGCCGGTCCCAAAATGTTGCGGTAGCGTGCCACGCGCGCCGCGTCGGCCTGAACATAAGGAAGCCTCGCCGGCACGCTCGCGAGCGTGGCCGCCAGGAGTCTGGGCAAGCTGAGCAAGGGAGCCTGCACATCGCAGCGCGGCAGTTCCTGGGACTGCGTGACCACCTGGGAGACGCCGTCGATTGTCCCCACCAGACGCGCCAGACAGTCCTGACACTCCACGAGGACGCGGCCCCCGAGCGCCGCCACCAGGGGGGCGTAACGCGCGAATTGCAGAGTGTCGCCCAGGCCCTGCTCAGCCCACAAAAGAATGGTTTTGCCGTGCAACGGGGCGCCATCCCACGCCGGCCGCGACCATTCGCGAGGCGGCTCGGCCAACATCTTCCAGCGCCACTCGTATTCTTCGAATCCTTCGGCGAAGCGGCCTTCCGCCAGTAGAGTCAGAGACCGGCACACATGCGATTTCACGTCGTCCGGCTTGCGCTGCAAGGCCTCTTCGAAGCACACGATGGCTTCGCTGTTGCGCGCCTGCGCCTGGCGCACGATCCCCAGGTTGGCCCACGCCTCTCCGTAATGCGGCAGCACCTGCAACAAGCGCTCGCACCACGACGCGGCTTCCTCGTCGCGGTCCTGTTGATGCAGCGCGATGGCCAGGTTATTGGCGGCCTGCGGGTAGTTCGGCCTGAGCTGCAAGGCGCGCCGCAATTCCGCTTCGGCCTCGGCAAACCGGCCCGGTTGTAGCAGCAGGCAGCCCAGATTCAAGTGCAGGTGCGCCGCCTGGGGGTTCCGCTCCAGGGCCTTGCGGGCGAACACCTCCGCTTCCGCGCGCCGCTGCTGGCCGGTGAGCGCCACCGAGAGGTTGTTCAGCGCTTCGGCCATCTCCGGCTGCAGGTGCAGCGCGCGCCGCGCCCACTCTTCGGCTTCCCGGTGCTGTTGCACATGGATCAGGCCGGCGGCCAGATTGATGGCGTTCAGGGCACTCTCCGGCCGTAACGTGCAGGCCTCCCGATAGCAGGCCAGAGCTTGCTGGTGTTCGCCCTGGGAGCGCAGCGCGTTCCCCAGGTTGCTGAATGCTTCGGCGCATTCCGGCCGCTTTTGGATGGCCCGCCAGTAGCAAAA
>OKRF01000522.1:0-622 GCA_900290315.1 Candidatus Sulfopaludibacter sp. SbA3 | reverse complement strand
GCTGAATGCTTCGGCGCATTCCGGCCGCTTTTGGATGGCCCGCCAGTAGCAAACGCAGGCGTCGCGATAGAGCCCCTGGCCCTGCAGCGCATTTCCCAGGTTCACTAGCGCCGGCACATAGCCGGGATCCAGGCGTAGAGCTTCCCGGTAGCACAGCGCCGCGTTCTGATTCTTGTGTTGGGCCGCCAGAATATCGCCCAGACTGACGTGGTACGGCGCGATCCTGGGACGCCGGTGGATGGCCTGCATGACGCGCGCCGCCGCCACCGGCAACTCACCCCTCTGCAGCGCCAGGCGGCCCAGCAGATGCCACGCGTCGGGGTTCTCCGGATCGCGTTCCAGCACGCTGCCGTACATCCGTTCGGCTTCCTCCAGGAGACCGGCCTCATGGCATGCCAGGGCTTCGGCGACGGTGCAGGAGAGAGTCTCAGTCATGGCAGAGCCGCAGGAAGCAACGGCATGACAGCCGGCGCATGGCGCGGCACCTCAAAACCCGGTTTCCCGATGGCGCCGGCCGCCGCCAGGTTCTGTTCGCGCGTGTGCCGGATCTCGCTGCGCATGACCTGGACGTGCTGAGGCGCGCGAATTCCCAGTTTGACCCGTCCGCTGCCGCAGTCGATGA
>OKRF01000195.1:16829-24931 GCA_900290315.1 Candidatus Sulfopaludibacter sp. SbA3 | reverse complement strand
CTCTGCTCGCTCAATACGCTGCCAGCCAGGGAGAAGCCTACAACGTGGAAACCGACTTCCCGCGCGAAGCCCTACCCCCACAGTTTGGTTTTCACTCCCCAAAATCGCCGCGTTGCCGACGCCAAAAAGCAGTTCCCGGCCGCCAAACAGTCCTTTCGCCGGGCTGCTTGAGGCCGCCTGAGTCATTTTTCACCGTCCACAACTACCGATCTTTGACGCTCCTGGAGTAGACCATGAAAAACGACGCGCGAACGCCGTCATGACCACGTCTTCGGGGTACCCCTGCATGCCGAACTCGGGGACGTCGAGCCCTTCCAATTCCACTTCGGGAGCCACACGCATGCTCTTAACCATGTTCACTACTTTGAACACGATGAAAGTGGCGCCGAACGCCCACACAGCGCAAAGAGTGGCGCCCATGAGCTGGCAGAGAAACTGGCGCGTATCGCCGTAGAGCAATCCGGTGACACCTTGGCCGGCATGACCCAGGTAGGCGCTCGGCCCCACACCGTTCCACCCCGAACCGTAAGTGCCATCGGCGAAGATGCCGACGCAAATTGCTCCCAGCCAGCCGCAAAAGCCGTGGACGGAAATCGCTCCGCACGGGTCGTCGATCTTGGTAACTCGCTCGTTGAACAGAACGCCGCCGCAGACCAGCAGGCCGGCCAGAATTCCAATGATCGTTGCCGAGGTCGGCGAAACGAACGCGCACGGCGCCGTGATGGCCACCAGGCCGGCCAGCATCCCGTTACACGCCATGGTGACGTCCGGTTTGCCAAACAGAAAATACCAGAGCAGCATAGAGGCGCACGATCCGGCGATGGCGGCCAGATTGGTATTGACAGCCACCACGGAGATGCGCAAATCGGTGGCGCCCAGCGTGGAGCCCGGGTTGAACCCCATCCAGCCGAAGAGCAGAATGAATGTGCCAGTCACCACATAGACCAGGTTGTGCGCCGGAAAAGCTCGCGGCTTTCCATCCTTGCCATACTTGCCTATGCGCGGACCCAACACCAGCGCCAGTGCCATGGCGCAGAATCCGCCCACCGCGTGCACCACCGTAGAGCCGGCGAAATCCACATAACCGTGGCCCAGGTTGAGAGTCGAACCCACCTGCGATAGCCAGCCCCCGCCCCACACCCAGCAGCCGAACACCGGGTACAGAATACCGCCCACAAACAGTTCGCAAAGCAGGAACGCCCAGAACGTGATGCGCTCGCAGATGGCGCCCACAATGATGTATCCCGCGGTCTCCATGAAGACAACTTCGAAGAGCATGAGGCAGTTGCTGCCCGCGTCGTAGGCGGGGCCCGTCAGGAAGAACCCTTTGCCACCCAGGAAGCCCCACTGGCCGCTGCCCAGCAGATAGTGATTGAGGGTGGGGACGCCGCCCAGGTTGGAGGGCGCCGCGTTCACCGCTACGGCGCCGAACTGGAACGCATAGCCCACCGCGTAGTATGCGACGAACGCGAAAACATAGGCCGCGAAGTTCAACATCATCAGGTGCGCAGCGTTTTTCTTCCGCACCAGGCCACAAGTGAGCAGGGCAAAGCCGCATTGCATGAACAGGACCAGGTAGCCGGTGTTCAGCGTCCAGGCAAAGTTTGTCGCCACGCGAATGTGTCCTACCGCGTCGGCCAGTTTTACCGCCAGCGGTTCCTTCGCTGCCTGCGCCTGAAAATCGTCGGAGTCCTTCTTATTCTTGGCGTAGTCGGGCGACTTCGTATCGGTGGGCACGGGCGGGACAAATGCATTCCCACCCGCGTCAACCACCGTGCTCTTATCTCCGGTGGCGATACCGGCCGGATCGGGCTTGGCTGTGTCTTGCGCAAAACACGGGGATATCGCTGCGCCCAAAAGGCCGATACCAATCAGTCCGGCCATCCGGCGCGAGAATTGGACACTCCATGCGGGACACCTGGCTAGGGTCTCTGTCATCGTCACTATCTCCCAACCTGTTTCGAATCGAAATGGGCCTCGCGCAGACCGGGCGCAGCGGCGACACGTAGAACGCGGTTCAACTGTATTAAAGCAAGTGAACCAAAAGGGGTGGGAATCGTCAAGACAAAAGTTTTTTTGCGGCTCATCAGAGATTTTTTACGAAACCCTTAGCTCGTCTTTACGGTTTCTTTGTGTGCTCACCGCTATACTTTCGATTGTCCCGACCACGCTAGAACGCAATCACAGTATCTACGGCCAGGGGACAAAAAAGGGGGGAAGCCAAGCGTCAAGACAAAAGTTTTTTTGCGGCTCATAAGATATATTTTCGTGATGGCCACACGAGCCTTACGAAATCCTTACGGTTTCTTTACGCCCTCGCCCCTATACTTTCGGTTGACTTGGGTCGCCTCGTAGCTATCTTCTGACCGCCTGCGTTCTCCGTGGCAACGCTCGATCCCGGCATCTCAAAAGGAAAAACGGGCCTTAAGTAGGATATTATTGGACACCACTGTATGCCGGCAGCAGGATCGCCTCCCTGCGCTCAGGCCGAAAAGGATAGGACATAAATGAACGCTCATCTCGGATTTCGTAAAGCACCGGCCTTCATGATTCTCTGCGTTTCCATGGCTCTGGTCGCGCAAACCCTGGCAGCGGCAAGCGCCGATAACGCTGCGCCACCGGCAGGATATCTGCGCGGCGTGACCGTAGACGCCGCAGGTAAACCGCTGGCGGGTGCCCATGTGAACATCCATAGTTCTGACGGCGCGGACGAGCGCGAATTGCTCAGCGGTTCCGATGGCACCTTCAATACCAGCGCTCTCAGGCCCGGAACCTATCGGTTGACAGCCTCCAAGGGCGAATTGGGCACCGAAGGCCCGGTTGCGGTAGTCATCGCACCCAACGAAACATCGAACGCTAGCCTGAAGCTCGCCGCGGCGGACCCGCCTACGTCTGCCCCCACACCCGCGGTAGCACCCGCGCCTGGACGCGCGTCCGCACCGGCGCCGCTTACCGAGCGCGAGGCTGAACTGTTGGCCCGCATTGACCGGCTGGAAGAGCGCCTCGCGGCCATGGAAGCGGCAATTGAGAAGCCCGTGAAGGCGGCGTCTTCCGCATCAGCCCCAGCGGCGACGGGAGCGAAAACCGAGCCGCCGGCCGCGCCTGCCCCAGCGGCGGCAGCTCCTGCCCCGGCCGCACCGGCTCCTCAGACACCTCCGGCTCCGGCCGCGCCCACCACTCCGGAAGCGTTGCAAGCCCCGGACCCCGCACCTCCAGGAGTCGACAACGTCACGCCGTTTGCGTATGGGGACTTCACCTGGCTCAACGGAACCCCTCGCAACAAAGACACTGTCCTGGACACAAAATACTTCACTCCGGAAGTGCGCTTCGACACAAGCTACATGGAAGATTTCAACCAGCCGATCGATCACACGATCGTCGGGGCGACCGAGTCATTCCGCTCAGGCGAAGTGCAGATCGAGCAGGCCAGCGTCGGGGGCGATTTCCACTGGCAGAACGTCAGAGGCCGGGTCCTGTTCATGTTTGGACTGTTTTCCACTACGACGCCCCGTAACGACGCCAGCGCCGGGGTCGGCAATTGGGACCTCCGCGGCGCTTACAAGTATGTTTCGGAAGCTTACGGCGGGTACCACTTCAACGTGAACCATGGGTTGAACGTGGACGCCGGAATCTTCGTCTCGTATATCGGTCTCTTCAGCTACTACAATTTCGATAACTGGACTTATCAGCCATCCTATGTGTCCTCGAACACACCTTGGTTTTTTAACGGCGTGCGCGTCCAGTGGTACCCGACAAACAAATTAAAAATCGAGCCCTGGTTTATTAATGGGTGGCAGTCTTACGCCAAATACAACGGCCATCCGGGTTTGGGAGGACAGCTTCTGTGGGAGCCCAAAGAATGGCTTAAGGTCGTCGCGAACCAATATGGCTACGGGCAGGATAACCTGGGTCTTCCCCACACCGAACGACTTCACACTGACGATAGCATCGAAGTCAGATACTATAGCAATCCCTCCAGCCTTCATGTCTCCAAAATGGCATTCTCCCTCACCGCCGATGCCGGATGCCAGTATGGCGGCGGCATTCAGTGCACTGGAGCGCCCAGCAAGAACAAGGACTCGTTCGTTGGATGGATGATGTATCAAAGAGTATGGTTCCACAAGGATCTGTGGGCTCTTACCTTTGGTGGCGGAGAAATGAGTAACTGGGGACGCTATCTGACGCTCCTGCCGCCGATCAACGGAGCGGACGCCGTAACCGGTTCGCCTTATTTCACCCAGCTTCCCGGCCAAAGAGCCCACATGTGGGATAGCACGGTCACCCTGCAGTATATGCCCAAACAGTACATCACCTGGTGGGGTGAAGTGGGATATCGTCACTCCGACGTTCCCTACTTCGCGGGACGAGGCGGCGTCACCCCTCCCGGCTTTGCGCTCGGTGGAACCAATGGTGCCCCCGGGCAGTTCGCCTGTATGAATGGCGCGCCGTCCGGAGCAAGCGATCTCCCCACGGCGACCACGAATTGCAGCAGCGTCGGCGGAGTCTGGTTCCCCGACCTTCGCCGCAGCGAAGCGAAGATCTCGCTCGGCGTGATGGTAAAGTTCTGATGCCGCGGCCCTAGGAGCAACGAATGCGAAGTTTTTGGATTCGATCAGCCTGCCTGGTCATAGCCGCGTCTAGCCTCACCGCGGCGGATCCGGTTTGGAAGAGCAAGCCAGCCGCCCAATGGACGGAAGAAGAAGCCAGGCAGGTTCTCTCTTCGTCGCCTTGGGCGAAGGAGATTAGCGCCGTTGTCACGCGCCGCCTGACCGAGGACCAACTCAGGGAAGGCGGACAAATGGGACAACCCCTCGGCATCGGCAATGAGGGCGTGGATCCGAAAGGCAGCGGGCCCAAGGTGTCGCTGAATGTCTTCACGGGTGCTGGAGGCAATGACCGCAGCGCCCGGTCTCTTGCCCGGGGTCTTCCATTGAGACTGCGTTGGGAGAGCGCGCTTCCGGTTCGCATGGCGGAGTTGCAGGCGCACCTGATAGAGCCTCCCATGTTGGATGGAGACGGCTATCGCCTCGCGGTCTACGGCGTTCCCGGCGCGGGTTTCAAAGGTGATCCCAAAGAACTGGGCAAGCCGCTGACGAGTCTTGCCGCCCTGAAGCGCGAAGGGAAGAAGGATGTGAAGCCCGTACGGGCTGAGGCATTCCAGTTGGAAGACGGCGTGGTTGTGGTGTACCTGTTTCCTCTGTCCGCGGAAATCAGCAGGAAGGATGGGCAAGTCCGATTCGAGGCGCAAATCGGCCGGATTGTTGTCAGCCAAGCTTTTGACCTGAATGAAATGATGTTTATGGGAAAGCTGGAGCTTTGAAATTTCAGAATCGATTATCCTCATCCAAAAAGAGCAGTGGCTATCTTAACAGCAACTTCACGCCTTTCTTGGATGCCTGCGCGTAAACTGAAACGATCTCAGGAGGTGTCCATGAATAGCAAGGGTCTGTCCATTGGTCTTGTACTGGTGATGATCCCCGCCCTTTTCATTCTGAATGCCTGCGGGAAGGCGCAGGCGGATCCGCAGCAAGGGGCGCCGCCCGCCGCCAACGTAGTTCCCTTTCCGGACGCAGCTCTTTTCCCGGTGGATCATCCGGAGCAGTTTCCGCTGGCCGCGGCGGCAGAGCGGCCTGCTACTTCCGAGTTAATCGTCACCGGCACAGTCACCCCGGACGTTTCCCGAAATGTCCCCGTGGTCTCGCTCGCATCGGGGCGCGTCAACGCCATTCACGCCCGGCTGGGAGACACGGTGAAGAAAGGCCAGTTGCTGATGACGGTTCGCAGCGACGACGTTTCTGGCGGGTATTCCAATTACCGGATGGCCATCGCGGATGAGACGCTCGCCCGGGCTCAGTATGAGCGTTCGAAAGATCTCTACGAGCACGGCGCCATCGCCCTGAACGATCTGCAAGTGGCGCAGGACACGGAAGAGAAGGCCAAGATCGCCGTGGAAGCCCTGGCCGAGCATCTTCGTCTGCTCGGCAACGACCCGGATAAGCCGGCTTTCATGGTGGATGTCTTCGCACCCACTTCGGGAGTACTTACCGATCAGCAAGTGACCGCGGGGTCACTGGTGCAGGCGTACAACACTCCGTATCCGTTTACCATCTCCGACCTGTCATCCACCTGGGTGGTCTGCGACGTGTACGAAAATGACCTGGCTACCGTCCGGATCGGCGATATCGCCGACATCCGCCTGAATGCTTATCCCGATCGCCTGTTCAAAGGGCGGGTGAGCAATATTGGCGCCACGCTGGACCCGAACATCCGCACGGCGAAAGTCCGCATAGAAGTTCCGAACCCGGGAATCATGCGACTCGGCATGTTTGTGAAGGCCACCTTCCATGGTCAGACCAGGGAGATGCACACGATCGTCCCAGCGTCCGCAGTCATGCACGTGCACGATCGGGATTTTGTGTACGTTCCCGCGCCCGATAAGAAGTTTCGCCGCGTCGAGGTGGTGGCTGGGGACCTGTTGATCGAAGACACCAACCTACAGGAAATCAAATCGGGCCTGAAGCCAGGCGACCAGGTGGTAACTAACGCGCTGATCCTGGACCACGTGCTCTCTCAGTAACCGGAACAGGACTATGATTCGCGCTCTTGTAGACTTTGCGCTTAACAACAAATTCGTGGTGTTGGCCATCGCCGTGTTGTTGGCCGGTTGGGGCGCCATCTCGTTTCACTATCTGCCAGTGGAAGCGTATCCCGATATTGCCGACAACTATGTAACGGTGATCACTCAGTGGCCGGGACGTTCCGCCGAAGAAGTGGAACAGCAGGTGACCATTCCGATCGAAATCCAAATGGCTGGAATGCCCCATATGACCTTCCTGCGATCCGAGTCCATCTTCGGCCTGTCGTTCGTGATCATGATTTTCGACGACACGAGCGTGAACGATTGGAACCGGCAGAAGGTTCTCGAGAGGCTGACTCAAGTCAATCTCCCGAACGGACAAAACCTGCAGCCCCAAATCGGCACGGACTGGAGCACCACGGGTCAGATCTATTGGTACACACTGCGTAGTACGAATCCCCGGTACGACCTGATGGAGTTGCGATCTCTCGAAGACTGGGTGCTCCTCAAGCAGTTCAAATCCGTTCCCAACGTGGTCGACGTTTCCGATTTCGGCGGCACGGTGAGAGAGTACCAGGTGCGCGTCGATCCGAACAAGCTAGTCTCATACGGCCTCAGTATCGGCCAGGTGGAGCAGCAGCTCTCGAACAACAACATCAATGCCGGCGGCAGCTTTGTCGAAGTCGGCATGCAGCAAATGAACGTGCGCGCCCTGGGTCTGTTCAACAGCGTCCGCGACATCGAGCAGACCGTCCTGAAGACTCAAACCGGCACCGCTCTTCGAGTCAAAGACATTGCCGAGGTCGCGCAGGGGCCGAAAATCCGCTTGGGACACATGGCCAGAGCTAACCACATGGAGGATGGGCGCATCATCGACGAGCCCGACGTCATCCAGGGCGGTGTGCTGATGCGCAAAGGCGCGGAAGAGGAACCCACGCTCGAAGCCATTCACAAGAAAGTATACGAGCTCAATCACGGTATTCTGCCTCCCGGCGTGGAGGTGGTCCCGATGCTGGACCGCAGCGATCTGCTGCATTTCACCTTGCACACGGTAATGCACAATCTGACCGAAGGCATGATTCTGGTCAGCGTCATCCTCTTCCTCTTTCTTCTCAATGTTCGCGCCGCCATCATTGTGGCGCTTACGATTCCGTTCTCTCTCCTCTTCGCATCGATCTTTCTGAATGTGAGTCACATTCCGGCCAATCTCCTCTCACTCGGCGCGTTGGACTTCGGAATGGTGGTGGATGGAGCGGTGGTGATGCTGGAGAACATCATGCGCCACCTGAGTCACAGGCCGAGTTCCGGCGGCCCAGCCAAGACTACGGCCGAAGTTATCCGTGAGGCGTGCCATGAAGTCCAGAGGCCGGTCTTCTACGCCATCGCCATCATCATCACCGCTTACCTGCCCATCTTCACGCTACAACGCGTAGAAGGGCGCCTGTTCCGGCCCATGGCCTGGACGGTGGCGTTTGCCCTTCTTGGCGCCATGACGTTCTCCATTCTGATCGCTCCTGTGCTGGCG
>OKRF01000195.1:0-16819 GCA_900290315.1 Candidatus Sulfopaludibacter sp. SbA3 | reverse complement strand
CTTCTTGGCGCCATGACGTTCTCCATTCTGATCGCTCCTGTGCTGGCGGCCACGTTTTTCCGCAAAGGAATTCGCGAGCGCCGCAACATCGTGATGGACTATCTGACAGAGCGTTACCGCCGGCGCTTACGCTGGGCCGTGCACCATCGCTGGGTCGTCGCATGTGTCGCCCTGGCTTCCGTGGCGGGCACCATCTATCTGGGCTTTGGCGGAGTCATTGGTTCGGAATTCCTGCCGCACCTGGATGAAGGCGCCATCTGGGCCCGCGGCACTCTGGCGAACAGTACGAGTCTTTNNTCGTCTCACAGGTCGGCCACCCGGATGACGGAACCGACACCGGAGGTTTCTCCAACACCGAGTATTTCGTCGACCTGAAGCCCCACGACGACTGGCGTCCGGTATTTCACAAGAACAAAGAGGAGTTGATCGCCGCGATGAACAAGGCCCTGGAAAAATACCCGGGGGCGATCTGGAACTTCTCGCAGCCTATCGAAGACAACGTCGGAGAGACACTTACCGGCACCAAAGGTTCGATGGCACTCAAGATCTTTGGGGAGGACTTGAAGATTCTCGAGCAGAAGGGCGAGGAAGTGACTGCCGTCATGGAGGGAGTTCCTGGTATGCATGACGTCAAACTGCTACGCGATTTCGGCCAGCCGAATCTCGATCTGACCATTGACCGTGCCCAGGCCGCCCGTTTCGGAATCAATGTGACGGACATCCAGGATGCCGTCCAGACGGCCGTGGGCGGAAACGCCGTCAGCCAGGTGCTGATCGGCGAACAGCGGTACGACGTAGCGGTTCGCTACCAAAATCCCTATCGCAATACCGCCAGGGCCATCGAGAATGTCCGCCTGCTTTCTCCCACGGGAGAGCGCGTGTCCCTGGCGCAGTTGACGAAAGTCGAGGTCAAAGATGGCGCATACGATATCTTTCGCGAAGGCAACAACCGCTATGTGGCGATCACCTTCAATGTCAGAGGCCGGGATCTGGGGACCACCGTGGAAGAGGCCACCAAGAAGATAGGTGAAAAAGTGAAGCTGCCGCCAGGCTATACCATCGGCCTTTCGGGCGAATACGAAAGCAAGCAACGCGCGGAAGGCACGCTGACGATCGTGGTCCCGCTGACCATCCTGGTCATCTTCATCATCCTCTACACCATGTTCCGCTCCTACAAATGGGCGCTGCTGATTCTTTTGAACGTAGGGATGGCTCGCATCGGTGGTCTCCTGGCACTGGTAATGACGGGCACGTATCTGAGTGTCTCCTCGGGCGTCGGCATGCTGGCGCTCTTCGGCGTCTCGGTACAGACCGGAGTCATCATGGTCGAGTACATCAACCAACTCAGGGCACGAGGGCATTCCATTGCGGACTCTGCCGTGGAAGGAGCGGTGCTGAGGCTCCGTCCCATCCTGATGACTATGCTGGTGGCCACTTTGGGACTCCTGCCGGCGGCGCTGTCGCACGAGATCGGGTCCGATTCGCAGCGGCCATTCGCCATCGTGATTGTGGGCGGCTTGATCTCAGACTTGCTCCTGAGCATTGTTTTGTTACCGACGTTTTATGCGTGGATCGCGCGGGACAGCGACCAACTGCCCGCTCCGGAGGGATCGTTCGAGACCTTATGAAAAACATCCGCATGATCTTGGCGGCGGCTGTCCTGGTGATCGGCACGGCGCCCGCGCAACAATCGCCGGTGAGAATTACGCTCGACCAGGCGATCGAAATCGCCCTCAAGCATAATCATACCTTGCAGGCCGCGCGCACTCAGATCCAACAATACCAGGCCGCGGAAATCACCGCCAATCTGCGCCCCAATCCCACCTTCTTCACAGACTGGGAATACCTGCCGCTCTTCTCCCGCCCACAAGGCCAGACTTTGTCGGAGTACCTGCAGAGTTCCACGGAGGGCGATGTGGGATTGAGTTACCTGATTGAACGCGGGAAAAAGAGGCCGCGCCGTTTGGAAGCTGCCAAAGCCGCCACGGCGGTGACGCGCGCGCAGGTGACGGACAACGAACGCGGTACCGCGTTTCAGGTGGGCTCGCTCTTCATCAATGCCCAACTTGCCCAGTCTACTCTCGAACTCGCCGAGCGTGACCTGAAGAGTTTTCAACAAACGGTCGACATCAGTGAGATTCAAGTCAAAGACGGGGCCATGAGCGAGAACGACCGTTTGAAGATCAAGCTCCAGTTATTGCAATTTGAAACGGACGTTCAACAGGCTTTGCTGAACAAGGCCCAGGCGCTGTCTGACCTTCGCCAGCAATTGGGGTATGACTCGGTGCCTGCCGACTATGACGTCGCGGGGGAGTTCGAATACCGGCCCCTGGTGGTCACTCTCCCGGAATTACAGGCGAAAGCCCTGCAGAATCGTCCGGATCTGCGCGCAACCGTTCTCGGCGTCACCGCGGCCAACAGCCAATACGCGCTCGCGAAAGCGAACGGCAAGCAGGATCCCACGATCTCGGCAAATTATTCGCACGTCAACGGACTCAATGCCGCCACCTGGTCGTTCAGCATTCCGCTGGCAATTTTCGACCGGAACCAGGGCAACATTGCGCAGACGCGGATTGGAATCCGGCAGGCGGAGGAGCAGCAAAAAGCGACATCGGGACAGGTTCTGACGGACGTGAAAGACGCCTACGAGGGGTTGCAGGAGAGCGCGAAAATCGCCCAACTCTTCCGGTCCAGCTACCTGGAAGTAGCCCAAAAAAGCCGCGATATCAGTGAATACGCCTATCGCCGCGGCGCTCTGGCCCTGCTTGACTTCCTGGACGCCGAGCGCACCTATCGCGCCACGCAGCTTGCTTACCGCCAGGCCGTGGCGGCTTACTTGCTTTCGCTGGAGCAGCTTAGGCAGGCCGTGGGAAGCAGGAATCTGCTTTGATGATCATATGACGAGAGAAGAGGTTCGCGCGCGCATTGAAGAGATCGGAATCATCCCGGCGGTACGGTTGTATTCCGCAGAGGACGCCATGTTCGCTGCCGAGGCCGTCGTCGCAGGCGCCATCCCAATTGTGGAAGTGACCATGACCGTGCCCGGCGCGGTCAACGTGATTCGGGAACTGACGAAGGAGAATCCAGACCTTCTGGTAGGCGCTGGCACCCTGTTTCATGTGGAGACGGCGCGACGCTGCCTGGATGCCGGAGCCAGTTTCCTGACCACGCCGGGGCTCGATCTGGAGATCGGACCACGCCGGGGCTCGATCTGGAGATCGTGAACTTCGCGTTAGGGCGCGAGATAGTGGTCTTGCCGGGCGCCCTGACTCCCACCGAAGTCATGGCCGCCTGGAAGGCAGGCTCGGATTTTGTGAAGGTGTTTCCGTGCGCGGCGAACGGCGGCCCCGCCTACATCCGGGCTCTGAAAGGGCCGTTTTCTATAGTCCCGATGATTGCCTCCGGCGGTGTCAATCAAACCAATGCGATGGATTTCATTCGCGCCGGTGCGGTGGCGCTGGGCATCGGGAGAGACCTGATTCACCAGGATGCGATCAAACGCCGCGAGCGGGGCTGGATCACCGAGTTAGCGCGGCGGTACACGAAGATGGTGGCCGACGCGCGCAGCATACAGAAGGAGGCCGGCCTATGACGCGAACACTGGGCGTCCTGTTGCTAGCGGCCCTCTCATTGCTGGAAGCCGGGCCCAAACAGTCATTCGAAACAACCAAGTCAGAGCGGATGCCCTTTCTACCCGGCGGCACCATTCGTCTGGACAATTCGTACGGCTATCTGACCGTGGAAGGTTGGGACGAGCCAGAGGTGGAAATCATTGTCACCAAGTCGACCGATCGTTTCTTCGAGCCCGAGCAGGAGCAGGAAGCCGGGCAGCACTTCGACGAGGTGCGCGTGGTCACTGAAAGGCGATCGGACAAGGAACTGGCGATCTCTACTGCCCTGCCCGTCCGCAACAGCCTCTTCACCTCAGTGCTGCCTTCGGGCCGCCTGATTGTCACCACGCCAGTGCCGCCGAACAACAAGCGCGGCGTCACGGTGGAGTATACCGTCCACGTGCCGCGCGATTCGCGCCTGGTAGTGCACCACGACAACGGCTACGTGTGGGTGAGCGACATCACCGGAGACATTGAAGTGGACAGCCACACGGGCGACATGATCGTGATGCTGCCAGATCCCGGTCCATACGCCATCGACGCGAGAACCAGAGTGGGCAGTGTGACGTCCGACTTCACCGGCAAAACGATCAGCCAGTTTCTGTTGGGCACTCACTTCACTTTCGCGAGTCAGTCTCCGGCGCGGCGGATTCATCTGCGCATGGGCCGCGGAAGTATCACGATCAAGAACGGCCCGCCATCCGGTCCTTTCTGGAAAAACTGAGGAGGTCGCTTGAGATCGCTGCTCATCGCCGCTCTTATTCTTTCTGCCTCGCCCACGTCAACTCCGGCGCAACAGGTGGACGCGTATATTGGACTCGGTACGGCCCGCGCCAGTTCCACGGGCCAGAAGATCGATACGTTCCGTGATGGGACGCTCTTTGCCACGCCGGCGATGGGAGGAGTCTTCGAAGATTTTGGCGCCAGCGTCTTTATCAACCGGCAAATCGGCTTCGGCTGGAACGCTACCTGGAGGGCCGCTCACGACTATGCCGGCCTTTCCTACCGTCCTGCTTTTGACAATTTCGATACCATCTTCCAGCCGGACAAGCTTCGCACGAAACACACGGCAACGGAATTCCGCGCGGGCATCGGACTGGCCAGCGTGCACTTCGATTTCAACGACCAGCAATCCTGCGATCAGGTTCCCGGATGTCCGTCGTCCCATCACTTCCTGGAGCATCTGGGTGCTGCCACACGCCTCTATGTGACGGGTCACCTGTTTCTGCGGCCAGCGGTGGACGTCCAGCACGTGAACAACTTCTTCCTGTTTGGATCCAACTGGGTGCCCCGCTATTCCGTGAGCATTGGATACAGTTTCGGAAGAGAGTAGGCGTCAGCCCCTGCTTTGCCACCAGCGGCGCAGCGCCACCACGCTCCATACCGCTTCCACGCACCCGAACGGCCACGCTCCCTGCAGAAAGCCGTAGACCGACCCGAGCGCGCACGCCACCGCAAACGCCAGAATGTACCACGTGCTCCGTTTTTCCTGAGCGTAACAAATCAACATCGCCGATACCGCGAACAACCCGAAGGCGGTGAGCCGATCCACGGTCTACAGTATCGCAACAAGGGCACGCGGATCCACTTTATGAAACCTTTAGATAATCTTAACGGAATCTTTATACCCTGACCGCTACACTGGCGGCAATACTTGCGTTCTCCGTCGCACGCCCGCCGCTAACGATAAATCGATCATGAAACATGTTCGCAGGTGCCTATTGGGCCTCGTTCTTTCTGTGACTGCAGCGTTCGCCCAAACGGGGTCGCTCAGCGGAGTGACTCGCGGCCCGGGCGGAAAGCCTCTGCCGGGAACATCCGTCGTCATTCACGCCGTGGACGGCAGCGGTGACCGCGTGGCCGCGAGCAACGATGACGGATCCTTTGCAGTGAGCGCTCTCCGGCCCGGACGCTACCAGTTGAAGGCAACAAAGGACGGTTTCGTGAGTTCCCCGGAAAGCCCCGTGGAGGTCGCGGCCAATCAGAATTTACAGGCCGACCTCATCCTCGCCGAGGGGAGCGCCGTGCCAGTGGTATCCAGCGTGGCTCCGCGGCCTGGCTTCTTTTCGCGGTTCGTGAAGGCCTACACGGACGATTGGAAGCCTTCCTCCGATAGTGGCGCTGCCGCGCCCAAGTACCGTGGCTATCCGGCTCCCGTAGACGGCCCGCCGGCTATCCGGCTCCCGTAGACGGCCCGCCGTTTCCGTTCTCCATCTGGCCCTATGGCGGAAGCGTCACGATCGGTCAACCCTGGACGCAGGCCAGTCCCTTGATGACGGCGATCTGGGGCGGATCGAGCGATAGCGGTTGGATGAAGAAGAGCGGCATTCAGATCTACGGCTGGTTGAACGCCGGCGCCAACGTCAGCACCTCCAAGGGCGGCGGCTACTCCAACTTCCCGGAAGCGTATGCCGAACGCCGGGGTTTCGAGTTGGATCAGGAGGTGCTCTACATCGAACGCCAGCCGGATACGGTGCAAAAAGATCACGTCGACTGGGGTTTCCGTATTTCTGCGCTCTACGGGCTGGATTACAGGTTCACCACCTCCAACGGTTTTCTCAGCCACCAGCTTCTCGGCAAGAACCAGGAGAACGGCTTCGATGCTCCTATGTTCTATTTCGACCTGTACGTGCCGCAGGTGGCCCAGGGCATGGATATTCGCGTGGGCCGATACATCTCGCTCCCTGATATCGAAGCCCAACTGGCGCCCAATAACTACACCTACAGTCACTCTCTGACTTATACCTTCGACTGCTACACGCAGCTTGGCATCAATGCCACCATCAAACTGAGCGACCATTGGCTCTTGCAGGCCGGCCTGTCTCCCGGCTGCGATACCATGCCGTGGACCACCAGCGCCAAGCTGACCGGGAATGCCTGCCTGGGTTACACCTGGAATAACGGAAGAGACAACATTTACGGGTGCGATAACTCCTTCAACGACGGCCGCTACGCCTACAACAACCTACAGGCATTCTATTTGACCTGGTATCACAAGTACGGGGAAAACTCCAAGTGGCACACGGCCACCGAGAGCTGGTATCAGTACCAAAGCCGCACGCCGAACGTGAATAACCCCGGTGCGCAGCAGCTCCTCATTGCCGGTTCCAACGGCGCAGCCTGCAAAAGTCCCGGCCAGTTGACCTGCTACGCGCCAGACTACGCCATCGTCAACTACGAGGAGTACCAGGCTTCCAAACACGATTACGTTTCCATCCGCAACGAGTTCTTCGACGACTTCGTAGGCCAGCGCACCGGATTCAAAACCCGCTACACGGAGCACATGCTCGGCTGGGGGCACTGGGTCGGCAGCACGGTCCTGTTCCGCCCCGAAATCCGCTTCGAGCGCGCCTACGATGTGCCGGCA
The DNA here is from genome assembly GCA_900290315.1 of Candidatus Sulfopaludibacter sp. SbA3. Lineage (GTDB taxonomy): Bacteria > Acidobacteriota > Terriglobia > Bryobacterales > Bryobacteraceae > Sulfopaludibacter. The sequence continues at coordinate 9,841 of OKRF01000195.1, read as the reverse complement.
TACAACAACGGGACCAAGAAGAATCAGTTCACCCTCGCCAGCGACGTCATCTTCTTCTTCTGAAAACGCGAGGGCTGACGGATTATCCTGTAGGTTAATGTCCAGCCGTGCCGATAAGCGCCCCAATCCAGAAGAACTGCTGCGCCGGGTCCAGGCCACCGAGCGCCGGGAGCGCCGCGGCAGGCTCAAGGTCTTTCTAGGGTACGCCTCGCGCGTCGGAAAATCCTTCCGCATGTTCGATGAAGGCCGCCGCCGCAAAGAGCGCGGCCAGGACGTAGTCGTGGGCGCCGTTCAGGGCAAGGTAACGCCCGATATCCAGGAGATCCTCTCCTGCTTCGAAGTGATTCCGCCCGTCGTTGAGCGTCACGCCGGCAAGAACTACGAAGTGATGGACATGGCGGCTCTGTTCCGCCGGCATCCCCTGGTGTGTCTCATCGACGGGCTCGCCTACGACAACCCTCCCGGCAGCCGCAATCCCGAGCGCTGGCAGGACGTCGAGGAGTTGCTGGATCGCGGCATCAGCGTCATCACCGCGGTCAACGTACAGCACATCCGCGAGAAACAGGACGAGGTGGAACGGATCACTTGCAAGCGCGCGGCCAACAGCGTTCCCGAAGCCTTTCTCGCCGAGGCGGACGAAATCGAAGTGGTGGACGCGCCGCCCGAAGCTCTCATTGGCCGCTCCGGTGACGGCATGCCCGATTCGCGCCGCCTGGCGGAGCTCCGCGAGTTGGCCCTGCTGCTGGCCGCCGACGTGGTCGACCACCAACTGCAGGAGTATCTCGATTCCCACGGCATTGCGGCACGCTGGGGCGCGCAGGAACGCATTCTGGTTTGCCTCACGCCGCGCAGCAGCGCCGAAGACATGCTGCGCAGCGGCTATCGCAATGCCCTGCGCTTCCATGGCGCGCTGCTGGTGGCGTACGTGCAGCAGGCGCGGCTGCGGCCGGAAGACCAGGCGCGCCTGGAATCTCACCTCTCCATCGCCCGGGAGCTCGGCGCCGAGGTCCACTGTCTCAATGCCGGCGATTTCGTGGACTCGATCCTGGAATTCGCCCACCAACAGCGCATCACCCAGGTCTTTCTGGGCCACAGTGGGCGGGAGAGCCGGCTCGGTATGTCGCGCAATCCCGTGGACCGGCTCATTGAAGCCGCGGAAGATTTCGATATCCGCCTCTTCCCCCATCGGGAGGGCGAATGAGCGCGCCGCAAAGAGGCCGCCTGAAGGTCTATATCGGCTATGCGGCCGGCGTGGGCAAAACCTACCGCATGCTGGATGAAGCGCAGCAAATGCGCGCGGCGGGACTGGATATCGTCATCGGATATTTCGAACCTCACGGCCGTAAGGAGACCATCGCCAAAACAGAGGGCTTCGAAACCATACCGCGCCGCGTCATGGCCTACGGCGGGTCGCAGTTCGAGGAGATGGATACCGATGCGATTCTGCGGCGCAAGCCCGCCGCCGCCATCGTCGACGAGTTCGCCCACACGAATGTGCCGGGCTGCGAGCGGGTCAAGCGCTGGCAGGATGTTCAGGTGCTGCTGGACGCGGGAATCGACGTCCTCACCACCATGAATGTCCAGCACCTGGAGAGCCTCAACGACCAGGTATGGCACGTGACGGGCGTGCGTGTTCGCGAGACCGTTCCCGATTGGGTGGTGGATGAGGCCGACGAAGTCGTCTTCGTGGACCTGACCCCGCGCGCCCTGCGCAATCGCCTGGAACGCGGCGTGGTGTACGGCCAGGACAAGGCCCGGCGCGCCATGGAGAACTTCTTCACGGAGGCGAATCTCACCGCGCTTCGCGAAATGGCCATGCGCCACACGGCTCATGAGGTGGAGGAAAAACTGGCAGCCGCCCCAGCCCTCGCGGAGTTCGCCGGCGAGGAAGCTCGCGCCGACGGCGTTCTTCCGGCGCTGCCGGTGCATCACGAGCGCGTGCTGATCTGTCTCACCGGGCGGCCATCGTCGGCCAATCTCATCCGCCGCGGCAAACGCGTGGCCGATTATCTGCAGGCGGGCTGCCTGGCTGTGCATGTGGCATCGAACCCGGCTGGCCGGGAAGCCGTGGAACGCCACTTGAGCTTCGCCCGCAATCTGCGCATCGAAACGCACGTGCTGGAGGGTACCGATATCCCCCTGGTCATCACGGAATTCGCCCGCGCCCGCGGCGTCACCCAGATCTTTATGGGCCGCTCCGCCCCGCCGCCCTGGTGGAAGCCATTCAGTGAAACCATAGTCCAGCGCCTGGTGCGCCGCGCCCGCGACATGCAGATCACCATCGTAGCCGAACGGCGCCGGTGAGGGGTTTCTGGGCTAATATAAGTTGTTTATGTTTCGCCTCGGGATTCCCGGCGTTCTGCTGGCCGCCTCCGCTTTTGGCGCGCCGGAGCCTGCTATCGATGAAGCCTTCCGCAATCTGTACAATTTTCGCTTTCCGGCGGTGCACGAAGTACTGAATCGCTATATCGCGGCCCATCCTCAAGAGGCGCTGCCTTACGCGGTGCGGGCATCGGCGTATCTTTTCTATGAACTGGATCGCCTCGGCATCCTGGAAAGCGAATTCCTGATCGACGACGTCCGCATCGCCAAAAAGGAAAAGACCCTGCAGCCGGACCTGAAGGTTCGTGCCGAGTTCATGAGAGCGCTCGACGATGTGCAGAGCCGCGCCAATGCCGCTCTGGCGGCAGACCCCAACGATAAGGCGGCACTGCTGGCCCTCTGTATCGACCAGGGCGTGACCATGGACTACATGGCATTTGTCGAAAAGCACCAGTTTCGCAGCCTGACCCCGGCGGAACGGTCGAACAGTTATGCGCAGCGGCTGATCAAACTCGATCCCGAGTTTCACGATGCCTACCTCACGGCCGGACTTTCCGAGTACCTGGTGGCCAGTCTGCCGTTTTTCATCCGCTGGTTCGTCCATTTTGACAACGTCAACGGCAGTAAGGCGAAGGGAGTTGCGAGCCTGGAGAGAGTGGCACACAATGGCCACTATCTCAAACCGTTCGCCAAAATCCTATTGGCAATCATCGATCTTCGCGAGAAGAAATACCGGGACGCCCAGCAACTCCTGCTGGAACTGAATCGGGACTACCCCGAGAATCCGCTATTCCGCACCGAGTTGGTGAAGCTCAATAATAAGGTGGGTGTGCAGTCTAACTAGGTCGGTTTTTATCACGCCCCCTACCGCACAGATGCCGGCACCATGCGAAAGGGTTCCAGCAGCCAAAACTTGATGTGCTCCAGACGCGCGCACTCCGGGCAGCCATTGGGGCACGATCCACTGTTATGCGCCACCAGGTAGTCCAACTGTTCGAACATCACCTCTTTTAGCGGTGCAGGTCCGGTATAACAGGCGACACGAGCTTGGGCGGTTCCCGCGCCGTCGTTCGTGTTTTCGGTTGTCGAGCGATTACTTTTCATTGCAGCACACCCTTTTATCGGACTTATCGGACAAATCCATTAGTCTTGTGCGCGCCGCCATTGGGCGACGGCAAATTCGCCTGCCATGGTGTCCAGTTCCCTGTCCGTTTCCACTCTCCAGTTCTCGTGTTTGCGTTCCTTCAGCCGTTCTACCAGGCGAACGCGGCGCCTGGCTTCATTGACGGCGCCCTCCTGTACCTGGATGGCGCGCGCCATCTCGGCCATCCGGGCGGTCAGCCTGCCCTCTTCGCGCAATGTCCATACGCGCAGTCTCTCGAGCGACATCAATTGCTCGCCGGCTACGTTCGTCGATTGGGCCACCGCGGTCTGTTCCGTCACGCGCCGTTCCAACACCCAGCGGCGTGTCTGTTCTGTCGCAGCCAGTTGCCCCCGCAGTTGCTCCAGTCGCGCTTCTTCCAAACCGAGTTGGTTCTGCCGCCAGGCAAGCACGCGCTCCAGTGAAAATCGAAAGGGTTTCATCAGTCAACTCCGCATCACTGCTGTAATTTGTCCGCCAGCCGGTAAATGCCCCCCAGCGTCTCTTCCAGGGGCGTGTTGCACTCTGCTTCCTGGCGCAGAAAGCCGAGAATCTCCGGACGCAATTGAATGCTGCGGTCCAGACGCGGATTCGACCCTGCGACATAGGCGCCCAGTTGGATCAGGTCCTCCGCCTGTTGATAGGTCGATAGCGCTTCGCGAATGGCGCGAGCGGCTTTCTTTTGCTCCGCCTTGGAGATTTGCGCTTGCAGGCGGCTGACGGAATTCAGCACATCGATGGCCGGGTAGTGGCCCGCCGCGCCCAATTGCCGGGAAAGAATGATGTGCCCGTCCAGAATGCCGCGCACCGCGTCGCATATTGGCTCGTTAAAATCGTCACCCTCTACCAGCACCGTGAAGAAGCCCGTGATGGAGCCGCTGGCGAAATTGCCGGCGCGCTCGAACACGCGCGGCAGCAGGTTGAAAACCGAAGGCGTATAGCCCTTCTGACTGGGCGGTTCGCCGGCGGCCAGGCCGATCTCCCGTTGCGCCATGGCAAGGCGCGTGACCGAATCCATCACCATCAGGACATGGGCGCCCCGATCGCGGAAGTACTCAGCGACAGCCAGAGCCACGAAACAGGCGCGCACCCGCACGGGCGCAGGCCGATCGCTGGTGGCGCACACCACTACCGACCGTTTCATGCCGCCTGGACCCAGCTCATGTTCCAGGAATGCCCGCACTTCGCGGTTGCGCTCGCCGATGAGAGCGATCACGGTAACATCCGCCGAACTCTGCCGCGACATGGCGCCCAGCAGGGTGCTCTTACCCACGCCGCTGCCGCCGAACACGCCCACGCGCTGCCCCTTGCCGCAGGGAAGCAGGCTGTCGATGGCGCGCACTCCCGTCACCAACTGGTCCACGATGTGAGCCCGGTCCAGCGGGCTGGGCGGCGCCTGATACAGATTGTAGAAAGCCTCCGCATCAATCGCCGGCCCGCGATCCATGGGGCGTCCGAAGCCATCCAGCACGCGGCCCAGAAGACCGGGGCCCACGGCAACGCGGGCTTCATCGCTGCGCGCCACTATGCGATCGCCTAATTGCAAACCGTCGGTCTCTTCCAGGGGCATGGAGAGCACACGTCCATTCCGGAAGCCGATCACCTGGGTTCGAATGATGCGGCCGGAAAGGGTCTGGATCTCGCAGAAATCGCCTGCCGCGACGGCGGGGCCGCGGGATTCGATGAGAAGACCCACCAGTTGGGTCACCTCCCCGGTCCAAAGAAGCGGCTGGCAGCGGTCGAGCGTCTCGAAATACGGAGCGAGTGAAATGGCGTCGGTCATGGGTCCTCTTATCGGAAACGGTCGGTGAGTCCGCGCTCGATCTCGCGGAGTTGCGTCTCCAGCGAAAGATCGAGATTGCCACGGCTGGTTTCGAAAATCACGGTGCCACGCTCCTGCGTCGGGTCCACGGCGATTTCGATATGAGACGCGCCGGACGATTGCGCCAGCAGGCCCTTGAGCGCCTGGTGATGATCGGTGTGTACGCACACGCGTGTCACCTCCTGCAGGCGCAGCTTCTCCAGCCCCACGCGCACCAGCGCCCCGATGGCGTCCGGATCGGCATTCATCTCGCGATGAAGAATGCGCCGTGCGATGGCTACCGCCAGGCGCACCAGGTCGGATTCGGCCTGCAGCCGGAGCCGCGGGCGCAAGTCCACGGTTTCCTTGATGGCCGTGGCCAGTTTCTGCAGCATGGCCTGGTGCTCGGCCTGCAGTGCCTGGCGGGCGCTCGATTCGCCTTCGCGCCGGCCCTGCTCGCGCGCCTCTCGCACGCGCTGATCCATCTCCTGAATGCGCCCTTGCGCCAGCACCAGTTCCGCCTTCAGGCGGGCCGTTTCGTCGGCGGATGGCGGTTGTTGCGGAACGCGGCCGTAGACCGCCGCTTCGCTGGCCGCCGTAGGGCCCACCCGCTGCCACATCATCGGCTGCGCGGCGCCTTCGTGCTCGCGTACCACGAGCCTAGACGACATATTGCTCACCTACCGTTCCGCGCAGGCTCAATACACCTTCAGATTCCAGCGCGCGGATCACGGAGATGACCGTTTGCTGCGCCGCTTCCACTTCTTTGATCTTGACGGGCCCCAGCGCGTCCATGTCTTCCCGCATCATGTCCGCTCCGCGCTGCGACATGCATTGCAGGAAGTGATTTTTGAGCTGCTCGCCGGTGCCCTTCAGCGCCAGCGTGATGACCTTGCGGTCCACCCGCGCAATTACTTCCTTCAAACCTTGCGGGTCGATCAGCAGAGTATCGTCGAAAACGAACATCAGGTGGCGAATGGTCTCCACCAGGTTGCCGTCCTGAGTTTCAATGGCGCTCAGAATGTCCTTGCTGGTCTCCGAGTCCATGCGGTTGAACATTTCCGCCACTGCCCGGACGCCGCCGTAGGATTCGCGGCTGAATTCACCGATGGCGTTGAGCTTCTGTCCAATGACGTTAGCGATTTTGCAGATGACGTCGGGCGATATCTGGTCCAGGCCGGCAACACGCAGCGCTACGTCCGGGCGCAGGTGCGGCGGTAGAGACGCCAGCAGCGCCGCAGCCTGCGAGGGATTCAGATGCGACAGCACCAGCGCGATGGTTTGCGGATGCTCGTTGTGCAGGAACTTGGCGAGTTGCCCTGGGTCGGCCTTTTGCAACGCGTCGAAGCTGGCTACGTCGGAGCCCAGCGCCTTGATCAGCCGGTCCATCAACCTCTTGGCGGTTTCCGGGCCGAAGGCGTTCATCAACATGCTCTTGGCGTAGTCGATGCCGCCCTTCACTATGTAATCGCGAGCGGCGGTCATCTGGTAAAACTCTTCCAGCACCGCCTCGGCCAACTCGGGCTCCACCTTCTTGAGGCGGGCCACTTCCCGGCTCACCAACTGCACTTCGTCTTCGTTGAGCATTTTCAGAATTTCGGCGCTGACCTGATCGCCGAGCATGACCATGAGAATGGCTGCCTTCTGAATGCCCGGGAGTATCTCCTCTTTCGCTTTGGCAGTGGGGGCGACGTTGGTAATCATGGCGCTGTGCCGGTATCAGGCTCGATCGTGAATCCAGGTCTGCAAGACGTGGACCGATGCAGATATGTCCTTCTTCGNNTGGCGATGGCAGCCTGGTCGGCCTGTTCCTGCAACAGATCGCGCTCCGCCATCTGAGCTTCCACCCGGTCCGCCATGGTCGCGGCGCTCAGCACCTTGGATGGCGACTGGCCCGGCAGGCTCCTGGCCATTTCGATCTCCGCCGCTCTGGCCCTGGCTTTCTTGCGATGACGCAGGAAGAGCAAAACGCCGGCCATCAACACCACCGAAACGATGGCGCCGGCGGCAATGGGAATGAGCATGGGCTGGTGCCTCCAATCGGTCCACTTCACCGGCTGGGTTTTCGGCGCCGGCGACACAGGTGACGGCGCATCCGGAGCGGGCTGGTTCAGGGTGTTTTCGAATGGCAGCGTTTCCACCGTAATCTGGTCGCCGCGATCTTCCTTGATGCCGCTGACCGTCGCCACCAACTCCCGTACGCTCTTGATGGTCTCCGGCGAAGGTGGCACCAGCACGCGGCGCGCCGAAGGGCCGGTCCCTTCCCAGCGAACAGCCTGGTCCAGTAGAATCGCCACCGCCACGCGTTTGATTTCTCCGCTCGGCAGTTTCACTTTGCGAATGGACTTGCTGGATTCGTAGGTGATGTTTTCGGTTCGATGGGATGTGTTGGTAGAGGTCGAGGCAGGGCGACTGGCAGGCCGCGGCAGATTGGTTGCCGTGCCGGGAATGCCGCCGCCGGCTACGCCGCCCGTCACAGTCTCCTCGGTCTTCTGCGATTGCACCATCACCGAGCGCGCAGGGTCTACCGTCTCATCGCTTTGCTCGCCCGTCGTCAGGTCGCACTCCACGGAAACGCCGGCGCGATATCGCTCGTGGCCCAGCAGTGGATCGAGCGTGGTGTTGATCTTTTGAATCAGGTCGTGTTCCACTTTCTGGCGATAATCCAAAGCCGCTTCGGAAGCTTCCTCATCGGCGGAATGGGAGGGGCGGCTCAGCAGGTTGCCCTGCATGTCCAGCACGGATACTTCGTCGGGCTGCAGCCCTTCCACGGCGCTGCTCACCAGGTGACTGATGGCGATGACGTTGCGCGCCGCCAGGTGAGCCCCGGGCTTCAGTTTTACCATCACGCTGGCTTTGGCCGGCTCGCGCGATTCCAGAAATACCGAGTCCTTGGGAAACGTAATGTGAACTCGCGCCTGCTGCACTTCGCCCAGCGCGCTGAGAGAGCGCTCCAGTTCGCCTTCCAGGGCGCGCTGGAAGTTGATATGTTCCACGAATTCACTGGCGCCCAGGTTGTTCTTGTCGAAAATCTCAAACCCGATGCGTCCGGTTTTCGGCAAACCCGCCGCGGCCATGTCCAGCCGCAATTCGGCAAGCTTGGAAGACGGCACAGAGACCACGTCGCCCGCGTCGGAAATGCGATAGTCCGAGCCGGCTTCTTTGAGCTTTTGCACTACCGCGGCGGAGTCTTCGGCCGCGAGCCCGGTGTACAACGGTTTGAAGTCCGCTTCTTTCCGCCAGCGCACGGCGGATGTGAGTCCGGCGCCCACCAGCAGCACCGCGGCCACAATCCAGATGCGCTGCTTGAGCGACAGGCTCGCCAGGATTTTTTGGAACTGTCCCATCGGGAATCAGATGCGCTCCCTCAGAGCTGCATCTTCATGACCTCCTGGTAAGCAGAGACGATTTTGTTGCGTACCTGCAGACCCAGGTTGAAGGCCAACTCCGCGCGTTGCGTCGCCAGCGCGACCGTGTGAAGTTCCGTGCCTTCGCCGGAAAGGAAGTTTTGAATGGCCTGGTTGGCGTCGCGGCCCGGCTGCTCGATGCCTTGGATGGCGCCATCCAGGGTTGACGCGAAGCTCCCGCCCTGCGGGCTCGAAGCGGCTCCTGTGATCTTCTCCGGGGAGGCAACCGGAGTTACGGGGGTGATGGAAGAAATGGGCGACATGGATTTATCGCAGCAGATCGATGGATTTCAGAATCATGTCTTTCACGGCGGACATGGAAGCCACGTTGGCCTGATAGCTGCGCGAGGCGTCCATCAGGTTCACCATCTCCTCGGCCGGATTGATATGCGGGAAGGCCACATAGCCGTTGGCATTCGCATCGGGATGGCCGGGCATGTAGCGCTGCTCCGGATCGCTCTCATCCACGGTCACTTCGGAAACATGCACCCCGGCAGGGGCGCCGTTCAGTGCCGAGTCCAGCATGGAAGCAAACGGAGAGGAGGCCGCCTGTGTTTCGAAGACGACGTCCTTTCGCCGGTAAGGGCCGCCATCCGCCGTACGAGTCGTCTCGGCGTTGGCCAGATTTTCCACCAGGAGCTCGGCGCGCGTGCGCTGCGCTGCCATGCCCGAAGCGCTGACGGAAAGCGTGGAAAAGAGGCTCATGCGCTCCTACCCTCGTCAATGGCGCTTTGCAAGGCTTTGAACTGCCCCTTCATCAGGCTCGACGCTACCGAAAAGCGCAGTGCGTTTTCCGAGAGCAGCCGCGCTTCGCGATCGAGGCTGACGTTGTTGCCGTCGTTTTTCGTCTGCAGGCCGGCCACCTGGGTCGCTTGCGGCTGTCCTCCCGCCAGCAGGTTCTGGAACTGACTCTGAAAATCCAGATCCTTCGTCTTGTAGCCCGGAGTATCGGCGTTGGCGATATTGGCGGTCACCAGCTTCTGGCGGGCGCTGAGCAGGTCCATATATTTTTCGAGAGCGTTGCCGATCGGATCAACCATCGCGCTGACTGAAAATGCACGCTGCAAACCAAAGCCTGCACCGTGAAAACAAAGGGAATTCGCCGCCCGGCCTCGTCGAGTTCCCGCCGCTGACGAGATTTCGACGAGGGGATGAGTCTGCACCGCGGAG
>OKRF01000137.1:13452-19704 GCA_900290315.1 Candidatus Sulfopaludibacter sp. SbA3 | reverse complement strand
CTAACGGCAAAGCGCTGCTCCGGGTAAGGATGCACCACCTTGGGGCGCGGCAGCCAGCGTACGAATAGACGACCCAGCCGGGCACTACCAATACTACGGCGTAATCGGATGGGTATAGACGACTAAGGGGCCCGATTTGCGGAAACAGGCCGATTCAGGATGGATTCGCTGCTCCTTTCCTGTCGGACTCTTTCATTCCTTATTGCATGCCGGTTTATCCCGGCGCTCCGCCTGTCCTACCGGATCACCGCCTGGCGTAGCCTTTCGAGTTGGCGCCGCGCGATTTCGGCCCACTGCCCCGAATTGTCGAGTTTCAAATAAGTCTTCCAGTGATGCACGGCCGTGAGAGTGTCACCGGTGCGTTCGCACAGCAGCGCCAGGTTGAAATGGGCGTCGGCGTAGTTGGGGTTCAGGCTCAATGCTCTGCGGTAATGGTCCAGCGCCTCTTTGATTCGCCCCTGCTCGTCGAACAGGTTGCCCAGATTGAACTGCGCCAGCGGATAGGTTTCGTCCACCTCAATGGCCTGCCGGTAATACTTTTCAGCCTCACCGAATTTGCGCTGGCGATAGTAAATGGTGCCCAGATTGACGAGGGCCCCGGCTGCTCCGGGATTCAGCTCCAACACCATGCGGTACGCTTCAACGGCCTGGTCCACCGGGGCGCCGATCTCTTCCAGTTCGAGCCCTTTCTGAAACCAGGCTTCGGATTCGCGCAGCTTGTTGGCCGATCGTTTGCTCTCCGGGAAGGCGCGCAAGCCGGTCAGGCCGGCAGCCTCCGGCAGCCTCGAAGTCAAAGAGAATCTGGCCACTGATGGCCTCCATTTTCTGGCCGGCCACGTGCACGGCAATCTTTTTTCCATCGGAGACCACGCGCAGTTCGCTGAGGGGCTGCTTCACCCAGTCCAGTTTCTGCCGCAGGCTCGCCAGCGCTTTGCCGATTTGCCGCGAGTGAATGTGATTTTCGTGCAGCTTGATCAGGGTCTGGATGGCGATGAGGTCGGAAAAGGCATAGGTGGTCGCGGCAGGTGAGGTCGGAAAAGGCATAGGTGGTCGCGGCAGGTATCAATTCCTGCCTCTCCCAGCTTTTTAGCTGCCGCTCCGTGACGCCGAACTTCCGCCGGACGTCCGCGCGAGAGTATTCCTCCTTCGGGGCCACTGGCTTATTTTAGCAGCAGTAGGACGGACGATCGCCTTTTGTCGTCTGTCATTTTGCGGTAACCGCCGGTAGTACCAAACCTGAACTTTACTATGAAAAGTACTTGAAAAACACACAGCCGGAGCGGTATCCTAAATCCAGTGGCGATCCCCCGATCCAAGCCGGTGGAATTACATGCTCACGCTATGGACAACCTGCGGTACATCCGCGGGACCATGGAGCGGGCCGGATCGTTCACCGCCGTGCCGGGCCTGGGTGGCGTCCTGATGGGCTCCACCGCGCTGGTGGCAGCGTGGCTGGCCACCTCCGTGCGAGGGTCCGGCCACTGGATCGGAATCTGGACTGTGGAATGCGCGGTCGGGGTCCTGATCGGTCTGATTGGGGCGACGATGAAGGCGCGCCGCATGCGTTCCCCGCTGCTCAACGGGCCAGGACGCAAATTTCTGGCCGGGTTTGCACCGGCAATTTTCGCCGGCGCCATTCTGACCATCGTTTTTCGCGACGAAGGCATGTTGTGGTTCCTTCCCGGAATCTGGCTGCTGCTGTATGGGACGGCCGTGCTTTCGGCGGGCTGGGGGTCAGTCCGCGTAGTGCCTCTGATGGGGCTGTGCTTCATGATCACAGGCACCGTGTCGCTGCTCCTGCCGGAACTGCCGGGAAATATTCTGCTGGCGGCAGGCTTCGGTGGACTGCACATTGTGTTTGGAACCATCATCGCGGTGAAACATGGCGGGTAAACAGAATACAGTACGTAAAGAACGACGGGGCCCCGAAGTCGCGAGTCCGCTTACGGCTTCGGCGGGTGCGCAGAAACTGGACCGACTGGTGCACGAGCGGCTCCGGCTGGGGATTCTGAGCGCTCTTTCGGTGAACGAATCCCTGGCGTTCAACGACCTGAAGAAGCTGCTCGACACTACCGACGGCAACCTGAGCGTCCACGCCCGTAAACTCGAAGAGGCCGGGTATATCTCCTGCTCCAAGAGCTTCGAAGGGCGCATGCCCAAGACCGAATACCGGATGACCTTGCCCGGGCGCCGCGCGCTGGAGCGGTACCTGGATCATATGGAATCGCTCATCCAGGCGATGCGCGAGCGATAAAGGGCGCTCTTTTTTATGGCCGCTAACTTTAAAATGCAAAGTACTCTGCATGTCGGAATCATCATGGATGGCAACGGCCGGTGGGCCGCCGCCCGCGGGCTCCCCAGGGTGGCAGGGCACCGCGCCGGCGCCGGCGCCGTAAATCGCGTGGTGGAAGCGGCGCCGCAATGTGGCATCACCATCCTGACCCTGTTTGCCTTTTCCTCGGATAACTGGCGCCGCCCCAAAGACGAGGTGTCCACGCTGATGCACCTCTTCGCCTGCTACCTGGGACGTGAAACGGAGCGTTGCCGGGCCAACGGAGTCCGCCTGGAAGTGATCGGGCGCCGCGACCGGCTGGGCCGGAGTCTGCTGTCGGCAATCGGCCAGGCGGAGCAGTCCACCGCGGCAGCCGGCCGGCTCCTCTTGCGGATTGCTGTGGATTATTCCGGACGAGATGCCATCCTGGCTGCCGNNCTGGGACCGCCGGTCGACCTGCTGATCCGCACCGGAGGAGAACAGCGTCTCAGCGACTTTCTTTTGTGGGAATCCGCCTATGCCGAAATTGTGTTCGCCCGCCGCATGTGGCCCGACTTCGATGCCGGCGATCTTGCATGCGCGGTCCGAGATTTTCACATGCGCGAGCGGCGCTTCGGCGGAGTGCCCACTCCTCCGGTTCATCATCAGGAAGCCTGGCTGGATTAGCGGGGACTGCGCTTGACTATGCGATGACGCGTCGTGCCGAAGACGAAGACTCACCAAAGTGATCTAGTTTTCAGTAGGTCTCTCCACGTGATCGATTACGAAGACCTCAACAGGCCCCTTGGACACTTCGAGTCTCAGGCCGAGTTGCTCCTGGAGGGCGGTACGTATAGATGGTCTCGCAGAGGAGCCGGCGGCTTGGCCAGAAACATCTGGTCCTACGGGATCCGGGAGTCCCGCGAGAGCATCGTCGATAGCGAACTCCAGATGAAGACCGAATCTGCCGGTGAATCCGGTTTTGTCAATGACCTCCCGGCCCATCATCATGGAAAGTTGCTTGGCGAACGCGGGCATCGAGACGCTGATACCCAGCATCGTCAACCCGGTGCCAGCCTTTACCAAGCCGGGGCCACAGGGGCGAGCCGGGCGCGGCTGCCCGGCCGCCGGCAACGTTGTAAGAACCTCGGCGCACGCGCCTCCCTCAGGCGCCGGCAGTTTGGGGCCATTCTTCACCGTCTTCAAATCGTAAACCTGAAGATCTCTTGTCTCCTGGTGCAGCACCAGTTTGAACCGGTCAGCCAGCAGCGTCTGCAGCATCAGCCACATCCGCTTCTGATCGGTGTTGCCCTCCGGTTTGGCCTCGATGTCGTAGCCATCTGTGTTGATCCACGACGCTCCGCCTACCACCTGAAAGCCCTGGACCGAGTACGCCCTTTGGATGAGCATCGTCAAGGGGGCGTTGCGCGCAATCAATCGGCCGCCGGGCCGATAGCCGACTCCCATCGGAACCGCCATGGATGCCGGCCCATCAGACCGGTTGCGCTTGATGGATGCAACGGTGAATCGCGGCGGATCGGCGGGTTGACCAAGCACACCGTAAGCTGCGGCCACCATGAGAGCCGCGACGGTGAAAGCACCAGGTCCCAGGCCGGTGCGGACGGCAGGCCGTGATTGGCCCAGCAACCTTGCGATGCGGTTGGACAGAGATCCACCATTGGCGGCAATCGCGGCACTGAGATGCGCGGGGCGGTGGGATTCCAATTGCGTCAGAGCACGCGCATACGTGAGCGCATCGCCGCTGACCGAAACGGCCGCATCGTCGCAGCATAGTTCGCGCTCGCAGCGAATGTGCCCCGATACCCACCACACCGCCGGGTGATAAAAGAGCAGAGCTTCGGCAACACTCTGAAGCATGTTGACCAGATAATCGTGCCGCCGGATGTGCGCCAGCTCATGCAGCAGCAGCGCCTCCAAATGGGCGGCAGGCAGACCGCCGATTGCCCCCACCGGTACGAGCACTACCGGACGCAGCCAGCCCACCACTGTCGGAACCTGCACCAGCGCGGATACCAGCAACCGCACGGGACGAGTCAGACCAAGCCAGGCGCTGAGGATCCTCAGGGTCTCCTGCCATTCCGGCGGCGCACACCGCACCAGAGTCAACCGCATGCGCGCGGCAACCACCCAGCCTCCCACCAGCCGTACCCAGAGCACCACTGCGCCGGCGAGCCAGACCATCACAACCCAAGTCAGGAACTGCGTTGGCTCTACGGCGTACACCGCGGCGCGGGCGGATGCGGGCAACCTGGTCGTGGTGACGACGATGCCGGTGGCGGATGCAGCCGGGGGCGTACTGCGAATGCGATAGGCGGCATCCGGACTCGCGTCCGGCGACCCCATCACTCCCCAAGTCACCAGCGGCGCGGCCATCATGGCTGCCAGCGCCGCGCAGGCGAGCAGGTATCGCGCATGCGGGCTCGACGTGCGCCCCACGCCTCTGCGTGCGGCCCCATAAAGAACAGCAATTGACAGGCCCTGCCAGAGGAAGTGGACCAGGGTCCAGCCGAGGCGTTCCACCCACGGCTGCGCGGAGAGTGTCTGGATGGCCTTCATGACGAGCGTCCTTTCTCTTTGGCAAAGGCGTCTAACATCCGCCGAATCTCGTCCAATTCGCCGCGAGACGTCGGCTGTGCCGTCAGGGCGCCCATCACCAGACTTCGGGCTGAACCGCCGAACGCCCTTTTCAGCAGGTCGCCCACGATCTGGCGTTGCATTTGTTCTCTCGGAATACTGGCCTCGTAAACATGCGACCCGAAACGCTCACCGCGGACCAGCAGACCCTTCTCCGTCATCAATTGCATCGTCTTCAGAGTGGTGGTGTAGCGGTTGTCATTGCCGAGATCGTCGTGGACTTCCCGCACGGTTGCCATTCCCAGCGTCCACAGGACGGCAAGAATGTCGAGCTCGGCCGCGGTCGGAAGTGCCGTCGGCGGCCGGTTGCGGCGGGAGGGACCCATCGAAATCAATCATACTACGAAAAAAACCGTAAAGCAACGAAAAATCCCGTAGGTGGGGTTCGGCGGCCGGGAAGTTGACCTCCCAGACAACACATGCTATTTTTTTAGCATAGTGCTGATCACATAGCAGGAGGGTCATTGAAACCTCACCGATGGTTTTTACCCGTAATCGCCGCCACGGCAATCTGGGCGCAATCGCCACGCGACGCAATCTTCAATCAAACGCTATCCCTGCCGGGCCTGGTGAAGGGCGGCTGGGTGGAGGCGCATTGGATGGAGGACGGCAACAGCTTCTGGTTCGGCGAAGGCGGGAGCGGGGATGCCATGGCCTACAAATATGACCCCGTGCGAAGGAGTAAGACCGCCTTGTTCGATGTGGCGCGCCTGCGCAGTGCGCTGGCCGCTTTCGCCGGCCACGAACTTGCTCCCGGCCGGATGCCCTTCAATTCCTTTGCCTTCCTTCCCGGCGAAAAAGCCGCGCGAGTTTCCTTCGAGGGCCACGACCTGATTGTGCAGATGGACTCCTACGAGTTCCACCAGGCGCCGGATGCCGCGGCGGACAATCGCAATCCGCGCCTCTTGAGCAAGCCATTAATGATGGGCCCGCCGCCGGTCTACGAGACGGGGTCTCCCGACGGGCGTTGGTTTCTCGGCGTCAAGGACGGCAACCTCTACGCGCGCTCCACTACGGATGGCCATATGGAAGCGCTCACCAGTGATGCGGTCAAGGATTACGGGTGGGATTACAGCCGGCCGCCCCTCTGGTCGCCGGACAGCCGCGCGGTGGCTGTGGTGAAGCGCGATCGCCGCAACGCGGTGCTGTATCCGCTCATGCATTGGCTGAAGCCCACGCCCGACGTCGAATGGGTGCCCCTGGAAAATGGCGGCGTGACCGGTGAAAAATCCGAATACTACATCATCGACGTGGCTTCGAAGAGGCAGGTCCGCATCGAGGGCCCCGCCTTCTTTCGGGGCTGGCGTTCGGATGCGTCCGAACTGCTGATCACGCGCCCGGGAGCG
>OKRF01000137.1:7926-13442 GCA_900290315.1 Candidatus Sulfopaludibacter sp. SbA3 | reverse complement strand
GGATGCCCAATTCGCCGAATTTCACTCTCCTTCCCGGCAATCGCCGTTTTCTGTGGCTTTCCGAGCGGGATGGCTGGAATCAGATCTATCTTTACGATTTCGAAGGGCGCCTGATTCGCAAACTCACCAGCGATGCGCGTCCCGTGGAGCGCGTTGTGGCAGTGGACGAAGAGAGCGGCTGGGTCTATTACACCGCTCACGGAGGAGGAGGAGACGGGCGTCCTTACGATTTCCATCTGTATCGCGTGAATCTGGACGTGGGCAAGGCGGTGCGCTTGACCGATGCACCGGGCAAACACGATCAGGCAATCTATGTCAGCTACCAGGGGGCACGCGGAGAGGGAATCCAGTTCGCGCCATCGCGCCGGTTTTTCCTGGATTCGCACTCGGACGTGAATCGCCCCCCGGAGACCGACCTGCGCACGGCCGATGGCACACTGGTCGAGGTAATGTCGAAGGCCGACGCCGACGCGGCGATGGCTTTGCGGCGGGTTCCACCCGAAGAATTCACGGCCAAGGCGGCCNNAAATATCCCGTCGTCGACTTCATTTACGCCGGCCCCCAGATGACCAGAGTGCCTCGTTCTTTCAACGGCGCGGCGCGGGAACAGGCCTTCGCGAACTTGGGTCTGTTACTGTTCGTGGTGGATGCCCGCGGCACGCCGGAGCGCGGCAAAGCCTTCCAGGACGTGGTCTACAAAAACGTGGGACGCAACGAGATTCTGGATCACGTCGCCGTCCTAAAGCAGCTCGCCGCCGCGAGGCCGTATGTGGACATGAGCCGCGTGGCCCTGTTCGGCGGATCCTTTGGAGGATACTTCGCCGTGCGCGGACTGCTACAGGAACCCGATGTTTTCCAGGTGGGCATCGCCATGGCGCCCATTAACGACGTCTCTCAGGGCTACCGAACCTGGATGGGTTCGCCGGAAGAGAACCAGGAAGGCTATGATTTCGCTTCCAACCTCCGCATGGCGGGCAATCTCAAAGGGCGCCTTTTGCTGATTCACGGGACCTCGGACGTCAATGCGCCGTTCGCCGAAAGCATCCGCTTGATCGATGCGCTGGAGCGCGCGGGCAAGCCTTACGACCTGGTGCTTTTGCCGGAGCAGGGGCACGCCGCGCAGAACTCGATGTATTCCCTGCAGGCAGTCAAGCGGTATCTGGTGGAACACTTGAAGCCGTGAACGGACCGGCGACAAGATCGCCGGCGTTACACGGGATGAAAGGGCGTTGGGGCGCCCTCGCCGGCAGGTTCGGGACTTTCCAGATTGAGGTTCACGACGACCGGATCCTGCCCGCTGCGCACGACCACCGCTTCACAAGGCTCGTCGGGAAGCGCATTGATCTCCTGGTGCGGCACGTAGGGCGGGACATAGATGAAGTCGCCGGGACCGGCTTCGCCGCTGAACTCCAGGTGTTCACCCCATCGCATGCGGGCCCGGCCGCGAACAATGTAGAGGACCGTTTCGAGGTCTCCGTGGTGATGCGGCCCCGTTTTCGCGTTGGGCTGGACCACCACTGTGCCGGCCCAGAGCTTTCTTGCTCCCGTTCGCGCGTGAGTGATGGCGGCGGCGCGAGTCATGCCGGCGGTCTGCGGTGTGTTGCTGTCCAGCGTACTGGCAGCGACAATCTTGACGCCGTGGTGTTCCCAGTCCATCTTCCATATTTTGACATGATCATTTTGCTTGCGCCCCCTTTACCGGCAATGTAATAATTGACGCCATCCCGGCGGAGGCGCTTTGACTAATATCAACGGCAAGACTTACGCGATGACCGCAATTACGCCGATGAAACCGTGGAAAACCCCAATTCTGCGGTTACTATTCTTCGTACTCGGGCACGTCAAGCCGCTGCAGAGCAATCTGATCAACCTTTCCTTCATCCACTTTGCGCGTTGGGTGATTGTCAAACGAAACGGCTTTCCGCGGATTGAGCCGGCCCAACCGGAAGAGTCCCTGTCGTACGACTACCTGTTGTTTTTCAGCAACTTTAACGGGACCTGGAACCAGTACATCGACGCCTTCGCCGACGTCCTCTCGGGCGGACTGGACGCCATCTGGATCTGGAGCGAGAAGTTTCCCCGCGCCCGGCCCGTCACCGCATTTAAACGTTATATCTCACTCGTCCAATTCGACACGGACTGCTATTACACCGCCTATCCCACAGCCACCACGAACGACGTCAAAGCGGCGCATCGCGTCTGCGCGGCACTGGAGGATTTCGGCAGAGCCAGCGGCGGCATGACCCCCGGCGAATTCAGCGGCGCCTACGTGGAATTCCTGACCAAGGTGCAAAAGGACTTGGGCGCTACCGGCATCGGACCGGTCGGAACTTAGGAACACTCTATGCCAAATCAGAGCGGCAGGGTATACGGACTCACCATCCTTTCCCCCATCATCGACGACCCGAACGCCGATGTCTCGCACGATTGCGCCATCCGCAATTTCTTGGCAACCGTGCCTCGCGATCTGCATAGCCCGTTCGCGGCCCTTTCCAGCACGCATATATGCCGCCTGGTGGTGATGGACGATGTGATCTATGTGGGCACTCCGGCGCGCGAAGAACACCTGCAATCCAAGTATCTGGTTTTCGAAAGTAACTTTGACGGGGACCTGGACACCTACCTGACCTGGATGGCGAAGCAGATCCCGGACCTGGTGGAATCCGTCTGGAGTCACTGCGTGGGTTATCCTGGGGTTCGTGACCCCGCGGCATTCGCGGCTTACATGAAGAAGTGCCAGATCGAGACAACGTTCTATTTCGCCGATGTCAATAATCACACCGTGCAGTCGACCCTGCGCGCCCTGAAGGTGCAGGCCAGCGTGGCGGAGTTCATTGCGCGGCATCAGGGAAAATCGGCCACCGAACTGCAACAGGCGTTCCGGAAGTTTTTCGAGAGAATGCGAAACATGCCCACGCCGGAACCCGGCTCGCCCAATCCAGCCGGCGCACACCAGTCCGTACCGCTCAATAAGAGTATCGCTGCCCACCATGGTTAAACTGAACGCTGCTGACATACAAGGATTCGCGCTGCGCGGCTACACCTATCCAGTGGCCCGTTACGCCCTGCTGGAAATCGCCGATGCGGATTCCGGACGAGCCCTCGTTCGCCGGTTTCTCGACGAAATCACCACGGCGGAGCGGTGGGACACCAAGCCCGGCAGCACGCTGAATGTCGCATTCACCTACCAGGGACTGGTCCGGCTGGGACTGCCGGACGCCACGTTGTTGAGCTTCCCGGTGGAGTTCGTACAAGGGATGAAGGCGCGCAGCCTGATTTTGAACGACACCGGCCGCAGCGCGCCTGAAAACTGGGACCCGGTGTGGTGCGAGGGCTGCGCGCAAGCGTGGGTGGGCATCTATGCCGCGTCGGCCGAACTGCTCGATCGACGCTGCGATTCTTTGCGGCAAATCCTGGAAGAGACCGGTGGTGCACGCCTCTTGTACACGCAGGATGCCGGGATGCTGAAGATTGATGGCGCATACACCGCCAAGGAGCATTTCGGCTACACCGATGGATTCGGCAATCCGGATTTCGAAGGCGCGGATCGAAAGTCGCAGCCTGGCCAGGGCAAGCTGACCAAGGAAGGCCAGTGGGTGCCTCTGGCCACCGGCGAATTCCTGTTGGGCTACCGCGACGAAGCAGGCGAACTGCCGGTGGCGCCGGTGCCGCACCTGCTCGCTCAAAACGGCACGTTCATGGTGTATCGCAAGCTGCATGAGAACGTGGCCACCTTCCGCGACTATCTGGAGCAGCACGGCAGCAGCTATGCCGGCGGGAAAGACAAGCTGGCAGCGAAATTCGTAGGGCGGTGGCAGGACGGCACGCCGCTCGAGCTTTCTCCCGACCGGCCCGACCAGGCGCTGGTCAAGGACCCGCAGCGCAATACCAGGTTCACCTACGGGAACGACCTGGAAGGCGCCCGGTGCCCCATCGGCGCGCACATCCGCCGGACCAATCCGCGCGATGCTTTCGGATTCGACGGGCAGCTCGTCAACCGCCGCCGCATTATGCGCCGTGGCCTGCCATACGGCCAGTGGACACCGTACGGCGAGCCCGCCAGCGATGCCGCCGAGCATGGCGTGATCTTCATCGTGCTCAACGCCAGCATCTTTCGCCAGTTCGAATTCGTGCACCAGCAGTGGATCGAATACGGCAACGACGCGCACCAGGGAAGCGACAAGGATCTGCTGCTCGGCAATCACGGCGGCGGGGGGAAGGTGGTGATCCAGGGTACAACCGACCCTGCCAACCCGCCGTACATCTGCACCGGGCTGCCCAATTTTGTGGAACTGCGCGGCGGAGATTACTTCTTCATGCCGAGCCTCACGGCGCTGCGTCTGATCGCCACGGACTCAGTGGACCCGCGATAGGCCCAGGCCGGTCATACCCCAGTCCGCTACCGCGGTGATGCGGCCTTTCCACATCCACAATCATTACAGGAACGACGACAAACCGAACACGGGCCGGTGATTTGGAATTCCTTCAAACGGACCATAAATATAACCCGAGTATCGGATTTGTCCTCGATTCACGACTTTTGAGCCGCCTGAGGCGGCCAGTTGGGCGTTTCAATACCGAACTGCCTGGCGTACTCCGCGTTCAGACGCTGCCAGCCGGCGAACTTCATCGCCTCACCGCCAACGATGGGGCCGATGGGAGTTCCGCCGAGCAGGTGATCCAGAACATCGAAACAAATGTGCCACCCGGCAGCACCCATGGAGATGTAGCGGCGATCGATGTTGTGCCACAGCGTCAGGCGGGTGCCGCCGCCAAAGGCTTCGAGTTCCCACCGGATATCGCCGTACTCCAGCAACTTGGGCGCGTCGGCTCGCGTCACTGTTGTTGCGATCGGCGTGGGCGCTCCCACCCAAGTGAGATTCACCGCGGCTCCGACCGAACCCAGGCTCCGATCGGCCACGAAGGGCGCCCACTCGCGCAGGTGCGCCGGGTCGGTTAGTGCTTGCCAGACCTTTTCCGGCGAGTGGCGCAATTCTCTGACGAGAATGAGGGTCCACTTCGCTCCGTCCTTTCGTACCTGCGCCCCGCTGGCCGGACCCGGTGTGTACGGTTCGCGATCGGTCATCTCTTTCTCCTTGTCGTCCTTCTCGTTGTTGTCGATTGTTCCAGGCGGTCAAGGTGGCGTTCGAGAGCATCTATGTGAGCCTACCAGAACCGGCGGAGCTGCGCCATCGTGCGGAACGGCCGCATTTAATAGCGTGCCAGTTGGGTGAGCTGAATGAGGTTGCCGCAGGTGTCGTTCAGCATCGCAATGGTCGAGCCGGTCACGCCAGTGGGTGGCATGGTGAACTGGGCGCCGCGAGCCTTGATCCGCTCGTAGTCGCCCTTGACGTCGTCGGTGCTGAACATGGCCGCGGGCTGGCCCTGTTGAAAGATGGCCTGCTGATACGCTTTGGCAGCAGGGTTGTCGTTCAGCGCCAACTGCAGTTGAGTGCCGTCCGGCTCCTCGGGCGAGGCCACGGTCAGCCAGCGAAATGGGCCCTGACTGAAATCGG
>OKRF01000137.1:0-7916 GCA_900290315.1 Candidatus Sulfopaludibacter sp. SbA3 | reverse complement strand
GGTCAGCCAGCGAAATGGGCCCTGACTGAAATCGGTCTTCTTGGCAAAGCCCAGTACCTCCGTGTAGAAGCGCAGGGCCTTCTCCTGGTCGTCGACGAATACGCTGGTCAATTTGATTGTCATTTCGTTTCTCCTTTCTCACGTTTGCGGTCTGGTCCGCGTCGTCTGGTGCTTGTCTTCCCTTTCGTTGGTGTGGATTGATCCATGCGGTCGAGGTGGCGTTCGAGAGCATCTACGTGAGCGGATGAGCGGACCAGAACCGGCGGAACGGAGCCAGCCAGGCATCCACCTCCTGAAATGGGTCGGGCTTCAGCCGGTAGAGGCGGCGCTGTGCGTCCACCGTGGATTCCACAAAACCGGCCTGGCGCAGCACTCGCAGGTGCTTTGACACCGCCGGCTGCGTCATACGAAGTTGACGCTCGATCTCTCCCACCGACTGTTGTGACGAGACCAGGAGGCTCAATATCGCGCGGCGGTTTGGCTCTGCAATGACTTCGAATACAGATTCCACTCTCTTGATATACTCCATAAAGCATATGCGTGTCAAGGCATATGAAGGCAGGGCCAAGGCAACGGTTCAGCCGGCGTGCGAGGATGCACAGTCTGATGCGTTTTCGGCGGGTGCGATTCAGAGCACTGCCGCTTCCCTTCGGAATGAGCGTTCAGCTTCGCCGGAATCCCCAGCGTTTACCAATGCGGCGTTGACTATCCCAGAAGGCGCAGACGCGCGATGCAGCCGGGGCCGTCGGTGCGATTCTCCAGCGCGAGAGCGCCGCCGTGGCCTTCGGCAATCTGGCGGCTGAGCACCAGCCCGATGCCGGAGCCTCCGGGCTTGGTGGTGAAGAAGGGGACGAAGAGGTTGGCCGTGCTGGAAAGGCCCGGGCCCTCATCCTTGATCCAGATCTCCATCATGGCGCTATCGCGCCGCCAGCCGATGCGGACTCTCCCGTTGGTGGTGAGTGAGGCGTCGGCGGCGTTGCGCAGCAGGTTGATCAGCACCTGCTCCAGTTGGTCGGGGTCGCCCTGCACAGTGACCGGGGGCCCCGGTTGCACTTCCACCGGCAGGCGGGTTTCGAAGCTGACGGCACGCTCCACGAAAGCGGCCACTTCGAGAGGCTGCAATTGCGGGCGCGGCAGTTTCGCGAGGCGGGCGTAGGCGCCGATGAAGCGGCTGAGGCTTTCCGACCGCGAGACGATGACGTGGAGACCGCGGCGCATATCGTCGCGCCAATCGTCGGGCAACTCCTGGCGCGAAACAATGGCCTCCAGGCTGCCGGCGATGGACTTGATGGGTGCCAGGGAGTTATTCAGCTCGTGGCCCAGCACACGCACCAGGCGCTGCCACGCCTGCAGTTCCTGTTCGCTGAGAGCCTTGGTGAGATCGCTGATGACTACCAGTTCCAGCGGCAGTCCGCGCTCGCGAATGCGTGTGCGCCGGACGCCCCACCTGCCGGCACCGCCCGGGAAGATGGCTTGTAAGGTGGTCTGCTCGGGTCCATCGAGGCACACTTCCAGCTTGAGTTCGTCGGCCGTCTGCCCGAGCAGCCTTTCCGGGGGCTGGTCGAGGAGGCGCTCGCCGGCGCGGTTCACCAGACGCAGGCGCTGGTTTTCATCGAAGGCGAAGATGGCGACATCGATCTCGCGCATCACGGTGCGCAGCAGCATGGTGGCTTCCATGGCACCGAGACGCTGCTCGCGGAGGGTGCTGCCCAGCGTGTTGACTTCGCGCATTACTTCGCCCAAAGCGTCGTCGGGACGGGGGGAGCGGCCGCGCACGGAAAAATCGCCCTCGCGCAGCGCGCCCAACAGGTTCGATAGTGTCTGCAGAGGAAACACCACGCGTTCCCGCACCAGCATGGCGAAGCCGATCCAGGCGCCGCCGATCACCACTGTGAGAGTGATCTGTAACTGCTGGGTGGCTTTGGGAACCCACAGCCACAACAGGAGCAAGGCGCACACCGAGCCGGGAAGGCCCGCCAGAAAGGCCAGCAGGACCACCCGCCCTTCGTAACCTATGCGTGCCGGCTTTTGCTGGCGCTCGGCCGGGTCGAAATTGTCAGACACTGAGGTGCCGCCTTCCGCTACAACCCATATCGTTGCAGCCGCCGGTATAGCGCGCTGCGGCTCAGACCAAGAGCGTTGGCGGCGTGGCTGACATTGCCGTTGAACCGCGCCAGCGCTTTTTTGATGAGCAGGGCCTCCACATCTTCCAGGCTCATCTCTTCCAGCCGGGGTGGACCTTCGCGGCCGGCGCGCAGGCCCAAGTCGACGGCTCTAATGATATCGCCTTGCGCCATCAGCACGGCGCGCTCTACGGCATGGTCCAACTCGCGGACGTTGCCGGGCCAGGAGTGGCCCAGCAGCGCTTTGATGGCGCCCTCATCGAAGCCGGTGATGGGTTTGCGATAGTGCTCGGCATGCTGGCGCAGGAAGTGGCCTCCCAGGACCGGAATATCTTCGCGCCGGTCGCGCAGGGGAGGCAGCCGGATTTCGATGGTGTTGAGGCGGAACAGCAGGTCCTGGCGGAATCGCCCGTCGGCCACAGAGGCGCTCAAATCGGCATTGGTCGCCGAGAAGACACGGACGTCCACGCGGCGGGTTTTGGAAGAGCCCACGCGCTCGAATTCTCCCGTCTCCAGGGTGCGCAGCAGCTTGGCTTGCAGTCCTTGCGAGATATTGGCGATCTCGTCCAGGAAGAGTGTGCCGCCGTCGGCCATTTCAAAGCGGCCCACGCGATCGCTTTTGGCATCGGTGAATGCGCCTTTCACGTGCCCGAACAGTTCGCTCTCGAATACTCCTTCGGCGAGGCCACCGGTGTTGACCGTGACCAGCGGGCGGGTGGAACGGAGCGAGACCGAATGCAGGGTTTGCGCCACCAAGCCCTTGCCGGTACCGTTTTCACCGGTGATCAGCACGTTCGCATCGGAGGGGCCCACTCGCGAGATTACGTCGAGCACCGGACGCATGGCGGCCGATTGCGCGATGAGTTGCGGGAATCGCTCCGCGCGCAGCGCCCGGTTTTCCGCCTCGAGACGCTGCCCCTTGCGCAGAGCCCGGCCCAGCTCGATCTGGGTCTTGAGGATGGCCGACAGGCGCGCGTTGTCCCAGGGCTTTTGGATGAAGTCGCGTGCACCGCGCCGCATCGCCTCCACCGCCAGTTCCACCGATCCCCACGCGGTCATCACGATCACCGGGAGCGTACCGTCCAGGGTCTGGATGTGGTTGAGCAACTCCAGGCCTTCCTGCCCGCTGGTGGTGTCGCGGGTGTAATTGAGGTCCATGAGGACGGCGTCGAAATCGCGCGATTCCACCGCGTCAATGGCCGCGGCGGGGGAATTCACGGATTCGGCCTGGTAGCCTTCGCCCTTGACGAGGAAGCGCAACGCTTCCAGTACATCCGGTTGATCGTCGGCAATCAGGATGCAGGGCGTTCGAGAATCGGGAGATTTCATCAGATCCTATTGAAACACGTTGGCAACCGCGGGGCCATTCGGAAATATTTGACGGAGAAAGGGTTAACGGGGAAGTCGCGACGGCGGAAGTGTCCGCTTTTGGGACGAGGATTTCGCTTTTGAGTGGGAGTAGCGCGAAAGATTCCGACGCGCAACTACAATTTCTCGCAAAGGCGCAAAGCCGCCAAGAAGACAAGCAGCCTCTTTCTTTGCGGCTTCTGCGCCCTTGCGAGGCAAATTTCTTCTCACTGTCTCCGAATGCTGGTTCGTTCACTTACCAGCTAATTAGGAACTGCCGGCGTTCGGGTCCAGAAACTGGTCCATGACGGCCTGCGAATAACGGAAAGTGGGTTGGCTTGGGGCGGTCGAAGGCTTCGGCGGGCTTGATGATCCCGCGCGCGGCCTCTACGGGTCGATCAGGAGCAGGTAGTTTCGCGCTCGTCACAACCCCAAGCGTCGGAGGGTGGCGACCTCGCGGCGGAGGTCATCGACGGTGTAGTCGTCGATCACGACCCCGTGATCCTTCAGAAAGCCGTCCAGCTTGTACCGCGTGCCAAAACCGAGCAGGCGCTGCAATTAAGTCCTCTCGTGCTGTTGTGGAAGAACGGGACCGCGGCGTTTCGGAGTGTCGCTCCGGGGACGCGGCAGAACGCGCAGGCCACAGCGCCTTGTTTGAGTTCCTAACCGACTAATTCGAGCAGCCCATCGACCACCTGGCCAAGCGTGCCGGCATCGAGCGCCGCGATTCTTTTGCCCAGCCGATCAACGGAGATGGTTCGAACCTGCGAGATCTTGAGCCAGGAAATCTTGGGAAGCGCCTGCGGAGGAAGGCTGAGAGTCAGCGGGAATCCCGCCCTTTGCGGCTGACTGGTTATCGCCATCGCGATTACGGTTTGAGACTTGGTATTGAATACATCGTGGCTGAGGATCAAAACGGGGCGCAAGGCACCCTGCCCGCGGCCTCTCACCGGGTTCAAGTCCGCCCAGTAGATCTCGCCTCTCAATATTCGGGCCAAATGTCTCCCAAACCCTCTTCGGCCAATCGCTTTTCCTCGTTGGGATCAAGTTTGGCCAACTCGCGCACCAGGCGCGTTTTCTTCTCGCGCTCGCTCAGGAGGTTGACAGCCGATTGCAATGCACGACTTCGGTTGGGGTACTTGCCCTCTTTGACCCATCTATCCAGGTCCGCAACAGCCTTACGATCCAGTGTGGCGGCGACTTTCTGCACCGCGCAGTTGGTATGACAAAACATCCTACTTTGTTCAAATTGCGTCCACTCACTTCCAGCTTGCCCAATACTCCTGCCACTCGACCTGCTCGCCCGCCGGCAGGACCCGGATGGGATTCAAGCCATCGAGCATCACGGCGTACTCGTCCGTGTGGGTCTTCTTGTGCTGATTGGCGAGCGCTTTGGGATGGGGGCCGTGGTGGATGCCGCGCGGATGCAGCGTGGCGTATCCCGGCTTGATGTTGTCTTTGCTGAAGAAATCTCCGTCGTGATAGAAGAGGAACTCGTCGTAGTCGGTGTTGCGGTGGAAGAACGGGACGCGCAGCGCTTCAGCGTCCTGCTCCAGGGGCCGCGGCAGAAAGCTGCAGACCACCGCGCCTTCGGTGAGGAAGGTAGTGTGCGCGCTGGGCGGCAGGTGGGCGCGATGGCTCATCACCGGCCGGATGTCGCGCATGTTGATCTTCCAGGCGGTGAGGTCACCCTTCCAGCCCACTACATCGATGGGGTTGAACGGGTAGAAGACCTTGGAGAATTCGTCTTCCACCTTGATGCGCACTTCCCATTCGCGATCGCCGCCCAAGTGGGGCGCGGGTTCAGGCACCGTGATCGAACCGGGGTCGTACAGCGCGTGGTGGCCGAGCAGGCCCTTATCAGGCTGATCGAACTCGGTGCGCGATTGAATGACCAGGAAGAAGTTGTCACTGCTCTTGGGCAGCAGCCGATAGGTGACGGCGCGGGGCAGCACAAGGTAGTCGCCCGGCTCGAAGGCGAGTGGTCCGAAGTCGGTCTCGATGGTGCCGTGGCCGCGATGCACGAACAGCAACTCGTCGCCATCGGCGTTGCGGTAGTAGAACGGCATGGGGTGCGACCGACGCGACACGTAGAGGGTCACGTCGTCGTTGCCCAGGAAAGCGACCGGCGCGCCTTCGGGATCCTGCAGGTCCGATGGCTCCAGCTTGTTCAGGTCGAACAGGTGTGGCCGCAGTTTGCCTTCGAAGCGGGTCCAGCCGGTGGGCGGATGCGCGTGGTACAGGTGCGAGCTTTTTCCGTAAAATCCCTTGCGCCCGTGTTCCTCTTCGAAGGTCCCTTCGGGGATTCCTACGTGGGCCTGCTTGGCAAATTTCCCCTTTTTGAGTGGGTACATACCACCTCCCTTACCAGGATACGCCGCGCACGTCATGTGGGAATCTTTGGTGGGGCAGGCGGTTTCGCCTGCCCTTACGTCACCGTGAACTCCGCCGATGGCGCCAGTGTCTGATTTCGTCCCTTATCCGTCACCTTGACTCGCAGCGTGTAGCGGCCCGGAGCGAGCAACTGCAAATCCAGCATCTTCTGCAGCGTCACCTGGCTGGCCGTTCTGCAGCGTCACCTGGCTGGCCGATGCGCCCGGCACCGCCGACAAATCGTCCGTCTGCTCCAGCATCTTCTCTCCCGTGCTGCTGCGTACCTCATAGGTCACCTGTCCCGAGGGCTTGTGCGTCTCCGCGTCGGCGCCCAGGTTGTAGAGCTTCAGGTATACGCCCATCTTCTCGTCGCGGCGGAAGGCGCCATCCATGCGCGGCCGCACCTTAGTGTCGCCGACCACGAATTGGCCCATCCCCGCGCTCTTCATGGGGGCCTGCTCGATCTGGTCGGCCAGCACCAGCGAACTCGCGGCCAGTTTCTCCGCATCGAGGTGGGGCACCGCCAGCGGCATCTCCCTGCGATTCACCGTGCCCGCCGTCATGTCCTTCACCGTCACCGTCAGCCGGTACATGCCAGGGGGCAGCGGGAGGACCCGGTTGAAAACCGACTTACGCGCGGTATAGGCGGAGAGCAACTCAGTAGGGCTGTCCACCGCCACCTCGGCTTCGAAGTGATTGACCTGCCGGTTGGTCATGGTCGAGATTTCACCCAGAAGGTGCAGCACCGCTTTCTCCATCCTCTGGCTGGCGCGGAACGCCAGGTCGCGATTCTCCACCTGCACCGTGATGCTGGCCAGCGCAGAGCTCTCCGTGAGCGGAAAAAAGTCCGACCGCATCTTGAAGGGCAGCAGATCATAGCGCACGGTGGAACTAACCCTCTCCAGGTCCGGGTACTTGAGAGGCGGCGGCTTTAGCAGGCTGACGAGCTGGTCCATCCGCGTGAACTCGTTCATGCTCTCCGGTGTGCCGCCGAAGGCGGTGCCCAGGTGCGTGCCGTCGGTGCGGTTGAAACGATCCGTCTTGCTCGCGAGGCCCTGCTCCTCCATCCAAGTAAGACCGGCGCCCGGCACATACAGCAGCGCGTCCTTTTCGGAAGGGTCGATGGTCATGCGGAATTCGCCGCTCATGGTGGTGTCGACGAACTCGATGTTCACGTCATCGCCCACGCCGTCCAGGTGCCGATAGCGCCACAGCACAAACGGAAAAGTGGAAGTCCCGCCGCCGCCTTCCGCCGCGGGTCTTTCATAGAAGCCGCCCGACGAATGATCTTCAATCTCGTCCGGCGCGCCGCGCGTGATATAGATGCGTCCGCGGTCGGTCTTCCATCCCGGAATGCCGGAGGCATAGTGTTCGTTGGCGTAGGCGATGCGCCGGTAATGCTCCTCTTTGAATTCGTTCTCTTCGGTGTCCGGCGTGGGGTCGCGGCGCAGCCAGAACTGCTCGATGAACTGTTCGCGCTCCTCATCCGTGCGGAGCCTGTGGAGGGTGGCGCGCTCCTCATCGGTGATAATGTATTCGACTTCCGCTTCCCACTGGCTATAAGTCGACTGCAGTTCCTTGCGCAGCCTGGCTTCGTTCTTCTTCTGCTGCCGCTTGGTCAGCGGCCGGGCGTTCGTTTCGCCACTCTGCTGCGCCCACACTCCCAGCGAAACTGCCAGGCAGGCGCAGAAAACCCATCGCAGCCGTTGAAGGCTCATGCATGACTCGCTTCCTGGACAGGGATCAAGTCAGATCAAATCTAGATCCTTTCGCCCCGCCGGTCAATTGTGAAATCCCTCCACACTGTGCCAGTGGGACAGACGATCGTTTTGTGTCGTCTGTCAATTAGGGGCGTTCCGCCCGCGAAACGGGATGAAAAACGGGCGGTGGGTAACGCCGGCGGTCTCGCCGCCGGTTGCACTGGCCGACCGGCGGTAGAGTCGAGGATGGGCGCGGGTGCTGACCCGTGGGGGCCGTCCCGTTTCCCATCCCCGCTCATCAAACTGGACGTGCGGATTTCCCGCATCCAGCTTTCCGACTGGATTCATCGTAGACTCACGAACCAGCGTCACC
>OKRF01000163.1 GCA_900290315.1 Candidatus Sulfopaludibacter sp. SbA3 | reverse complement strand
ATCTGGCGGGCGAACTCGCGGCCCCTCTGATACAGCAGATAATCCGACACGCCCGCCCACACGCCACAGGAAACGCAGACGAGGGCCAGCACGGCCACCGCCTTCATGGCTTTGCCGAAAACCCGGCGCTTCGGTTGGGGCGGCGTCAGGGGGATGTCCGCCGCTGGGGCGCTCCGCCGCGTATCGTCATCGGGGCCGGCCGGTGCGTGCGCGGTGCGCCGCGTTTCGTCGCTGGCGCGCGCGAAGGTGCGCCGTGTGGCATCCAGATCTTCCGTCACGGCGCGGACCGGCTTGCCCTGGCGAAAGGCCGTGAGATCGTCCGCCAACGCCCGCGCGCTCTGGTAGCGGTCTTCCCCATCCGGCGCCATGGCCTTCACCATGATCTTGCGCAGCGGTTCCGGACAGGGGTCCGGCGCCGGCGGCGGGGCGATCTTCGAGCGGATCATCCGCTCCAACCGCTCGGTGGACTCGGCCTGGTAGGGTTGCATCCCCACCACCATTTCGTAGAGCATCACCGCCAGCGACCAGAGATCGGAAAGGGCGCTCACTTCCCCGGCATCGAGCCGCTCCGGCGAGGCGTAGGGCACGCTGCCGAACTCGTTGCGCGTGAGTTTGCGCGAAAGCGAAAGGGCCTTGGCGATGCCGAAATCGAGAACGCGCACTTCGCCCCGGGCATCGATACGGATGTTCTTTGGCTTGATATCGCCGTGCACGATGCCGCGAAAATCGCGCCCTTCAATCTCCACCTGCAGATCGTGCGCGTGCTCCAGGGTTTCCGCCACGGCGATGGCCACGTCGGCGGCGAACTCTACCGCCAGCGGTCCCTTGTCCATCAATTCGGCCAGGTCCTGGCCATCGATATACTCCATGGCCACGAAGAAGTAGCCATCGGTATCGCCGGCATCGTAGACGCGAACCACGCGCGGGTCGATGGCTGCCAGGCGCGCCTGCAACTCGGCGCCGCGGCGTTCGGCTACGATGGCGTCGCGCGTGTCTGCGTCCGGGCTGTGTTCAATCAGCTTGAGCGCTACGGAGTACCCCAACTCGGTGTCCTGCGCCAGGTACACGTCGGCCATTCCGCCGCGGCCCAGCTTCTGGCGGATGTGATACTTCCCCACGTTGCGGCTGGCGGAGAGGATCATGCCTTTTTCCTGGGCGGCGCCGGACTGCGTGCGGGAGGGATGTCCAGGAACAGGTTGTTCTGCCTGGCGGCTTCCATCTGCTCCGGCGGCAACTCGACTGTGTTCTTTTCGAAGATGTTGTCGCGCAGCAGGGGCGCGGAGCCATCGCGCGCGGCGAGTCCCGCGCCTTTATTCCGGCGGAAGGTGTTATGCGAAACCCAGGGCCGGGCGCCGCCGGTGATGAGGACTCCTTCCGTGAGACAGTCCTGGATTGCGCTGGCGCTCAGCGATACCCGGCCGCCGCGCACCTCTATCCCAATGCCGGCGCCCTGCACCTCCACGTTGTCGATTTCCACTCCCGAATTTGCGAGCACGATTCCTGCCGAAAGCGGAATCTGCCCGTCGCCGACCATGCGAAATCCGGTAACTCTGGCGTTTTGAATGCTTTCCGCGATCAGCGCCGGCCCATTGCTGAGGGCTGGAGCGCGCAGGGTTGCTTCCAACGGGACACGGCTGCGGAGCGTTACGCCTCCTTTGACACGCACCTGTTCGCGATATTCGCCCGGCTGCACCTCGACGGTATCGCCGGGGTGCGCCTCCGTCATGGCGGCGGTGATGCTCCCGTACGGGGCCCCCTCGCCGGCCACCAGAACGCGCGCTCTGGGAGGATCGGGCCTGCGCAGCGGCGCCATCTTCTGGCCAGCGAAAAATCCACCCGCTGCGGCGAGGATCACCGCGGCGATGAACAGAATCCAGCGCATGGCGCCACCGGAAGTGGTGGGCGCAGCAGGAGCGGGAGGCGCGAACTCCTCCCCTTCCACCAGCACCACCGTGACATTGTCTTTGCCGCCCGCCTGATTGGCCGCTGCGATCAGTTCCCTTACTGCGGATTCGGGATCGCCAGCGTGCTTCTCCACGGTGCGGCGGATCTCAGCGGAGGGCACCTGGTCGCTGAGGCCATCGCTGCAGATCAACAGGGCGCTATCGGTATCGAAAGGGACGCGCCTTATTTCGATGAAATCGGGATCGTCGGGCGTGTGCTCTTCGGAACCCACGTCGCGGAACACTTCGTTGCGGCGTGGATGGCGCATGGCTTCGGCCTCGGTCAACTCGCGATTATCTTCGCGCTCGCCCACCGGGGAATGATCGTGCGTGACCTTGGCAATTTCGCCATGGCGCATCAGGTAGAGGCGCGAATCGCCCACGTGGCCCACCACGGCCGAGCCATCTTCCAGCACGGCGACGGTGAGCACGCAGGCCATGCCGGTCCATTCGGCGTTTCCCTGCGCGGCGCGCAGAATTTCGTTATTGGCCATGGTGATGGCCTCGCGAATGCGCTGTTCGGTGGTGCCGGTCTGCCGTTCCAGGCGCGCGCGTAAACGGGACACGGCGATCTCCGCGGCCTTCTCACCAGCCGCCTGGCCGCCGATGCCGTCTACCACCAGAAAGATGCCGCGATCCGGGTCCAGGTGCAGGGCGTCTTCGTTGTTGCGGCGAACCCTTCCGGGATCGCTGGCGCCCGCGCTCCTGAGCTTCGCCTTAACCATTCTGGGTGCTTCGGAATTCCAGGTACAGCACGTCGGCGAGACCAATGCGGGCCGGCGAAGGTACGGGAGCCTCCACATTCAGGTCGCGCTTTTCAGCGCCCGAGAAATCAATGCTGCAAGGCGCCTTGTCGCCGTTGATGGTGGTGCCCAGACGGCTCAGGTCCTTGAGAAAAAACTGTCCCGATTCGGCATCGCGGCGCAAGCGGAAGTGCTCCCGCGAAACGTCGGGCAGCGTATCCAGCTTCAGATCCGTCCAGTAATCGCGCCCGCCGCGCCCTACCACAATCTGGTCTCTGGTCATGCGAAACACTTTTCGCCCGCCATTATCTTCATACTCGATTACGGCCAGCGTGGTTCCATCATTTTGCGGTTCGGGTGTGGGCGCCTTCTCATATTTGACCGGCGCGGTGGTCTCGACACCAGCCAACCGGCGCGTAGCGATCCGCTTAGTCATCGACCCGGCGCCGAGTTCGGCCTTGGCGGGCAGCGCGAGCTCGGAATAGATGACGATATCGCCGCCTTCCACATCGTCGTCGGTGTTTTCCAGAATGCGCACCTGCCATCCGCCATCGGGCAGTGAAATTTTCGGCTCGGCGCGCCGCGCGATTTTGAGGCGCTCGCCGAGGGAGGCCTTGTTGAGCCGCTCCAGTTCCTCATCGAGAGCGCGCCGCGCCTCTTCGATGATGCGCGGCACAATGCCGCGGAGTCGCTCCATATCGTCGGGATGCAGGTAGACGTGATAGATGGCGGGGGCGAGAGTCGAATAGTGCATCGGCTCCAGTCCCTCGCGCATGTTCCGAACGATTTCGAGAATAATCTCCCGCGCGGTGGCGGGATGGGTAGCTGCCGGACGGTCCATAGAGAGAACCCATCTCCGATTCTATCAGGGACGTGCTTGGGGGTTAGAGGTTAGGGTGGTGGCGGGCGCTATGATGAATCGTGGATCGCACGGACCTCCAGGAGCTTTCGAGAATCCGGCTTAAGGGGGCGACCACCCTTCTCAAGCTGGAGTTGTTCGACGGCGCGTACTACCTGGCTGGCTATGCCGTGGAGTGCGCACTCAAGGCTTGCATCGCGAAGGGAACGCAGCGAGGTGAATTTCCGGATAAAAAGAGGGTGGAGTCCAGTCATTCCCATAACTTGCGGGACCTGATCCGGGTCGCAGGGCTTGACGAGGAACTGATAGAACGCGTCGCCAGGGACCCCGAGTTTCGAAAGAACTGGGACGTTGTGCGATCCTGGTCTGAGCAGAGCCGGTATCGCAAGCATCGTCCGGAATCTGCGCGAGATCTGGTCGCAGCCATTGGCGACAGGAGTCACGGAGTGATTTCATGGATAAAGCTGCACTGGTGAGTCTGGATATCGATAGGGGAGCGGAACTTATCAACGCCCTCGAACGGCGAAGCTGAAGATTGGCGTGGCTCTTTGGGTGTACGCTTCTGAATACGAAGATTGGCGGCTGTTTGTTGCCGCGCGACAACTCGATTCAGTCAGGCCCAGAGAGGCGTACGGTCTCCTCTATGACATGCTGACCCCTGCGGGGTTTACGCCTGATAGAACTCCTCCAATCATGATTCTCCCGATGGCCGATTCGTTTGTGAAAGAGCTCCGTCGACTTTTTGGGAAGACCAGGAGCGTCGAAGGGATGCGCCTTGGGGGACAACTGATCGGCGACCGCTTCGTCGAAGACGCGTACGTCTACCGAATTTCGTGACCTGTCGCGTGGGTTAGGGTTTAGGCCACTGGCGCTCGATGCTTGCTAAAAGCCGTTCGTGTCGCGCGCCTTGCTTGTCGAAACGAGCGATCAATTGAGCGAAGCTCTCGCGGACGGTGTGCCTCAGGCTGCCAGGTTCGATTGCATCGGTACCGATCTCTCGATCGAGGGTCGCTTTCAGGTCGACGATCAATTGCTCGATATGGTCCACACCCGGTAGATTATCCTAAAAACCATATGCTGGCTTGCACGACGTCATACTCTCGGCAGATACATCATGGCGAAGAAATCATCCGCATCATCTCGGCCCGCGCTGCTGAAAAGCGTGACGCGAGAGAAGGACCGTGGCCCGTATCGCCTCGCGACAGGCGGCGGGAGACGACTCGCGCGTCAACGTTCAAGACATTCCGAAGCTCACCGAGGAACAGTTGGCGGACATGGTGCGGCTACGGGATGCGACATTCTGACGAACCCCATGTAGGCGGAGCAGCGCGTGCGGCGGGGCAAGTAGGGCCGCGAATAATGGGCTACGCAGGGTCGATCACGTGCACAGCCTGGCCCGGAGCCACAACATCGATCTGTCGAACCAACTCTTCCAGCAGCCTGTCGTAGGATTGCATCTGGTTGTTGGCGGTAGTCACGACGACAATCCCGAAGGAGAACCTCTTGAGGCTGTGCTCGAACTCGAAGCCTTTATCTATGGTCACGAAAACGTCAAAACGCCCTTCGATTTGTCGAACGAGGACGTGGTCCTTCTGGCCGGACCAGCCTATGTCGCGCACCGTCTCGACGGAAGAGTCCGGGAGGAGAGACCGGAGTCGCGGCGCTAAGCGAGGATTGATGCATTCATCGATCAGGATGCGACGCATTCCGTGACCAGGTCCTGGGCCAACTCCAAGTATCCTTCAACAAGCTCCCGCGAAACTGACGGGCACCCAGCCAGGAAGTCGTCGATGGTGTAACCACTCTTCAGGTCGTCAAGCAGGAGACGCACCGGGACGCGGGTGCCGCGAAAGCAGGGAACGCCGTGCATCAGGTCCGGATCTACCGAGACGATCGCGTTCAGGCGTGCTCTCTTTTCCGCGCTCATTCACTTTCACGATACCCTATTGCGCGTCTTTCACGCAGCGGAAGCCGATGTTGGAATTCTTCCAGCGCGCCGGGACCGTGGTGGAATCCCAGATGATATTGGCGGGGAGACGAGCGTCGCTGAAGGAGGCGCCTCGGATGGTGTACCACGGGTCTTCCCTCGTGGGCGCCGGCGTCAGCACCGCCGCGAAATAGGCGAGGGCGTGGTCGCCCGGAGTGCTCAACTGGTCCACCAATTCCCATACGTTGCCCACCATCTGCAGGGCGCCGAAGGGACTCGCGCCGGCGGCGTAGGCATTCACCGGCTGCATCTGTTGGGTGCCCACGTTGGCCTTGGGGGGGGCGGCGTCGTTGCCCCAGGGAAAATTGCGGCCGTCGGTGCCGCGCGCCGCCTTCTCCCATTCGCGGCCCGTGGGCAGACGCTTGCCGGCCCACTTCACGAAGGCCTGCGCATCCAGAATCGACACGTTGACCACGGGAAGATCGGGCTTGCCCGGCGGGAAATCCGGCGGCAGCGGATGACCAGTGGCCTGGCAGAAGGCGGCAGACGCTGCGTTGCTCACCTCCGTCTTGTCCACGTAGAAGGCCGGCAGCGAAACGGACTCCTTCTTTTCGCCGAAAAGAAAACTTCCCGCGGGTACCAGCACCATGTCACCGGTGGTGGTCGAGATCGCCGGCGCCAGTGGGTGCGCCTCTTCCTTCGCCGCCGGCTTGGGCCGCGTGACAAAGTAGACTCCCACGATCAGCGCCACCACCGACGCCATCGCCAGTGCAATCAACCATGCCGGACGCGCTGGGGCCGGCGCCTGGGCAACGGCGGCCTGCGGCATCACTGATGTCGGCGCGTCGAGATCGGCGAGCACCCGCTCGAGTTGCGCCACCACTCCGCTGAACCCTTGCGGCCGATCGTTGGGGCTCTTGGCGGTGCAGCGCGCCACCAGGTCGCACACCGCTTGCGGCGCGCCCGCCTGGTACAGCGGCTCCAGTTTCAGCGGCTCGTTCAAAATACTGTAAAAGATGCGCTCTACGGTATCGCCATCGATCGGTTTGACTCCGGTCATCAGCTCGAACAGCAGCACGCCGAAAGCGTACACGTCGACCTGCTCAGTGATGCCCTGCCCGGTGACCTGCTCAGGCGCCATGTAATACGGCGTCCCCAGCACGTACCCGGCGCGAGTCATGGCGAGGCCTTCCGTTTTGGCGATGCCGAAGTCCATCAGCTTCACCACGCCGGCCTGGTTGATGTGCACGTTCTCGGGCTTGATGTCGCGATGGATAATCTTTTGCGTGTGGATATAGAACAGCGCGCGCGCCACCTGCACGGCGATCTTCAGCTTGCCCCTCAGGTCGCCCGTACGGCCGCCCTTGATGGCGTGGCGCAGATCTTCGCCGCGCAGAAACTCCATCACCATGTACGGGTGATGCTGCTCATCCTCGCCGAAATCGTAAATGCTCAGGACGTTGTCGTGGGAAATGTTGCCGGCCATGCGTGCTTCCGCCAGAAATCGCGCCTTGGCCTCGGCATCTTCGCAGCCGGCTTCAGTCAGAATCTTCACCGCCACCGTGCGGCCAATCACGGTATCGCGTGCGCGGTATACGTGCGACATCCCGCCGCCCAGAAACTCTTCCAATTCGTACTTGCCGATTCTGGCAGGCAGTTGCATCTAAGGCTTGGCGACCTCCGCCACGCAGCTCATGCCGGAGAAATACCCGCGGTCGAAAATCGGCGGAGTGGCCGAGATGTCGAACGTCACCGTGATGGGATGTCCCGTGGCGGTATCGAGCATCGGCTTGCCCACCATGGGCTCTTCCACCAGTGTGCCTCCGGTGTGCTTGCCGCTGGCCACGAACTGGAAGATACCCCACAGGCCATCGTAGGCAGGATAGGAGATGCTGGAACCGCCCTTCAGTTTGAGGCTCAACTGCACGCCCTGTGCCGAGCCCGGCCAGTCGTAGTGCTTGGCCGCCACGTTGGAGCCTTTGAAATCGCCCGCCTGCCCATCGATGGAGAGGTGGATGTCTTCGATATCGGAAGAGATGACCGGCTTCACCATGTAGCCCAGGTGCGGTGTCGCCGAGCCGCCCTGGAAAGCCGCATCGCTGAAGGCCGCGGCGCGATTCAGAAACGCCACGAAGCCCGGATTGATAGTGATGCCCGCGGTGGAGTTCGCCACGAATTGCGATCCCTGGCGGGTCAGAGCCTTTTGCAGGTTGGCATCCACGAACTGCCACAACAACCCGCCCTGGGGCTTGTAGACGGCGGCGATGTCCGCCTGGGTGGCTTGCGCGGTGGCATTGGGGGTGAACGGATACTTGGCGAGCAGCGGCCGCATCTGGCCGCACAAGTCCTTGCCTTTGCCGTTCAGTTCCGCCGGTCCCAGGGTGCGCAGCAGACCTTGCGCATAGGTGATGGGATCTTCCAGCAGCTTTTGCGTATTGGTTTCGATGTGCCCATCCTGATCGATGCGGAAGGCCTGCGCCATCTGGCGCGTGTTGACGATGGCCTGCTGGGCGTTGGAAAGCGTTCCGGCCGCGGCCGCGTCGTTGGGCGTGCCGGGCTGATTGGCGATCTGCTCGAGCGAAGTCTGCAGCGCCACCAGGGCGTTCATGTAATTCTGATTGGGCGGCGCGATGTAGTGGTCGGTGATAGTGGGAGGCACCACCGTCTGCACGGGCTGGAACACCTGCGACACGGTGGCATCGTCCACCGCGGTATTCTGCGACGCCAGCGCCATCAGTTCCAGCAGCGGCGATTGGTTGCCGGAAAGCTGGGTCAGCTTCTGCGAAGCATCCTTCAACCCCGCGTAGCGCACCACGGCAGCGCCCTTCATGTATGCCCGCCACTCCTTGACGAAGTCGCCGGAATACCGCGTGCGCAACTGATCCAGTTGCGCCGGCGTGATGTTGGTGGCGCCCATGTCGCCCAGCACCCACTGCTCCCCTTTGAAGAAGCGGTCGGGATGTTGCAGTGCGTCTTTCATCACCACCCATCCGCCTTTAGAAAACGCGCCCGGCACTTCGTGCGATTCCACAACGACCTGTGCCGAGCCCGGGAACTGGCGATTGAAATTGATGGGCGGGTTCTTTCCCGCCTCCGCCAGCATGGCGGTATAGACGCGCTCCACGCCGCCGAATTGCGATAAGTAGCGGCGCGCCTTCTCCACCGCGGAGCTGTCGCTGTCCTTAGAGTAAGGGTTGTCTTCCTTGAGTTCGCCGGCGTAGAAATCGAACTGCTTCTGCGCAAGCTGCTGGCGCTCCGGATCCACACCACGGTTGTTCATCCACCACCGCATCAACACAGGCGTCAGGAAGGGCGAAGTACTCTTGTCGTGGAACGAGGTGGTGATCAGGTACGCTTTCAGGGCATCGTATGTGGGCCCGTAATCGGGACCGGGAGTTACCGGAAGGTCACGCAGGAATACCAGCATACCGGCCTGCGTCTGGCCGAACAGAAGCTGCTTGAAGCGGTCGAAGTAGACGCGGCGTGCTGCGGGGTACAGGTCGTTGCCCACGTAGAGCAGCCACCGGTAGCTCCACGGCGCGCCCTCGCGGCGATACTGCACCAGAGTCCCCATCGCCTGCCGCAGCGTCTCCAGCTTGCGTAGCGACTCCACCGAGGCCAGGTCGCCGCCCACCGATTCGCTCGGCGGAATCCCCTGTGCGGCCTCCCGCACCTGCGCCTCCAGGCCGCGATTCTTGAAGAACGAAACGGTGAACCCGGCGATCAGGCCGAGGCACACCAGCGATGCCGCGATGAGCAGCAGGCGGCGCGCGAAACTGGTTTTCGTGCTGGACCCGCTGGCGCCCAGGGCTGAGCGGTCCGCCAGCAGAATATCGTTAAAGAAGTGGCTCAGGAAGACCCATTGCGGCACTTTGCGCGATCCGGTGACCGGCGGCGCCGAGTACTGCGGCTGCGGCGCCCGGCCGCCCGCGGCGAAGATGCCGGTGGCGCCGGATGCCGAACCATAGCCGCCGGGCGCCGCCTCCTGAGCCGCGGCCACCGGTGCGGTCTCATTGATGATCACGGGACGCACACCAGTGAAGTAAAAGCCCCGCAGAAATGGGCCCGTGGTCAACTGGCTGGGACGGCACAGATCCACCAGAAACTGCACCGCGGCCTGCCGCACCTTGCGGAACTCGCGCGGAAATTCGTAGCAGGCGGGCAGCTTCGCGCCGTCCGTTTCGCGCGCCAGAAACTCCGGCCGGGCGTTCGCCAAAGAGCGGAACAGCGACTCGAAATGTCCGCCCAGCCGCGCCGATTCCTCGTCGGCATAGACACCCTCGCTGCGCATCTTGAGCATCGGGAGCGTCGCCCCTAACACCTGCGCCGCCTCCTCGTTACTCAGGTTGCGGACATATTCCGCAAAGAAAGGCAGCCGGTCCATCTTCGTGAACAGGACGTACACGGGAAGGTTGATGCCGAGTGTCTGGGAGATTTCGCCGAGGCGCGCTCGCAGGTTCCGCGCCGCGCCTGCCGCCGCTTCCAGAGCGCCCTGACGCGTGAAGTTCTCGCAATCGAAGCAAACCACCGCCGCCCGCGGTGCCTGCTCTCCCTTGCCGACCACCGATGTCCGCGGCGCCAGTTTGTGGATCAGCTTCTGCCACTTTCCGGCGTCTGCCGGCAGTTGGCCGCCCGCTTCCACGAAAATGGAGCGCCGCGCGAACCAGAAGTTGGCTGTGCGCGTCGGCACCACGCTATTGTTTTGGTAGACCTGCCCCGCCAGCAGTTCCGCATCCACCCCGGAATTCAGCATCACGCTGGTCTTGCTGCTGCCGGAATCGCCCATCACTAGATAGACCGGCAGATTTCCCACGCGCGCGCCCTGCTCCAGCTTGCCTGTGGCGAGTTTGGTTTCGGCCTCTTTGATGAGCAGCGAAATCTCATCGCCGCCGGGACCGCTAGGCTCGTCCGACGCCGCCGCGAGCCGCGCCTTTTTCTTCTTCTGCTGGATCAGGTAAACGATCACCAGCGCGATCAGCAGCACGGCCGCAACGCCAATCACGATGTAAAGGGTGTTCATACATTCACCCCACTGCTCAGGACGATTTTGTAAACCACGAACAACACCACCATCAACGCAGCACACGCGATGGCCAGGATGCTCAGCTTGCGCACTAGCGGATCCGATCCGGAGCGCACAGTTTCGTTGGGCAGCGCCCACGAGGGGGAAAGCGGTCCCATGTTCCCGCGAATGCGGCGGATCTTCTCCGCCGTCATATTCATGACCTGGTTCAACTCGCCGCGATTGCCCACGCTATAGCGGCCGCCGAAGCCCAGCAGCATGCACAAATAGTGCACCTCCAGCACGTCGGCAAGATCGGGCGCGTCCTGCTGGCCTAACAACACCTGCAGATTTTGAAAGAACGTTTCGCCCGCGATGTGCGTGCCGAACAGTTCCTCCTGCAGCGGCTTTCGCAGCCAATCGGTGAAGATTGTGTTTTGCGAATTCAGTACGCTCTCATCCAAAAACGCGACCGTGGCGAAGGTGGCGTACTTCACATCGTCCGCGGGATATGCCGCCTGCATGGCCTGCGCGGCGGCGTTCTTGAGCGCTTCGCGCGTGTGGTGGCGGAAGGCGTTGGCGTCGGTTACGCCCTGCCGGTTGCCGCGCAGGCGCTCGATCGCAGTCAGCACTTCCTGGTAAATGAGGGCCAGGTTCTCGGGCCTTCGGGGAGTTGCGGAAGGAGTCATAGCTAGCTGTCCAAAACGACCAGGATTTCCACTTCAGGGTTGGGCAAATCGCCCGGAACGTATACGCCGATGCGGCGCGTCTGCGCCAGATGATCCCAGCACGGTCCGCTTCGGCTGATTCCGTAATACTGCGTCTCCACGCGCGTGGAGATGGCCTGCGGCGGCACCGCCAGGTGCGTCAGCGCCATGCCGGGCAGGGCGCGCTTGACCAGTTCCCGCACGAATGGCGGTGTGCAAACCTTCACCAGTTGCGGCACCCGCACCATCAATTCCGCATCCCCCAGGTTGGCGCGCACCGCCAGCACCCAGCGCGAACGGCCCAGGCAGCGCTGGTCGGTGACTTCGCCTTCGTAGAAATAATCGCCCGCCGCCTGGAGCGGAATGGAGATGCAGTTGGTGGGGACGATGGTCTCCAGGTGCGCGCGAATGTGCGTATCCAGCCTGCCGAAACATTCGCTCAGGTTCTGGTGCTCATAGAGCGGCAAGTCGCGCGGATGCGAATCGAGCGAAAACGTACAGAGCGCCCCCGCTAGCCGCGACAATTCCAGAAAAAGCTCCTCGGGATGGCCGCGCTTGGTGATGATGAGATGCCGCAGGGGAGCCAGCGCCGAGTTGACTGCATGCAGCAGCCAGAAGTTGGCGATCTCACGAGTGGAGAATTCCATGCCGGATTTCCCCGCGTTGCGCGCGATACCAGCGCTTTTTTCGTCCAGGATCTCGATGAGCCGCTGCACCAGCAGCATCAGCCGCACGCTGGCGCCGGTTTGCACCACCGGCGGCACGAAGTTCACGTCGTAGGCGAAGTGGCCCGAGCCGTCGCGCACCACGCGCGCAATGGGCAGCGTAAGCCAATCGCCGGAAGGTTCGGTGTCCACCAGCAGGCGTACGTTCTTGCGCCCCAGCCGCACGCTGCGCTCGTCCAGGCCGGTGTTTTCGTCGTGCAGCACGCGGGCCTCCGCCACGAAACGCGCCTCCGCCGCTCCGCCGGGCTCTAACGCACAGTTGAAGCCGTTAGGCTTGCGCGGAGGAATTGCCAGCATCACAATAATGCCGTCGCGCGTCGGCGGAAACAGGTCCGCGATGGCCCGCGGTTCGGGCATCGCATCGCTCTCCGGCATGTTGAAGATTAACCCATCGGAAAAGATCCCGCGCGCGTGCAACAGGCTGACGGTGCCGTTGTGGAGTGCGTCTGCATCCAGTTCCAGCCCGGCTAGACCGTAGCCGGCGAACCATAATGACGACGTGGCGAACTGGATCGAGTCTTCGAAATACCGGCTCTGTACCTGAAAATGGTGCGGCCCCAGGTACATACCTTCCGACCAGACCACTCTGGATAAGAGCTTCATAGTCCCGTGCGATCAAATGTAGCATAGGCCGTCAATTGCGGGAGACGATTTTCGCCCTTCCGCGGTACCATGATTGTGGAAGAGCGGGGCAGGGTATGGACTTCTATCAGAAGTACGAACTGATCGATCCACTCGCGGGAGAGGGTAGCAGGAGCTTCCGCGCTAGACAAAAGGCCACCGGCCGGGAGGTCACCATCCATCTCCTGACCGGAGGAAAGACCGCGGAAAATGACGCGCTGCTGGCGCGCCTGCGCAATCTCCCTCCAGCGTCCCTGAGCAAGTTGATTGAAGTGGGAGACAACGAAGGAACCAGCTTCGTGGCCACCGTCGCGCCGCCGTTCCAGCATCTGGCGGACTGGCTGGTGGACCAGGAACGCACCGGCGTGGAGAGTGCGAAATTCACCCGCGCGGGAGCGTGGAAGGTGCCGGCGGCGCCGGAACCGCCTCCGCCCGCGCCCGTCTTCGAGCCTCCAGCGGCATCGCCCGTGGCTTCCGATCCGGGCGAGTTTACGAAAATGTTCCGCCAGAGTGCTCCCACCCCGTCCGCCGGACCGGGCGACTTCACACGCTCATTCCAGGCAGC
Organism: Candidatus Sulfopaludibacter sp. SbA3; assembly: GCA_900290315.1. Taxonomy (GTDB): domain Bacteria; phylum Acidobacteriota; class Terriglobia; order Bryobacterales; family Bryobacteraceae; genus Sulfopaludibacter. Next base: position 2,463 of record OKRF01000163.1, on the reverse strand, counting down.
CCAGCAGGCTCAGACATCGCAGCCGGAACCCGCGCCGATGCTGCCGCCTCCTCCTCCAGTTCCGGTTCAGGCAGCAGCGCCACCCGCGGAGCCCGGCGAGTTCACTCGCCTTTTCCAGGCCGCGTCGCCAGCAGCGCAGGCGCCACCACCGCCTCCTGCGCCTGCGCCTCCTCCAGCAACCCCGCAACAAGGGCCCGGCGAATTCACGAGCCTTTTCCAGGCCACCCCACAGGCCGAGCCGCCTGCGGCACAGGCGCCACCGCCTCCTCCGCCGCCTGCGCCTGCTCCAGCCGCGCCGCCACAGGAGCCCGGCGAATTCACGCGCATGTTCCAGAGCGCACAACCGGCCAAAGAGCCTCCCATGCACACCCCGCCAGTCGCGCCGCCTGCCGCACTACCGCCGGAAGAATCGCGGGTCAGCGGTCCCGGCGAGTTCACCCGATTGTTCCGCGCTTCCCATGCCGCTCCGCCCCCACCGGCGCCGCCGCCAGCCGCCCCGCCGCCACCCCCAGCGCAGGCGCCCACCGGACCGGGCGAGTTCACCCGCATGTTCAACTCCACCCTGCCCGTCACCCCGCCACAAGGCGACTGGCCTCCGCAGGCTCCCAAGCCGGTCGAACCGGGAGAGTTCACCCGCATGTTCCAATCGCCTGCGCCGGCAGCACCGCAACCAGCGCCGCCTACCCAGGGTGGCGAATTCACTCGCTACTTCGCCGCCTCGGGAGCGCCGCAAGGGCCGGCCATGCCGGCGGCCTCAGGCTTCCCGCAGCCCCTTCCGCCTCCGCCTCCACCGCCGCAGCCCGCTCACAAACCCGGCGAATTCACCCAGATGTTCGGCAAGCCGGGCGCCGGGCCGCAACCCACGCCCCCTCCGCCACCCCCGCAACCGCAGCGCGGCACACCATACGGAGGAGGAGGAGCCACTCAGGCATTCTCCATCCCCCAGGCGCCTCCTCCGCCATCTGCGCCGCAGGGACCCAGCGAATACACACGCATGATGCAGGCCCAGTCGCCACAAAATCTCCACGGCGCGCCCATGGCGCCGCCACCAGGGCCGGGCCTGGGACAGTTCGGAGTGCCGCAATTCAACCCGCCGCAGGCGCCGCAGATGCAGTACGCGCCGCCGCCCATGCCGCAGTACACTCCGCCGCAAATGGCATTCACGCCGCCACCAGTTCCGCAGATGCCCGCGCCTGCCCCACCGGCCAAAGCGCCCATCAACTGGCTCCTGATCGCCATCATCGGGCTGGTGATGTTTATCGCGGGCGCGGTTATTGTGCTGCTGCTGGTGAAGAAGTAGGGAACTCGCGTAGTCCACGTCGCGTATCCTCAAACGGAACACACATGTTTTGCCATCGCTGCGGTACCCAGTTGAAACCGGACCTGCAGTTTTGTACCAATTGCGGACAATCTCTCGCCGGGTCGCCCATAGCGTCCAGCGTAGCGCCGCCCACGAACTGGGTGCCGCCGGCGAGCGTGCAGGTGGCTGCCGGCCACTGGATCGGAGCCGGCTGGGATCTGGTGAAAGCCGACATGGGCACCTACGCCCTGGCCGCGCTTGTCTTTTTCCTGCTGTGCGGCGTCCCTCTGATTCAAGGCGCCCTCATTGCCGGCTTTCACATTTACACCATGAAGAAGATGATGGGCCGCCGCACCGATTTTGGGGATTTCTTCAAGGGTTTTAACTTTTTCATCCCCACTCTGGTGGCGGCCCTGCTCATCGGTGCTTTCACCGCGATTGGTACGGTTTTCTGCATCATCCCCGGGCTGGTGGTAGCGGCCGCGCTGCAGTTTACCTACCTGTTCATCGTGGACAAGAGGATGGATTTCTGGCCCGCTATGCAGGCCAGTCACGCCGTAGTAAAACTGGATTATTTCGGCTTTACCATGTTCCTGATACTGGCGTTCCTGGTGAATGTACTGGGGCTGCTCTGCCTCTTAGTCGGACTTCTGGTGACGGTGCCATTAACGATTGCGGCCACCACCGTGGCATACAAAGAGATTGTCGGATTCGACCCGCAAACCGTCGACGCGCTGTGATAGGTTGAGTGTCGTGCGTACCATGCGGCTGGCCGGCGCGTGCTTTCTCCTGGCACTGTTATGCTGGGCGTCACCTCCCGCCGCGCCTGCGTTTCGCGCCTGCCCCTTCTACTGGCTGACCGGCATGCCATGCCCACTTTGCGGGCTCACACGCGGGCTCTGCGAACTCGCCAAGGGTCACTTCAGCCAGGCAGTGCACTTCAACGCTCTCAGCCCGCTGGGCTTTGTCATGCTTTTTTCTCTCTTTCTGAGTGCGTCGTGGCGGAAGGGTTTGTGGACTTTCGGCGTCGCGGCCTTCGGCGTCTATGGAGTCTGCCGCCTGGTCATCGCGTAAACCAATCACCGGCGTGATCGCCTCGAAAGCCGACTCTCGAAAACCCGGGCCGCGTGCCCGCCGCAAACCGTGCCAGGCTCGAAATTCGC
>OKRF01000220.1 GCA_900290315.1 Candidatus Sulfopaludibacter sp. SbA3 | reverse complement strand
GGTGAACGGTCTGCCGGCCAGAAACTCGATCCCCATGGTTTCGAAATATCCCGGCATGGCCGTGACCTGCAGAGTCACGGGAGTGGCGGCGCGCGGGTCCTTCTTCATCCCCTCGGCTTCGAAGAAGTAACCGGAGTGGCCGCCCAGCGGAATCAGCGTGGCCGCGCCAGCCGACCGCACGCCCGGCAAGGCGCGCAGGCGCTCCACCAGCGTGCGATAAAAGGTGTACATTTGCTCCGGCTTGGGATACTTGGTAGCGGCCAGCCGCATGTTCCAGGTGAGCAGGTTTTCCGCCCGGAATCCCGGATTGGTGTGTACCGCCTTCTGGAACGCCTGAATCATCAGTCCCGCGCCCACCAGCAGAGTCAGGGCGAGAGCGAACTCGCAGACCACCAGGGCATCCAGCACGCGCCCCTTGCGGCGCGACATGGTGGACCGTCCCATTTCCTGGATGCAATCCCGCGCGTCGCCGGAAGCGGCTTGCAGGGCCGGCACCAGCCCAAACAGCATCGCCGCGGCGCCCGTGACGGCCACGCCGAAAAGCGCGCTGCGCCAGTCCATCTCAAAGCGCAGCCAGCGCGGCGCATCGTCGGGAATCATGGAGACCAGGCCGCCCAGGAACAGCTTGCCCAGAAGCACGCCGGTGATTCCTCCCGGCGCCGCCAGCAGCGCGCTTTCGGTCAGAAGCTGCCGGATGATGGCGCTCCGTGAAGCGCCCACCGCCATGCGGATGGCGATTTCCCGCGACCGCGCCTCTCCGCGCACCAGCATGATGGACGCGATATTGACGCACGCGATGAGCAGCACCACCGCCACCGCGCCCAGCAGGATCCGGGTCACCAGGGTCAAGTCGCCGAGAGCTCGGGCGCGCAGTGGGTTGAGAATCGGCGCTGTATCCGAGCTGGCTTCATGCCCCGGTGTTCCGGCCGCGGTGCGGTGTATGCGCAGCAAGTCGGCTTCGGCCTGATGCATGGTCACCCCGGACTTCAGACGGCCCACGGCGCCCAGGTAGAAGCTGCCACCCTTACTCGGATCGACGGCAAGCGGCGCCCAGGCGTCCATGTCCAGCGGCCAGACGGCCTCCGGCGGCAGTACTCCCACGATGGTGTACGGCTGTTCGCTCAATTTCGCCACTCGGCCAATGATTCCAGGATCTCCATGATAGAGACTGTGCCAGAGGTTGTAGCTCAGCATCACAACTTTGGCGCCGCCAGGACGGTCCTCTTCGGCGCGGAAGCCCCGGCCCAGCGCCGGCTTGAGCCCGAACACCTCCAGAAAGTTGAACGTGACACGAGCGACCTTGATCCTCTGCAAAACGCCATTGTCGCCCGACAAATTGGCGCCGCCGCGATCGTATGCGCCCATCGCATCGAACGTCGTGTTGCTCTTCTGCCACAAGTAGAAATCGGGATTCGAGATGCCCACAAAGTGAAGCTGCCATTTCGGCGCCGTCTCATCCAGATCCATCAGCCTGGCGGCGTACGGGAACGGCAGGGGCCGCAGCACCAGGCCGTTGAAGATGCCGAAAATGGCGGTGTTCCCTGCGATCCCCAACGCCAGCATCCCCATGACCATGCCGGCGAAGCCCGGACGGGTACGCAATGTTCGAAATGCGATTTTCAGATCGTGCCACAACTCGGTCATCAGATTTCCTCCTTGTTTCGTGCCAATTCCGGCCGGCGCCAGTTTGCGGCGCTCGCGGATCAACAATTCGTGGCCGTCCAGTTCGGCCAACCCGGTTCGCCAAGCCTCTTCCGGCGTGAGACCTGCCGAGAGCAGCGACCCATACTGCTGTTCCAGGTGGCCGGACAACTCTTCGATGATTTCCGACTCGCGTGCTCCGGTGAGTTGCAGGCGCGCCAGGCGCTCCCGGATAGGGCCGCTCCAGTCAGGCATACTCGCCTCCGGTGATGCGCCGGATCGCTTCCACGAATGCGGCCCATCCGGACTGCCGCTCGGCCAGCATCTTGCGCCCGGCGGCCGTCAAGCGGTAGTAACGGCGGCGGCGCTGCCCGCTCTTCTCCACTCCGCGGCTCTCCAGCTTGTACAAAAGGGGATAGAGCGACGCCACGCGGAACTTCACGGTCCCGCCCGAACGGGTTTCAATCAGGCGGCTGATATCGTAGCCATGCCGCGCCTGCGATGCCAGCAGCGAAAGGATCAACAGCTCCGCGCTGCCCTTCTTGAGGTCCCGGTCGATAGACTTTTCAGACATATACTGTTTAACAGTATATGGTTTGACTGTACAAAATCGAAACGGTTAGCCCTAACCCCCAACCTTCAGGGTTTTCCCAGCGAGCACAGCGGATCCCCGAACACAATGCCCTGCCAACTCACAAACGGCAGTCCCAGGTAGAAGCTTTCCGCCAGATTGCGGCCTTCGAAGTAGGCGGGAAGAACGTAGTCGGGACGGGCGCAGCCGGCCAGATAAGGCTCGTACGCATTGCCGGCGGCGCCAGTCGTGCCCTCGTGCAGAAAGTCGGCGGTAAGGCCCTGCGGACTGCCACCCCAAAAATGTGCCGTGTCTTTGAAAGTACTATACGTCCAGTTGTCCGGCGGACGCTTCAGCGTGCGCGCGCTGGTGGAGACAAACTCCGTGGCGATCGCACCCGGCAGCCACTGGTAGTGCAGCCAGCGCTGGGTCCGGTGGGTATCGTTGGACCCCCAGGAGGCGTACCCGATCACATCCTTCTGGTTGTACAGCACCTTATCGCTCTCGTCCAGAATGACGCGGCCGCCGGGCAGCAGAATAGCGGCATTGCGCAGCCAGTTGTTGCCTTCATCGTCTTTGCTGTTTTGCAGGTCGATGACAAACTTGCCGCGGTTGCGGGCCGCCAGCGAGCGATCGATCATGGCTTTGACATCCGCCCAATCGTACGCGGCCAGACGCGTAACCAGGTACAACGGAAACTGCGGGTGGCGGAACGGCGCGTCCCGCTTCATGTAGAAGGGGTTCCGGATGGGGCCGGAGCGCGCAAACTGCTCGCCCTTCAACTTCGCATAGAGCAGCGCCAGTTCGGAATCCACGGAGGCCGACTCGCGCAACATGCCGCCTCCGCTGCCGTCCACCTTCAAAGGCATCCCCATGGTGAGCACAATGTAGAGGACCGCTTCGGTCAGTCCGGCCTTCTTCAGGCAGTTGCCAATCGGCATTTCAATCTGGCTGAGGTAGGTTTTCCAGGGGATCTCTTCGTCTTCGGTGGTGGCCAGGGTGCAAACGTTGGCCACCGGGATGGAGCGGCGCGGCCGGTAATAGTCGCCAACCTGGCGCGAGATGGCGCTGTTGCCGTTGACCACCAGCAGCACATTGGCGCCCGTTTGGGCTCGCGATGCAGGCGCCAGCGCCAACAGGAGAAGCAGCAAAGTCACAGTTTCGATAGTACCGGTGGGGTCTGGGAAGACGCAACTTTCCGTGGTTGCGCATACAGATATCCCATTATGCCATCCAGGCTTGTTACAATACTTACCAAACAGAGTCGCGCCGGGGAAATCCATTCTTTTTATCCCGCCGATTGATGTTTTGATTGACAGCCGAAGCTATGGACTTCGATCAGCTCCACACGTTCCTGGAAATCGTCCGGTTGAAGAGCTTTTCCAAAGCTGCCCAGACCTGTTACCGTACGCAGCCCGCGATCAGTGCGCAGGTGCGGCAGCTCGAGCAGGAGCTGCGCACCGAACTGTTCGAACGCTTCGGTAGCCGCATTTCCCTGACCACGGCGGGCAAGATTTTCGCCGATTACGCCGAGCAGATGCTGGACCTCCGGCGGCGGGCCCAGGACACCATCGCCGAACTGGAGAACAATCCGCGCGGCGAACTGGTGATAGCGGCCAACGAGGCCACCTGCATTTACGTGCTTCCCAAAGTCTTTTCACAATACCGGCAGCTTTTTCCGGCGGTGCAGTTGCAGGTGGACCGTTCCTATGCGGCGCACGTGGTGGAATCCGTGATGGACAATTCGGCGGACTTCGGCCTGACCCAACTGCCCGTGGACGAAAAGCGCCTGCAGGTGGTGAGCGTCCACCGCGACGAAATCCGCCTCATCGTGCCGGCCCGCCATGCGCTGGCCAAGCGCGCCACCGTGACACCGCTGGATCTGGTGGAAGATTACCTCCTGCTCCCCAAGCAGGGCAAAACACGCACCCGCCTCAACGCATGGATGGAGCCGGTGGAAAGCGACGTGCGCATCTCCATGGAACTGGACTCCACCGAGATGATGAAGCGTTTCGTGATGGCAGGGTTGGGTTTGAGCTTTCTGGCGGTCTCCAATTGCCGGGCTGAAATGGATGCCGGAGAACTGGCGGCCATTCCGCTGGCTCCCGAGCCGATGGTCCGCCGTTTGGGTTTGATTTATCGAAAAGACAAGGCCCTCTCAAAAGCGGCCTTGGGTTTTATCCAGGTTGTGCTGGATAATGTGGGGGACGACACCGTGGGCAAACCGAAGCCGAAACCCAAAGTGCCGCAGGCCATAGCGTGATGAATTGCAAGAAATGCAGCAAGCGGTTTGAGGACTCGGAGGCGCGCTGCCCCCATTGCGGCGAACCGAATCCGGATGCCTCGGGGATGTTTCGCACTTCCAGCGTGCTGATTTCCGCGGGCGGCGCCGACCTGGTCTACCGCTCCGTGGATGAGGTTCCGGCGCGCTTGCGGAGCAAGCTGCTGAAGTCCACCAACGGGGCCAATTCGGCCACCATCCTGATTGCCGACCGCCGCGGCCGCAAAGAAATCACTCGCGCCATGCGTAAGCTCCCCGGTCCGGCGCAGCGGCGCCTGATGCAGTCCGTGCTGGGGGTGGAGGCGTCGTCGACGGTGCTGGCGTGGCTGACACCGCTCCGCAAGCGGCTGGTCGCGGGTGTGGTCCTGGTGCTGGCTCTGGCGCTCATCGGATTCGTTTTCACCCACCACTGGCAATAGCTGGCCGCGGACTGCTTCTGCGCGTGCTGGCTTCACCGGCCCGCGAGCCTGGCCCGCACAGGTTGGGCCGTGGCTGCCAGGAGGATCGCGGAAACTGGCGGCGACAAACTCGCTGGTGAATCTCGATTCCACCGCCGGCAGCGAAATCAGAAAGATTTTAGGCGAGTTTGAGCTCAGCCCGGTGCGGCTCTCATCCTGGACAAATCTTCAAGCCGGTCCGAGTTTCTTCATCGAGAAAAGCAAGCGAAGGATGATTGCCGGGGACATCGGCGCCGCGCTACGTCTGGTGGCTTGAGCGACAACGTCCGATAAGGCCCGGTGCGAATGCCCGTGTGACGTCCCGGTTCGAAAGGCCACGAATTTCTCTGACGCGTTGCGGGTGGATCGCCGGCTCCCGGAAGCTGCGGCTCCGCTCGAACCACTCCCATGCGTTTCAGGCCTACGATATCCCCGCAAAACCGGCGCACCCATCCAGACTGAGCGCCCAGCAAGCATGAGTCTCGAACCATGCGAGAACCAGCAACCCCAGTCGAGAATCCACGGATCGGGGTGGGGACGGTAGACGCCGCGCCGGCAGGAACCAGCGGTTCATCGCGCGGGGATTTCCGGCTGCTGTGCGGCCGTCAATTGACCGGTCCTCCGACAGGCTGGCGGGTATCAAGGTTAAAGCGGTCACCGGGGTTCAAGTAGTAATACCAGCTTCCTTTGTGCCTATGGTTATCGTAGATCGCCACGCGCCCGGAGCCGAATACCTGGGCTATTTCGCCGCTGACCAGCAGACCCGTGTCATCATCGATTCCCAGCCCCAGCAACTGCGGATAACGGTCGACTACCGTCACCAGTTCGTTCTCCCGCTTTTGCAGGGTAAGGTGAGGATCGATTGTCACTTGTTGTAGCAGACCAAAACCGGTGTCATGACCATCGACCATCAGGACCGGTTTGTCCGGGTTTCCGCGTACGATATACGAGCCCTGAATGATAGCACCCGCCGACTCTCCGGCGATAATTCCTCCGCGGGCAAGCAAAGCCTTCAACTCGGTCACCACTCTGGTACCGGCGTAAGCCTCCGCAAGCCTTCCGGCGTTGCCGCCCGAGATCCATACGGCATCGGCAGCGCGGAGCGGAGAGACAAACGCGTCGCTGTCCGAAACCTCTCGGTCGCGCGTGTGCAGAACGGTGATCTGCTTGAGGGCGAAGCGCTTCAAAATCTCCGCTTCGAACTCGGCACGGTGCTGCCGCTGGTCGGGATCCCACATAACACCTGAGCCGCTGCGCAACGAGGATGCGGCTGTGGGGATGAACACGATGCGAGCATCAGGTCCCACCAGCCTGCGAAACAGAGCGTCCGCCGCGTTTCCGCCGCTGGTAATGATGAGCTTACCTTGGGCCCCGAGTAGCGGGGCAAGCAGTCCCAATGCTGTGATGATCGACAACGGCACAACGCAAAGCCTGTGCACGGTGACAGGATACCAGATTGGAAAACACGAGCACGATCCGAGGCAGTGCCTGAACGGGAGCGTGCCAACGGGACTTCCAATTTCGCAGAGCGGTAGGCTCGGGGTGCTTACTCAATCTCCCGCACTGGTTTCTGGAACGAAGCTCCAACGGCGCTCAGCACCATGAGTCCGCCAGCGAGCAGAAACATGAGCTTCAAGCTCCAAGCAACCAAGAATCCTGCAACCGCGAGGGAGATGGGGGTTATCCCGAAGGAGGCAAGCATGAGCACGCTAGCAACTCGCCCGCGCACCGCGACATCGATCCGCTGCATGATCCAGGCGCCGATGTGGATGTTGACCATTCCCGCCGCCGCGCCCATGATCAGCAGCACGCTGGCGATGCTCCACACCTTCCCCAGCAGGCCGATGGATCCCAAGCAGACACCCAACGCCAACGATAGCAGAAGAATCATCACGCCGCGCCGGCGAATCTTCCAGACACTAGCGAGTAGCGCGCCTAACAAACTTCCCGCCGCAACCGCCGAGATCACAATGCCGTACCCGGCAGGCGAACCGAATCTCGTCCTGGTCAAGTACGCCAGGCCAATCGAAACCGGCCCGGCAATGCAGAAGTTCAGAATCGTGACCAACAGCATCAGCGAGCGCAGCGGAACATCTTTTCCCACGTAGGCGATTCCCTCCACGATCGAGTGCAACATCGCTTTCCGGGCAATCTGAGACTTAGGTGGATCCGGCAGCTTCCACAGTGCGCCAATGATAAACAAGAAGCTGATCGCATCTACGAAGAAGGCCCATGCCACACCCAGCGTTTTGATCACAAACCCGGCTGGAACTGGAGCAACAATGGTGGTCATCTGCGCCGTGCTTTGACTGACCGACGAAGCCGCGACCAGTTGCTCGCGCTTCACCAGCGAGGGCATGTAGGCCGTTTGCGCGGGAACGGCAAATGCATCGGCCACCCCGAAAGCAAACGCCAGAGCGTACAGCTCCCAGGTCTGCAAGATGCGAAGCCAGACAAGAAAGCCAATCGCTGTCACACAGATGGTGCGCGCCGTGGCGGTGGCAATCATGATCTTGCGCGCGGACATGCGGTCACTGACGGCGCCGCCCATAAGCATGAGAAGAGCACGNNAGCCTGTCTGCTGCAAGACGAGCCACGGCAAGGCCACCAGGTAGAACTGGTCGCCCAGCAGCGAAACTGTGCCGCCGATCAGCCAGAGGCGATAGTCCGGGTTGCGCAACGGATGCCCGACGGTTGAAGCGGAAACGGCTTCGGCGGGAACGGACGGGTTGGGGACGGTCGCAGCAGCCATAAACAATCTCCTCAATGTCTTTACGGGCGGGGAAAGCCCAGAAAGCATCTGCCAGGCGCGGAATTGCGCAGCCCATAATGTAAATGTATATTTACATTTACATTTCTGTCAAGCATTATTTTGCCAGTCTGATATAAAGGAACCTGATGGCCAAGAAGACACTCGCTCCCCAGCAGGCCCGCAGCCGGGAATCGACGCGTAAGCTGTTGAAGGCAGCGGCGGAAGTGCTGGGACAACACGGAGTAGAGGGCACCACCATTCCTCGAATCGCCCAGCACGCTGGATTGACGCCGGGGGCTGTCTATCGCCGTTTCCCTGACAAGGACGCGCTGCTGGAAACGGTTATCATCGGCATCCTTGAGCGTCAGGACGAGAGGTTGCGCATTGCGCTCACGCCCGCCATGGCACGCCAGATTCCGCTGCCGGTGTTTGTCGAGCACGTCATCGCCAGCATGCTGGTCAGCTACCGCGCCAACGCCAGACTGTTGCGTGCCCTGCGACAGTTCGTGCAGGGGCGCGATCACACGTTGTTTTGTAAGAAGGCCGTCAGACTGGAGATGCGTACTTTCCAGTACTTGGTCGAGTTGTTCCTGGTGCATCGGAAAGAGGTCAAGCACCCCGACCCGCAGATGGCGGTATCTTTTGCTCTTATGATGCTGACCAGCACACTGATAGAACTGATCCTGGTGGATCACGATTTGAAGAATTGGCAGACCGTGATTCCAAAGGATGACCAGTCACTTAAGCGCGAGCTCGTGCGCTCTTTTCTGAGCTATTTGGGTATCGAGCAGTATCGAGCAGAAGGCTAGCTGAACGCGGCACCACTAACTACAGTCCGCCGCCTCTCACGGCTGGTTATTCGTAGGCAGAGTGAATGGCCCGCTGTCCGCAGGAGGGGCCGCCATCATATTTCGATTTCAAGCCGCCACGGGGGTAAGGCGCCGTAAATAAATAAACTTTACAACAACAATCAGTCGTGTTATTACGTTGGGTGTGGAT
>OKRF01000095.1 GCA_900290315.1 Candidatus Sulfopaludibacter sp. SbA3 | reverse complement strand
GGTTGATCAGCCACTCCAGTTGCACCGGGTAGCGCTGCACTTCGGGAGATTCGATGGCGTGCTGCAATTCGCTGTAGGAACTCAGCAGACCGCTGCCGTAGGCGCACACGCCGCGGCGCCCCATCATCAGACCGAACTCCACCGTGAACCAGAAGAATCGCGACATGGCTTTGATGATGTTGGTGAGCCGGCGCGTCCGTTCCACCGGATCCACGATCAGGGCAGTCATCTCCACCGCCGTGTGGGCGCAATCGCCGAACCGCACCAGCACGTCGGCGAAGGCCCTCTGCGTGTGCATCGGCACATGGCCCGCCACATCGTGGAAGATATCCGGCTCGGGCAGATAGTCCATGCGGCCGGCCGGGCGGATGGTGATGGTGGTGGGGAACTCCCGGCGGTGCAGGCAATCGAAAAACAGGAATCCCGGGACGTATCCGCTCACCGGTTTAGCCTGAAACCCGGTCAGCGGCTGTAAGCGCTCATTGATATCGCCAAGCCGGGGAATCCGGTCGGGAGGAAGATCGAGGGCTTCGATGCCGCGCAGAAAATGATCATTGGCATACTGCTCCCAGCGCGGTCGAATCCGCCGGTAGAGTTTCCGCCAGACTTCATGATTTTCTTCAGAATATAGTTCGTAAGCCTGTGTGATATAAAGCTCTCCACGATCTCTGGCTTCCTCGACAAACGGTGCGTGACCGGTGGTAAGCCCCACTGCGGAAATGGATTGCGCCATAACCCCTCCTGCTGCTTTGAGGTTACCACACCCCGGTAAGGTGGTGTTATTTTGAATCGTAACTTTTCGCGCGCATCTGGATATTCTGGATGCAGCCGTCTACAGCCTATGGCCAGCGAGGCAAAATCGGCAAATTTCGGAGAGTTATACGCCGCTCATGCGAAGGACGTATACCGCTTTTCGCTGTACCTGAGCGGAGACGCCGCGCTTGCACAGGACCTCACTTCGGAGACGTTTCTGCGGGTCTGGATCGCCGAACAGCCGGTGCACTTGGCCAGCGTGAAATCCTGGCTGTTCGTGATTGCGCGCAACCTCTACCGGCACGAGTTGCGCCACATCCGGCGAAAACTGCCGCTGAACGAGGCCATCGCGTCCGGTGCCTCGCTAGCCGGCAGTGCCGAGATGCGCGAGCAACTGGCGCAGGTTTGCCGGTCGCTGGCGGCCCTGCCGGAGGTGGATCGCTCGGCCGTGCTGCTGCGCGTGGAAGGCGTCAGCTATCAGGAAATCGCCGGCCTGCTGCAAATTTCGGTAGCGTCCGCCAAGGTGAAGGTGCACCGGGCGCGGCTGCATCTGGCGAAGGAGAATCCGGGAGGAATCGGCCATGAATATCTCGAAAAACGTCATTCGTGATCTGCTGCCTGTATATGTCGCGGGCGAAGCCAGCGCGGAGACGCGCGCCCTGGTGGACATCGCACTCGCCGAGGACGAAGAGTTGCGCACCGAGGTGAAGGACCTGGCAACGGTACCCTCCATGCCGGAGCCGGCCGCGCCGCCCGATCTGGGAATCGCCGCTCTCAAGCGCACGCAACGGCTCCTGCGGCGACGCACATTCCTGGTGGGCTTCTGCTATTTCTTCACCACCCTGACGTTCGCTTTTGTGATTCGTCCAGCCAGTTCGCAGTTGTGCATACCGGTCTACAAAGTGGCGGCGACCGCGTCTCTATGCCTCGCCATCGGTGGATGGATCGAGTTCCTGCGCAACGCCCTGCGATTGCGCGATACCGGCCTGCAACCGCGCTATTCCCTCTGGCCGCAACTCGGATGGTTCATGAGTTCCTACTGCATTCTCACCGCCTGCGGCTTGGTGCTGTACGACTGGACGCATTGGTACTTCCTGGACCGTCACTCGGGGATGCTGATCGGCCTGGCCATGCCGCTCGCCTACATCGGACAGTGGCTCAAGCTGTACAAACCCGGAAATGAAGTGGTGTTGCCCGTAGAGACCCTGGTCACGCTGGCGAAGCGGCACGATCTGGAAGAGGAGGAATGAGCGTGACGCAGGTGCCCAGCAGCAGCACCAGCGCGCCGATCCAGACCCAGTTCACCAGAGGGAACAGATAGGCCTCCATCACCGGCATATCGTCCGCATTGAGACCGGCGAAATTCACGTACAGGTCTTCATTGATCGCGTGACGGATATCCACGCGCCCCACCGCCTGGCGGCTGGCTTTGAACAACTCCCGGCGTGGAGTCAGGCTGCCGAGTGCGCGGCCCTGGCCGTAGACATCCACCACCGCGCTTTGCCACAGCAGATTGCTATCTTCGCCGCTCTCGATCCGGCGTACATGCAGTGTGTAGGCGCCAACCTGCAGCCGGTCGCCGATGCGGATCTCGGCCTTCGTCTCACGATTGAAAGCCGCGCCAGTGAGCCCGACGAAGATCAGGACGATCCCCAGGTGCACGATGTATCCGCCGTATCGCCGCGTGTTGTGGCGCGTCAATGTGACCATGGCAAGTGCGAAGGGCGTGCCCTCTTTGGCGGCGATGGCGCGACTTCCCTTGAAGAACTCCATCAGGATGGTGAGAGTCACGAAGGTGCAAAGCGCGAAGCTGACCAGGGCGTAACCGAACGGGACGCCCTGTGCCCATAGCGCGGCGGCCATCGCCAGACCGCCCAGGCCGGGAATCCGAAACGTGCGCCGCAGGGTTTCCAGTGAGGCGCGCCGCCAGGGCAACAGCGGAGCTACGCCCATGAGCAGCAACAAGGCCAGGCCCAGCGGCGTCATGATGCGGTTGAACCACGGCTTCTCCAGCGTGATCTTCTGCCCGCTGGTGAATTGCGAGATCACCGGGAACAGCGTGCCCCACAAGATGGCGATGCAGCTTGCCAGCAGCAGCAGGTTGTTCAGCATGAAGCTGGATTCGCGCGAGACCACGTTCTCCATGCGCGCATCGCCCCGCAGATAGTCCAGCCGCGAGAGAATCAGGTACACCGTCGCCGCGATTCCCATGGTCAGGAATCCGGTGAACCAGTTTCCGATGAAGCTCTTGGCGAAAGCGTGCACCGAATCCACCAGCCCGCTCCGCGTCATCATGGTGCCGAAGATGCACAGGAAGAACGAAGAGGAGACCAGCACTACGTTCCAGATGCGCAGCATCCCGCGTTTTTCCTGCATCATCACCGAGTGCAGGTACGCCGTGGAACTGAGCCAGGGAAGGAACGATGCGTTTTCGACCGCGTCCCAACTCCAATAGCCGCCCCACCCGAGCGCGGCGTACGCCCAGCGCGCTCCCAGCACGATTCCCGTGCCCTGGAACAGCCACGTCATCAGCGTCCAGCGGCGCGCCGTCTGCAGCCACGCCGTGTCCTTGCGGCGATACAGCAGCGCCCCCATGGAGAAGGCGAACGGCACCACCATGCCGACATATCCCAGATATAGGATGGGCGGATGGATGCGCATCAGCGGGTATTGCAGCAGCGGGTTGAGGCCCACGCCATCCGGCACCGCGGTGGGCATTCCTAACACCGCCAGCATCTGGAACGGGTTGGCCACGAAGGTGTTGAGAATCAGGAAAAAGGCCTGCGTGGTGGAGAGCACCAGGATGAGGGGAGACCGGCCTTGGCGCACCGCGATGGCGGCGTAGCAGGAGAGCAGCCAACTCCACAACAGCAGCGAGCCTTCCTGTCCGCCCCACCACGCCGCGAACTTGTACGACGCGGACATGGCGTGATTGCTGTTGGAAGCGACGTAAGCGAAACGATAGTCGTCCGTAAGGAACGCATGAACCAGAATCGCCGACGCCACCGTGAGGCAGAACCAGACGGCGTAGACGCTGCGTTCGGCGCTCAGCATGAGCAGTCGATTGCCGCGCATCAGCGAGGCTGCCGCGGCGTACAGGCAGAAAGCGAGGGCCAGCAGAAGACAGAGGTACCCCGTGTTTTCCATAAGGCGTTGGTAGCGCCGGCGATCTTGTCGCCGGTTACAGCGTGTGACAGAGCACGCAGTTATGGCCGGTGAGTTGTACCCGTACGCCCGCATTCCAGCGCGCCGGCGTAACACGAGCAGGCTGCCGGGCGGAGAGCCAGACTGCGCCGGCGCTCAGCACCACCATGGCCGCGGCAATCAGAAAGGCGGAGACGCGCCTTGCCGGGATGGCCGGCCGCGGCCGCAAAATCCGCTGGCGCAAAGTATCGGGGGCTTCCACGGGCGCCAGGCTCACCGTGAGTTCCCGTTCCAGCCACTCAGGCATGGGAGCCTCCTTTGGCCAGATGAGACAGCCGCCGCTCCAGCGCTTTGTGCGCACGATTGAGCCGCGAAGCTACCGTGCCCTGCGAGCAGCCCAGCACTTCGGCGATCTGATCATAGGCGAGCCCTTCGGTGTAACGCAGTACGATGACGATGCGCAAATCGGGCGCCAGCTTTTCCACCGCCGCGCGTACGCGATTGCCGATTTCGTCGCGCAGCATCTGCGCCAGCACGTCGCCCGTGGCCCGCAGTGTGGCCATCAACTCATCGGCCAACGGAATCAGCCGGCGCGTGCGGCGCTTCTGGTCCAGACAGCTATTGACCACCATGCGGTAGACCCAGGTTTCGAAGCCGGAATCGCCGCGGAAATCGCGGATGCAAGAGAAGAGCTTGACGAAGGTGTCCTGGGCGATATCCATGGCGGCCGCTTCTTCGCCGGCGAAGCGCAGCGCCACCGAGTAGACTTTATTCTTGTAGGTTTCGAACAGCGTGCGAAAGGCTTCGCGGTCGCCGCGTTGGCAGGCTTCAACGAGTTCCCGCTCCTGTCCTTCCAGCACCATAATCGGCATCCGCTACTTTACTATGACGCCTCGGCTGCGGCATTTCTTCCCGCTTTTTGCCCCCCGGTGTATCCTTTTAATGCGGTGACAGGCTACGCAATCACCGAATTCAACAGAGAGGCGGTCCAATGACATTGCGAGTTCGCTCCGGAGCCGTGCTGGCAGCGTGCACCATACTCTCCGCGGCCGACCAGTTGCCACCCATTCCGGCAACCCCCAAGAGGCCGGTAACCGACGATTACAGCGGAGTCAAGGTAACCGACGATTATCGCTGGCTCGAACCCGCGGCCGATCGCGACGTCCGCCAGTGGACCGACGCCCAGAACGCGCGCACCCGTGCCTACCTGGGCCGCTTGCCCATGCGCAGGGCCGTGGTGGACCGGCTCGCCTCGCTGTATCAGGATCAATCGGTGCGCTTCAGCGCCCTCATCGCCCGCGGCGGCGCTCTCTTCGCCATCAAGAACCAGCCACCCAAACTGCAGGCGTTTCTGGTGACGTTGTCCTCGCCCGATGAGCCTGCTTCGGCGCGCGCCATCGTCGACCCCAACGTCATCGATCCCACTGGCGGCACCACCATCGATTTCTACGAACCCTCCCTCGATGGGAAACTGGTGGCGGTCTCGCTCTCCAAAGGCGGCAGCGAAGTGGGTTCGGTCTCGGTATTCAACGTCGCCACCGGCAAGCAGGTGGACGACGCCGTTCCGCGCGTCAACGGCGCTACCGCCGGGGGCAGCGTGGCATGGAACGCCGACGCCACCGGCTATTGGTACACGCGCTACCCGCGCGCCGGCGAGCGTCCTCCGGCGGACCTGGATTTCTTCCAGCAGGTCTACTTTCACCGCATCGGCTCACCGGCAAACGCGGATGCCTACGCGCTCGGGAAGGAGTTTTCCCGGATTGCCGAAATCCAGTTGGCCCCTTCCGACGATGGAAAATTCGTGATGGCGCGCATGGCCAATGGCGATGGCGGCGAGTTCGCGCACTATGTCCTCGGCCCCGCAGGCCCATGGAGCCAGGTGACTCGCCTCTCCGACAAAGTCTCCGAAGCGGCTTTTGGTCCCGGCGACACGCTCTACCTGCTCTCCCGCCAGGATGCGCCCTTGGGCAAGATACTCGCCCTGACGCCGCCAGCCTTTTCCTTAGCGGCTGCAAATACCGTAGTGGCCCCGGGCCCATCCTCCATCGATGGCTTTCTGGCCGCCGGCCGGTACTTGTACGTGCGCTACATGGACGGAGGACCCTCGAAGCTGCTCGCAAAGGAATCCGGCAAGGAAGCCAAGACCGTGGACATCCCCGCTGTATCCTCAGTCGGCCAACTGGTGCCCGGCAAGAGCGGCCAGCTTCTGTTTGAGAACGAAAGCTTCGTCGCGCCCTCCGCCTGGTATCGCTACGATCCCGCCGGCGGTGGTGTCAAAAAGACTGGGTTGTTCGCGACTTCGTCAGCGGCCTTCGCGGATACCGAAGTGGTTCGCGAGTTCGCCGTCTCCAAAGACGGCACCCGCGTGCCCATGAGCATTCTGCGCCGTAAAGGGACCAAATTGGATGGCGGCAACCCTGTCCTGCTCACCGGCTATGGCGGTTACAACATCAGCATCTCGCCCGATTTTGAATCGCGCCGCCGCCTTTGGCTCGATCACGGTGGCGTGTGGGTGGTGGCCAATCTGCGCGGTGGGGNNCGAAGCTGGCCGGCTGACGCGCAAGCAAAACGTCTTCGACGATTTTCTGGCGTGCGCCCAATACCTCATCCAGGCCAAGTACACGAGGCCTGGAAAGCTGGCCATCGAAGGCGGCAGCAACGGCGGCTTGCTGATGGGCGCCGCGCTCACCCAGCGGCCCGACCTGTTCCGCGCCGTGGTGAGCCACGTCGGCATCTACGACATGTTGCGCGTGGAGACGTTCCCCAACGGAGCGTTCAACGTCACCGAGTTCGGAACGGTGAAGGAAGGCGATCAGTTCCGTGCGCTGCACACCTATTCCCCGTACCACCGCGTCAAGGATGGCACCGACTATCCGGCTGTGCTCTTCCTGACCGGCGACAACGATGGCCGCGTCGATCCCATGAACTCGCGCAAGATGACGGCGCGCCTGCAAGCCGCCACGCATTCCAACCTACCCATCCTTCTCCGCACGAGTTCCAACACCGGACACGGGTTCGGCACGCCGTTGACGGAACGGATCTCCCAGGACGCCGACGTCTTCAGCTTCCTGTTCGAGCAGTTAGGCATGAACTAAGGTCAAATTACAGAAATGCCGGCGAGACTCTCGCAAAGTTGGATGCCCCCGGATGAACTTGGTCATTCCCTGCCGCGCCCCGTCCGTCTGACCGGCGGGGGAAGGTGGATCTTCGCGGCCGCTACCCTGCTGGTGCTGGGTGGGATCGCCGAAGGGATCGAGGGCACTATGGCCGGCCGGCGCATTGATGCGGCAGCCGGGCGCGAGGCGGCCCGTATGGCCACTCAGGGACTGGAGACTCAGGCCGCGGTGACGCGTCTGTGGGAGGTGCGCGGGAGATTCCATAGTTACTACGTGGCGTATCGATACACGGTGACCCGCCAGGCGTACGAAGGCCACAACCTGATCGCGTGGCAGCACTGGCGGAGTCTGCAAGTCGGCGCGCCCATCGCCGTTCGCTACCTCGCGTCCGACCCCACCTACGTTTACCCAGCCGCGGATCCGCCCACCCACTCGCCGGCCTGGGAATTCCCTCTGATGGTAAGCACCGCATTCGCAGTGGTTGGTGCCTGGCTGCTGTGGATGTTGTGGCGTCAGTCCTATTTGTTGGCGAACGGAGACACGGCGCCGGCGGCCGTGACCCGTTGCGTCGCTACGCCGACCGGCCGCGGCGGAGTCACCTACCGCTACACCTACGAGTTTCGCCTGCCGGGAGGCGGTACCCGCCAGGAGACTCTCTATACCAGCCTCAGCGACGGCAAACCGCCAGACGAAGGCTCCGTGATCTGCATTCTGTACCTTCCGAACAATCCCCGCCGCAATCGCCCGTACCCGCTGGATTTCGTCAAGGCGGCGTAACGGCGCTACACGGCCGCCTTCGCCGGAGGCCGCCACGAAGCCGAACCTATTCGGGATTTGAAGGCTCCACCATAGGGAGCTTTTCGAGAATTGCGGCCACGGGAGCGAGAAGCGCCTCGTCGGGGGCCACCTCGGCAGATTGTGTGGCGCGTATATATAGGCCACGGATGAACCGAATCAGGCGCGCATGCGCCTCGGGGAGTCGCGAGAATAAGGGAGTGAGAATGTGGATCGCTTCCGCCAGCGGTTCCATCGCCTCGGTGGGGCGGTCCTGCAAGAGCACCCCTCCCAAAACGGCAAGCGATCGGGCCAAATCGGGCAGGAAAGCGTCGGGGCGTTTTTGCGCGAGTTGGCGATAGATGCGGACGGATTCCTCAGCGACTGCCAGCGCCTGCTCGTTGCGGCCGAGATCGTTGAGCCCGGCGGCCAGATTATTCAGGGACAGTGCCAGATCGGGCAGGAAGGCGTCGGGGCGCTGTTGCGCGAGTTGGCGATAAATGCGGACGGATTCCTCAACGAATGCCAGCGCCTCCTCGCGGCGGCGGAGGTCGCTGAGGATGGCGGCCAGATTATTCAGGGAGCTCGCCAAATCGGGCAGGAAGGCATCGGGCCGTTCTTGCGCGAGTTGGCGTCGAATGCGAACAGATTCCTCAACGAATGCCAGCGCCTCGTCGTGGCGGCTGACATCGCTTAGCCTGATGGCCAGATTATTCAGGGAGCTCGCCAAATCGGGCAGGAAGGCATCGGGGCGTTCTTGCGCGAGTTGGCGGCGGATGCGGACGGATTCCTCAGCGATTGCGCGCGCCTCCTCGCGGCGGCCGAGGCCACTGAGGCTGTTGGACAGATTATTCGCGGCCATTGCCACATCCGGCAGGTGGGTATCGGGGTCCGCGTCCGCCAGCCGACGGTAAATCGAGAGCGACTCCACATAAGCCGCCTCGGCCTCCTCCAATTGCCGATTCTCGCGGTAGACATTCGCCAGTCTGGTTAACGCCGCTGCGAGTTGCGGTAAATACGAAAGGGCATCCGACTCGGCAAGCCGGCGCTGCCTCGCGACGGCCTCTTCCAGACTCTCGACAGACTCATCGCCGATACTGCCCCGCGACGTCTGCATCCCCCGCGATGACGGTTCAGCGTCCCGATCGAACCCAATCTCGCCCAGTGTCATTCTGATCTGAAACCACGACGCCAAATCCAACGCCTCCGCTACCGCCCTGGGAGCGGCAGATGCGGGCATCCACCAAAGTTGAATGATCGGCAAGCGAGCGATCGTTTCCCGTCCGAGATTGAGCGATCGAAATGCGGCCGAAACTCCCTCTTCGCCGGCCCCCAACAGGCGCGAAAACAGCACCGCAACTACCGGGAGCCGCTCCCCTACCGTTGTGCCTCTCAGTTGCTCCTCGAACCAGTTCGCGCTGTCTCTCGGGTCAGGCGGATGGAATTCGATTCGCTCGATTGGCCGATCTGCCGACAGGCGATCGAGAACCACGTCGCGACTAGCCTCGGAGACGTACCGAATCCAAACAATCCCGGGGACCCCTAAAGCCACCCATTCCCGGATGCGCGCTGTTACCCCGTCGATGGTCTCCTCGAATTGAGCCGCACTCAGACTATTCGTCATAGCGGCTCCCGCCGGGCGAACCTTTTTCCAGCCTCTTGAATTCGATGAGGAGATCCACGATCAGCGGGTGCACGCCAATCCAACCGGCACCGTTGTATTGCCGAGCACAGCGCTGCCGCAGCAACAAGTACAGGAATCGGGCATGGCCTCCTCAATTGTAGCGAGGCTTGGCGTCGAAAGACGCCAGCTTTACGCCGCCACCTTCGCCGGGAGCTCTTTCAGAATCTCGCTGACAAACACCTTCGCGTCGCCGAACAGCATCAACGTCCTGTCCATGTAGTACAGATCGTTGTCGATGCCCGCAAACCCGGGACTCATGGAACGCTTGATCACCATCACGGTGTGCGCCTTATCGACGTCCAGAATCGGCATGCCGTAGATCGGACTGCCCTTGTCGGTGCGTGCGGCGGGATTGGTGACGTCATTCGCGCCGATCACCAGTGCCACGTCGCACTGCGGGAACTCGCCGTTGATGTCGTCCATCTCAAACAACCGGTCGTAGGGAATGTCAGCCTCCGCCAGCAGTACGTTCATGTGCCCGGGCATGCGGCCCGCCACCGGATGGATGGCGAACTTCACATCCACGCCGCGGCGGGTCAGGTTGTCAAACAGCTCGCGGATCTTGTGCTGCGCCTGCGCCACCGCGAGGCCGTATCCCGGCACGATGATCACGCTGCCCGCAGCCTCCAGAATGGACGCGGCCTCTTCCGGGCTGGCGCTGCGCACCGGCCGATTCTCCGTCTTCACCGCCGTTGCCTGAATCTGCCCGAACGCGCCGAACAGCACGTTGGTGAACGAGCGATTCATGGCCTTGCACATGATGATGGAGAGAATGAGGCCCGACGAGCCATCCAATGCGCCCGCGATGATCAGCAGTTTGTTATCGAGCGCGAATCCCATGGCGCAGGCGGAGAGTCCTGCGTACGAGTTCAACAGCGCGATGACGGTGGGCATGTCGGCGCCGCCGATGGGGATGATCAGCAACACGCCGAACACCAGCGCCAGGCCTCCGAAAACCGGGAACAGGTACGTATCGGTGGGCACCAGTATCAGCCGGATGCCCAGCCCCAGCGCGATCGCGAATAGCAGAAAGTTGATCACGTTCTGCTTGGGATACGTGATGGGCCGTTGCGGCAGCACCTCCTGCAGCTTGCCCATAGCCATCAGGCTGCCCGTGAAAGTCAGGAAACCCAGCAGCGTTTCCACAATCAGCGCCACCATCACGAACCCGCTCAGCTCCGTCGAGGCATGCGGCTGCCGCTGGTAAAACTCCGCCGTGCCCACCAGCGCAGCGGCCAGAGCGCCGCAGGCGTGCGACATGGCGGTCCGCTGCGGGACCGCNNTTGTGGACGTCCTGCGAGATCAGCGTGCCGGAGATGGCCAGGATCATGCCGAACTCGCCCGCAAACACGCCGCGCCGCGCCGAGGCCGGATGATTCATCCACTTCAACGACAGAATGAACAACGCCCCGGAAACGATGTAGATGTAATGGACCAGGTGCGACATTACTTCTTTTCCTCGCCGGGGCGCTTCTTGAACATTTTCAGCATCCGATCCGTGATCAGGAAGCCGCTCACGATGTTGGTCACGGCGGCGGTGATGGCGATAAAGCCCAGCACCTTACTCAGAGTAGTGGCCCCCGCCGCGCCCGTGATCAGAATCGCGCCCACCACGCTGATGGCCGAAATCGCGTTGGTCAGCGACATGAGCGGCGTGTGCAACAGCGGCGAGACCTTGCGAATCACCTCCAGCCCCACGAAGGTGGCCAGCATGAAAACGTACAATCCCAATTCGAGATTCGAAGGCATGAACGCTCCTTACACTGCTTGCAATGCCGGCAGTCCCATCAACTCGCGCACGCGGGCATGCACCACTTCGCCGCCCTGCGTCACCAGCGTTTCGCGCACAATCTCATCGTCCGCGGGCAGCGCCACCTTGCCGTCTTTGATCAGGTACTTCAGGAAAGTGGCGATATTTTTGGCGTACATCTGGCTGGCGTGGTACGGAATGGTGGAAGGCAGATTGAGCGGGCCGTGAATGCTGACTCCGCGTTCCACCACCACTTCCCCGGGACGGGTGAGCTCGCAGTTGCCGCCGCGTTCGGCGGCGATATCGACAATCACCGAGCCGGGCGCCATGCGCGTCATCATTTCGCCGGTGATCAGGATGGGCGCTTTCCGGCCAGGCACTGCCGCGGTGGTGATCACCACGTGCTGCTCGGCCAGAACGCCCGCCATGGCCTCGCGCTGGCGGCGGTAAAAGTCTTCGCTCATGGCCTTGGCGTAGCCGCCCTTGTCTTCCGCCGCATCCGGCTGCACGTCCAGCACCACGAAGCGCGCGCCCAGACTCTCGATCTGCTCCTTCACCGCGGTGCGAATATCGTACCCGCTCACCACCGCCCCCAGACGGCGCGCCGTCGCGATGGCCTGCAGTCCGGCCACGCCTGCGCCCACCACCAGGACGCGCGCTGGCGCCACAGTGCCCGCGGCGGTCATCAGCATGGGGAACATGCGGGGTAGGGAATCGGCGGCAATCAACACCGCCTTGTAGCCCGCGATGGTAGCCATCGAGGAGAGCGCGTCCATACTCTGAGCGCGCGTGATGCGCGGCATCAATTCCATTGCCAGGAAAGTCACGCCCGCCTGGGCCAGCCGGCGTCCGGCATCCAGCGCCGTCAGGGGTTCGCCGAAACCGATCACGATCTGGCCGCTATGGAACCCCGCCAGATCGCCCGCGCCCGTCTCTGGATTGGCGCCGGGACTGCGCACCTGCAGCACCACGTCTGCTGCCCCCAGCACCTCTTCGCGCGCGGCGAGCCGCACGCCCTTTTCGGCGTATTCGGAATCCAGGAAGCCGGCACGAGCGCCCGCCCCCGCTTCCATCAGAAACTCCACCCCGCTTTTATTGAGGACGGAGAACGCGCCCGGAACCATCGCGACGCGCCTCTCGCCCGGCGAGCTTTCCGATACGATACCGACCCTGATACTCACGGTTGTTTAGAGTAAATCTGCGGTGCTGAAGAAAAATGCCAATTCCTGCGCGGCCGTCTCCGGCGCGTCGGAACCGTGAATGCAATTGCGCTCGATATTCGCGGCGAAGCGCTTGCGGATGGTGCCCTCGGCCGCGTTGGCCGGGTTGGTGGCGCCCATCACTTCACGCAGTCCCTTGACTGCGTCTTCGCGCTCCAGCGCCATCACAATGATGGGACCCTCGGTCATGAACTTCACCAGGCCTTCGAAGAACGGCCGCTCCTTGTGAACGGCATAGAAACCCTGCGCCTGAGTTTCCGTGAGGCGCGTCATGCGCAGGCCGAGTACTTTGAAACCGGCCTTCTGGATCATGGCCAGAATCTCTCCGGCCTGCCCGGCAGCCACGGCGTCAGGCTTGATGATGGAAAACGTGCGTTCGACACTCATAAACGGCTTTGAACTTTCTCCCCTATATCGGCCGGAGTGGAGCAGACCGTGATGCCCGCGTCCTCCATGGCCTTGATCTTGTCGGATGCCTTGCCCGAGCCGCCCGCGATAATCGCGCCCGCGTGGCCCATGCGGCGTCCCGGCGGCGCCGTCTGGCCCGCCACGAAGCCGATCACCGGCTTCGTCACGGCTTTCACATAAGCGGCCGCCGTCTCTTCCGCATTGCCGCCGATCTCGCCGATCATCACAATAGCGTGCGTATCGGGATCGTTATTAAACAGCGTGAGCGCATCCAGGAAATTGGTGCCGATGATGGGGTCGCCGCCGATTCCGATGCAGGTGGATTGTCCGATCCCCAGCTTGGTCAACTGTCCCACCGCTTCATAGGTCAGGGTGCCGGAGCGTGAAACCACGCCCACATTCCCTTCCTTATGGATATGCCCCGGCATGATGCCGATCTTGCATTTGCCCGGTGAAATGATGCCCGGGCAGTTGGGTCCGATCAGGCGCGTGTTCCTGCCTTTCAGAAACTCCCAGGCGCGCACCATATCCAGCGTGGGAATGCCTTCGGTGATGCAGACCACCAGGGGCAGGCCGGCATCGGCCGCTTCCATGATGGCGTCACCGGCGAAGGGCGGCGGCACGAAGATCACGGTGGCGTTCGCTCCAGTCTCTTGCACGGCCTGCGCCACGGTGTCGAACACTGGCAGGTCCATGTGCGTGGCCCCACCCTTGCCCGGCACTACGCCGCCCACCACCTGGGTGCCGTACGCGATGGCCTGCTGCGCGTGGAAGGTGCCTTCCTTTCCCGTGAATCCCTGGACGATCAATCGAGTATTTTGGTCTACGAGTACGCTCATTCTTACCTTTTCCTATTGCGCCGCCAGCTTCACCACTTTTTGCGCGGCGTCGAGCATGTCCTGTCCCACCGTGAAATTCAGGCCGGACTCCATCAGGATCTTGCGTCCCAACTCCACGTTGGTGCCTTCCATGCGCACCACAATCGGCACCTGGATATTGAGATCGCGCGCCGCCGCCACCACGCCCGAGGCCAGCGTATCGCACCGCAGAATGCCGCCGAAGATGTTGATCAGCACGGCGTGGACATGCTTGTCGGTGAGCAGAATGCGGAACGCGTTCTTCACCTGCTCGGCACTGGCGCCACCGCCCACATCCAGGAAATTCGCGGGACTGCCACCGGCATATTTAATGATGTCCATGGTGGCCATGGCCAAGCCCGCGCCGTTCACCATGCAGCCCACCGTGCCATCCAGCTTGATGTAGTTGAGGCCGAAGCGCGACGCTTCCACTTCCAGCGGATCCTCTTCATTCAGGTCGCGCAGGTCCAGCAGTTCCTTGTGCCTATAGAGCGCGTTGTCGTCGAAGTTGATCTTGGCGTCCAGTGCGTAGACCTTGCCATCTTTGGTGAGGATGAAGGGATTGATTTCCGCCAGCGAGGCGTCCATCGCCAGGCACGCCTTCGCCAGTGCCGCCATCGCCGCCGCCGCGCCGTTGACACTCGCCGCGGGAATGCCGATGCCGAAGGCCAGTTTGCGCGCCTGGTAGGACGCCAGCCCGATGCCCGGCTGCAGCGTCTCTTTGAGAATCAGCTGCGGCGTCTTGGCGGCCACTTCCTCAATTTCCATGCCGCCCGCCGCCGATGCCATGAAGACCGGCTTGCCCTGCACCCGGTCCAGCACGATTCCCAGGTACAGTTCGCGCTCGATGGGCAGCGTTTCCTCAATCAGCAGGCGCTGCACAGTGCGCCCTTCCGGCCCGGTCTGGTGCGTCACCAGGTTCATGCCCAGAATCTTGCGCGCCAGTTCCAGCGCTTCCGCCGCGTCTTTGGCCACCTTCACGCCGCCGCCTTTGCCGCGTCCGCCGGCGTGAATCTGCGCCTTCACCACCACGCTGCCGCCCAGTTTCTTCGCCGCCGCTTCCGCCTCTTCCACGGTGAAGGCGACCTCACCGCGCGGCACAGGAACGTTGTATTGGCCCAAAATGGCCTTTGCTTGATACTCGTGAATTTTCATGGAAAATCTGCTGTGTTAGTATGGCCAACAGCCGGAATTTTCAATATAACATCATGTCCCTTCTGCCGTATCTGGAACGCCTGTCTCAACGCGAAGATCTTTCCGCCGGCGACGCGCGGGAAGCCATGCGGAGCATCCTCAGCGGAGAGGCCAGCCAGCCCCAGATCGCCGGCTTTCTGATGGCCTTACGAACCAAAGGCGAGACGGTGGACGAGCTGGTGGGCTTTGCCCGCGCCATGCGCGAAAAGGCCGTGCCCGTCAACGCCGGGCTCAACGGGACCGCCATTCTGGATACCTGCGGAACCGGTGGAGATGGCGCCGGAACATTTAACATCTCCACCGTAGCGGCCTTTGTAGTGGCCGGCGCCGGCGTCCACGTGGCCAAACACGGCAACCGCGCCGTCACCAGCGCCAAGGGTTGCGGCAGCGCCGACCTGCTGGAATCGCTCGGCATCAATACCGCCTTCCCGCCCGAGCAGTCCGCGCGCGCCATCCGCGAAGTGGGCATTGGATTTCTGCTGGCCCCCGCGGTTCACACGGCCATGAAGCACGCCCATCCCGTGCGTGTGGACCTGAAGATCCGCACGGTGTTCAACCTGCTCGGCCCGCTCACCAATCCCGCGGGTGCCACAGCGCAGTTGGTCGGCGCGCCGTCCGATCGCGCAGCGGAATTGTTGGCGGGTGCGCTCGCATTGTTGGGGCTGAAGCACGGGTTCGTGGTCCACGGCTGGGATGGATTGGATGAAATCACCACCACCGGTCCCACCCTGGCCTTCGAGATTCGCGAGGGACGTGTGGACAGGCGCACGCTCGAACCCTCCGACTTCGCCATCCGCCGTGCGAATCGGGACGAACTGCTCGGCGGCAGCGGCGAGCGCAATTGCGAAATCGCCCGCGCCGTCCTGGCGGGAGAGCCCGGTGCCCCTCGCGACATCGTCCTGGTGAATGCGGCCGCTGCCCTTGTGGCCGCTGGCAAAGTCGAAACGTTCCTCGAGGGGATGGCTATCGCCGCGGTATCGATCGACTCCAGCGCGGCAAAGCGGAAGGTGGAAGCGCTCGCCGAGTTCACCAGGAGCTAGCCTCGTCGGACAGACGATCGTTTTGTGTCGTCTGTCGGGCCAGCCGGCGATCTTGGCGGCAGCGGCGCGAAAATGCCCGCACAGCCTGAACAAGACAGACGACAAGAAGCCGATCGTCTGTCCCACAGGGGCCGAAATAGTCGCCACGGAAGGTATCTGGATACCAGCCTAGCCTAGCCAGAATCTGCTCCTTACCAAATGAGCTTCCCGCGATCCCTTACGCAAGCCGTCCCGTCTTCTCCAAGTCCGCCTTAGCATGCAGCCCCAATTTCTTCAGTAGAGCCGCGGCTTGACTTCGTTCCTCTGGAGCAAGACCCGCGCAAGCGCGTTCCATGGCGTCTTCGTGATCGGCAAACGCGCACGAGATCAATTTGCGCCCGGACGCCGTGAGATGCACAATGCGCGCCCGGCGGTCACTGGGATCGTTCTGGCGCTCCACCAGTCCCTTCGCTTCCAACCGGTCGACCGCCGCGGTAATGGAACCGCTCGTCAGATGCACCAGGCCGCCGATCGTATTTACCGGCAACGGTCCCTTATGCAGAATCGCTTCCAGCACCGCGAAATCGGAGAAGCCCATTCCCAGGCCGGAAATGTGCCGCACGGCATGCTCGCTCAAAGCCTCGTACGCCTTCCAAAGAATTAACCAAAGGTGAGTGGCGGAGGTCGGCATGGGAATCCCTCCATAATCTTAGCATCACTTATCTTGATGCCGAGATATTTTGAAGCTGCCCACCGGTACAAAACAACTCTCGCAGCGTCCACCTCAAAACATGACGTCAACTTCGCGAATCGCCTTGGCGATAGCCGCCGCCTCGATCGCGCTCGACGCGCAGTCAAGCGCACCGGCCTTCGACTCCGCATCCATAAGGCAGCTCAATCGGGCGTGCGCGGATACTCCATCCAGCCTCTCCCCGGCCGGCTCAGCGCCAAGAACGTGTCGCTCAAGCAACTGATCGGTGCGGCGTACCACGTCTACGACTACCAGGTGTCGGGCGGCCCGAAATGGATCGATACCGATCGCTTCGACGTCGAAGCCAAGGCCCCCGATTCCGCCGCGCCGCCCCCCGAAAAGGAGCTCATGGCGATGCTGCAAAAGCTGCTGGAGCAGCGCTTCAGCCTGACCATCCGCCGCGAAACGAAAGACCAGCCAGTCTACCTGCTGCAGCCTGGCAAGAGCGGCCCGAAGGTGCAGCCGACCAAAGACACTTCCGTGCCGGTGATGTTCCGCCTCTTTCAGCGTCATCAGATCACCGCGCAAAACGCGCCGTTGGAGCACCTGACGGAGGCCCTATCGTGGATCCTGGGCCGTCCCGTGATCGACCAGACGGGGCTCCCAGGCACATTCGATTACAAGCTGGAGTGGGCGCCCGATGACCTGCAACTGCGCTCCGGCGAAGCTCCCGTTCAAACCGAAGGCTCGCTGCCCTCGCTCGGCAGCGCCCTGCAGGAGGCTCTGGGGCTCCGCCTGGTGTCGCAGAAAGGACCGGTTGAGATGATCGGCATCGAGCGCGCCGAAAAGCCGGCCGAAAACTAGATCACATCCGCAACCCCCATCCCCAACCCCGGTTTTTCTGACTCCTGGCACAATAGGGCATGCGGTCTGACCACAGCCGGGTCAAGTTGCTGCTCGCCTTCGGAGCCATCTATTTCATCTGGGGCTCCACCTTCCTGGCCATTCGCTTCGCGGTGCAAACGCTGCCGCCGCTGCTGACCATGGGAACGCGCCACCTGGTGGCGGGCATGCTCCTGTTCGCCTGGCTCGCCTGGCGCGTACGGCCGGAGCCGCGCCTGTGGCTCCCCACGCTCTTCGCCGGCGCATGCTGTTTTCTGGGATGCCACGGGCTGCTGGCGTGGGCCGAAATGCGCGTGGATTCGGGACTGGCCGCGCTCCTCTCATCCACCCTGCCCATCTGGATGGTGCTGCTGGCGCCGCTGCGCGGGCAGGAAAGCGAGTTGAACCCGCGCGTCCTCTCCGGCATCGCACTGGGCTTCGCCGGAGTCGCCGTGCTCATCCCCATGGACTTCACCGGACCGCATCCCGAAGGCCTGCGCGCCCTGGCAATCCTGGCGGCCGAGATTCTATGGGCCGTTAGCGCCATCTACGCCCGCGGCGTGAAATTGCACACGCCCGCGCCCATGTTCGCAGCCATGCAGATGGTCTCCGGAGGCGTGCTGCTTTGGACCATAGGACTCAGCATGGGCGAGGGCAGCCGCTTGCACCCGCAGGCCTTCACCGCGCGGTCGCTCCTGTCGCTGGCGTTCCTTGTTGTGTTCGGATCGCTGGTCGCCTTCACGGCCTATGTGTGGCTGCTGGAGGTGAGTTCCCCCGCGGTCGTCTCCACCCACTCGTACGTCAACCCCCTGGTCGCCGTGCTGCTGGGATGGGCCCTGGCGGGCGAGGCCGTGACGTGGCGCACCGCCCTGGGAACGGCAGTCATTCTGGGAAGCGTCGCCCTCGTCAGCGTACGCCGCGATAGGAAGTAGGGCGGTGTATTGGCCCTTATCGTCACCACGAAGCCAGCCTGGTAGCTGCCGATACCCGACCCACCCATGATCGCGAGAAGTTAAGGACCATCCACCGCCCCGGGCTTTCTGCCCTCTATAGGTATATGCGCAAAACAAGTGGCATTTGGGTCATCGTGGGAGATTTTTTCTTCGATCGCGTCAGTTTTAGCGCAATCCCCGCGTGCTCACCAGGTATACGGCGAAGCTGCCCAGCCAGTGGCCGCCTTCGTAATGTTCGCTCTTGATGCTCGCCAGGCCTGTCTCGCGCAGCTTTGCCGAAAGCGCCGCCAGCGGTTTGCGCCGCTCGCCCGGCAACTGCGAAGCGATCCCGTCCAGCATCCACGCGCGGCTCAGATTCAACCCCGCCAGGTGGTACAGTTTGCCGTCCGTCACATCGGCCACATGAGTCGGCTCCAGGCCGATGTGTGGCAGAAAGGCGGCGAACCACCCGGTGAACTCGCCCGGCGGTAGGATGCGGCGCATCACGTCCGCTTCAGCCAGGCAGGGCGAAAGGAAATCCTCTCCCGAGGGCTCATAGGCGATCGGGCAGCCTTTGTCTTTCAGGTAATAATCCCGTGCCCGGCGCTCCACCAGGCTGCCAAAGGGAGCGTTTCGCGCGATGCGCGCGTAATCCAGCATCAGTCCCAGGGAAAACGCGGTCTGGTTGTGCTCGCCCGTGCGGACGGGGTGTTCCAGTTTGGGCAGCCAGGAAGCGATCCGCGCCGTGACCGCCTGCTCCAGCGGTGCCAGTGCGGCCGACCACCGGCGCGCATCGGCGTCGTCCCACTCCTTCAGCTCGGCGGCAAGTTGCAGCAGCCACGCCAGGCCGTACGGCCGCTCGAACGAGCCGCGCCCCTCCGCGTTCAGATACTTCACCTCCTCGGCGATGTGGGCCGGCGTCAGGCTTTGCCCCACCGCGCGCCGCGCATCGGCCGCGAACGGCGCTCCCGGAAACAACCGTGTGGAACGCACCAGCAGCCAGTGTCCGTGCACCGCCGAGTGCCAGTCGTAGCAGCCATAAAACGCCGGAGTCAGCTCCCGCGGCGGTTTCAGGTCCGCGTCGGAGTTCATGGCGTGCGCAATCTTGTTTGGGTATTCCTTGTGAATGCAGTCCAGCGCCATGCGCGCGAATCGGTCCGCCTGCGCCTGGTCGAAATCCGCCGCCATCAATCCCCCCGGCACCATCAGAATCGGAATAAGAAGCCGAACCATCTTTGTATGATAATTCGGTGACAGCCTCTCTTGAAA
>OKRF01000079.1 GCA_900290315.1 Candidatus Sulfopaludibacter sp. SbA3 | reverse complement strand
GTGCCAGGCTCGAAATTCGCCGCCTTTTGGCGAATCTTCGTGCCTGGCTCGAATTTGCCCCTTAGCGAAATCCTGACGCGTTTTCCCCGTCATTCCTTCGCCTCATCCGTCGACTCTCGCGAAAATCCCGAGCCGCGGCCCACCGCAAACCCGTGCCTCCCTCCTCGAAAATCCCGCCCATTTTCGTGCCTATCGTTGCCCGCGAGCGGGCCCCTAACAAGGCCGAAAAACCGATCGAGCGATGGTAACGCCGGCGATCTTGTCGCCGGTCGGCCAGTGCAACCGCCGACGTTACCAGCCGCCGGTCCTTCATCCAGCTTCGCAAGCGGTCCGCTCTAATTGACAGACGCCACAAAACGATCGTCGGGCTTACTGGACTTCCTGCCTGCATTCCGATACGCTCAGCGGCATGAAGATTCTGATGGCCCTCGCCTTGTTCGGGGCCTCTCTCGTCCCCGCCGGCGCGCAGTTGAAATCCGGACCGCCCATGCCATATCGACCACTGGCAGACTGGCCCAAATTGCCGCAGGGATGGACGTTCGGCCCCTGCTCCACAGTGACCGTGGACAGGCAGGATCACGTATGGATCTTCAGCCGGGGCGCCCACCCCGTGGCTGAATTCGATCGCGATGGCAACCTGTTGCGCGCGTGGGAAGGCGTGTCTATCAAACAGGCGCACGGCATTCGCATCGATAGCGAAGGCAACGTGTGGGGCGTGGATGTGACCGGGCAAGTGGTGCGCAAATACACGCCGGAGGGCCGCGTGTTAATGGTGGTCGGCACGGAAGGCAAGACCGGCGACAACGACAGCCACACGGCCTTCAACCGCCCCACCAACGTGGCCTTCGCTCCCAACGGCGATTTCTACGTCTCCGATGGCTATGTGAATGCGCGCGTGGTGCACTTCAGCAAGGACGGTAAATATCTCGGCCAGTGGGGACATAAGGGCACCGGCGATGGAGAGTTCGACCTGGTGCACGATATCGTGCTGGACAAGCAGAACCGGCTGCTGGTGGGCGAGCGCACCAACCAACGGATCCAGATTTTCGATCTGGAAGGCAAACTCCTTGGCAAGTGGACCGGCATCGGGTCGCCGTGGTCACTCTGCTACGTGGCCCGCGAGGACGCCGTGTATATGGCCGACGGCGTGAACATGCGCGTAGTGAAGCTGAACATGAACGGCGACGTGGTGGGAGTTCTCGGCGCGGCGGGAAAAGCCGCCGGGCAGTTCGATGGACCGCACGGAATCGCGGTGGATACCACGGGCGCGATCTACGTGGCCGAAGTCGGCAACCAGCGCGTACAAAAGTTCGTGAAGTAGCTCGAAGAAGACCGGGGCGAAAAACAGGGCCCAGGGGCCGGCGGTCAGGGGCCGGGGCGGTGCAACGGCGCGCTTCGCCCGCCGGCGGGGGCCGTCGAAAAACCGGTCGGGCGACTGGGTAACGCCGGCGATCTTGTCGCCGGCCGGCCGTGCAACCGGCAGCCAGACCGCCGGCCTTCCCGACTCCGGTTTTTCATGCAGTTTCGCGTGCGGCCACGAGCCCCTCACTCCGGCGCTTTGAGACTATACGTCCGATTGAGGAACGTCTTCGGCACCGGAACGATGCAGATATTCAGAGACCGGTTGTCCTTCGAGATGAGGGCGGATTGAATCTCGATCTTCGTGCCTTCGCGATTGAACGTGGGGTGAATGTGATCCGCGCCGGTTTTCTGCGGACCCGCCAGCAGGTTCACCTCGCCGCTGTGCCGGTCGTAGAGCCAGACCTCGTACTGGAAGTCGTCAGAGGCGGCCCAGCGGCCGTCTTCCGACCCGGCCACATGCCAGTCCGAGCGGCCCTTTGACCACCCCGGAACCTGCCCGGCGATCCGCATCTCCCGCGTCCGCAGATTCACGATGGCCACGCCAGTGGGGTGTTCATACGTTCCGGAGATGCCCCAGTCGGATTGCGGTGTGGCACTCGCGATGGAGCGGTGGCCCAGGATGGCGATGACCGCTTCATCCCTGCTGATCACGGCCTCGTGAGTGATCCATTCGTAGGGCGCTTCCGGATAGAGCGGCCGCAGGCCAGTCCCATCCGCATTGATGATCCAGGTCCGCTGCGGCGCCTTGCCGCCTGTCTCCCAGCAGAATACGATCTCGCCAGGCATCCACGGATTGGACTGCACGTGCCCGATTCCGAAGCCCACATTGACAATGAACTTGATTTCCCCGGTCTTCAGATTCATGCTCCGCAGGCCACTCGTACTCTGGCGGAAACGCGGACCAAATCCCGGCAGGAGCGTCTGCCCCGGCGACAGTTGCGTGGTCTGGGGCCCCTGCACCCGGAAGTACATGAAGTCATCGTTGGCATCCAGGCCCATGTTGCCATCCACCTGAAGCGTGGGCGGGATGGTTCCGCAGACGCGCGTGTAATTCGCCGCCAGTTTCACGGACTTGGCAGCGACGTCAGCGAAGAGCCTGGCCAGGTCGATCTCCAGAATCTGCCGTGGCGTGTTCGCCAGCACGTAGAGCTTCATGGTCTTGTTGCTGGCGCACAGCATTCCCGAAAAGCCCGTCTCCGTCACCTGCACGATGAGCCCCGTCTTTTCGTTCACGGCGAATGCCTGTGAGCCCGTCTCGCGCGTGCCGCGGAAGATGAGCCACTGGCCATCCGCGGTCCACTGCCGATGGGTCTGATAGATCTTGGATTGGTGGTAGGTATCTGTGCTGGTCAGAAAGGTGAGCGGAAGACCCGTCACCGGGTCGGGGACGATCTTCTTTTCGGATGGCCAGGTTCGGCCCATTTGCCCAGACGCGGCAGATGCGGCAAATAGCACAACGGCCCAGATCTTAGACATGCGATCAGTCTACTCGATTCCACCGGCGACAAGATCGCCGGCGCTACCATCGCTGGCGCTACCGGCGTTTCCGATAGTGGAACGTATTCAGCGTGCGCTCCACCTCGAAGCCGCGTAGCATGGCGATCACCTCAGCCCCGGCCATCAGCGTCGGGCCGTAGCCCTGCATGGCGCCCAGGTCGGTGGGGCGATTGTAGTAGTAGACCGCATCGTAGGCGGCGGTGGTGCTCACGCAGATGCCTTCGATGCGGCCATCGGGCCGCACCCGCGTCGCCAGCGCCTGCCAGCCGGCTTGCGCCACGGGAGCGTAGACCGGCGAGAGCCATCCGCGATTCACCCCGCGCGCAATGGCGAAGGTGAACATCGCCGAGGCCGAAGTCTCCAGATAACTATCGGGCTTGTCCAGCAATTGATGCCACAGACCCGTGCCGCCTTGCGCAGCCGCCGCTCCCTGCGCGCCGCGCCGGAAGATCTCCAGGACGCGTTCCCGCTCGGGGTGGTTTTCCGGCATCACGCTCAGCAGCTCCGCCGCGGCCATCAGCGCCCAGCCAGCTCCGCGGCCCCAATAGAATTTGGGGTCCGGGACTGTGTTCTCAAACCAGGAGTGGTCCCACAGCCCGGTCGCCTGATCCTGCAGGCGTGCCGACGCCTGAATCACCTGCCGCGCGCCATCGTCGAACCAGGAGCGCTGGCCGGTGAGCTCGCCCATCTGCGCCAGAAACGGAACCGACATGTACAAATCGTCCACCCACAGCGATACGGGCTGCGGCCGCTGGCGCGCCAGGGTGCCGTCGGGCATGCGAAACTGCTTGTGCGCGATGTGCTCCGCGATGGTCTCGATGGTGGCGCGGTATCGCGGGTCCTTCTTCTTGTTGTACGCCTTGATGAGGGCCGCACCGATGGCGCCGCAATCATCCAGTTCGCGCATGTTGAGCAGACGCGCATACCCGTGGGCTTGCGGCCCGAACTCCTTCGCCTGTGCCCGGAAATAATCCAGGTGGTCGAAGATGAAATCGAAATTCTTGAAAGCGTAGTCGGAGTAAGCGGCGTCACCCGTGACCTCGGCAGCGTGCAGCATGGCCGCCAGCACCACGCCCATCGGATAATCCCAGTCGTTGAACTGCCCGGACCGCAGGTCGATCGCGGCCGTCTTCTTGGGCGGCTTCGTCAGGTCCGTGATGGGCGCGCCTGTCGCGCTGTCGATGATGCGATATGGCGTGGACCGCACGAAGTAGTCGCGGATTCTGTCGAGCGTGGCCTTGACCTCAGCTTCCGAGGGCAGCACGTAATCCACACCCGGCGCCCGCGAGGGCTGCGAGAAGTTTGGTTCGCTCCGGCCCGGCGCTTGCGCCGCGGCACTCGCCAGAGCCAGCAGCACGGCGGCGCCGGAACGCAGAATGCGGTTTACCGGCACAGCCAGCCGCCATCCACGGCCAGGGTGTAACCGGTCACGTAATCGGAAGCGGCCGACGCCAGGAACACCAGGGCACCCTGCAGATCCTCCGGCATGCCCCAGCGGCCGGCCGGAAGGCGTCCCAGAATTTCGGCGTTGCGGCCCGGGTCGGCGCGCAGCGGAGCCGTGTTCTCCGTCGCCATATAGCCGGGCGCCACGGCATTGACGTTGATGTGGTGCGGCGCCAGTTCATTGGCCATCAACCTGGTCAGCCCCATGACCGCGCTCTTCGATGCCGTGTATGACGGCACGCGGATGCCTCCCTGAAAAGAGAGCATGGAGGCAATATTGATGATCTTGCCGCCGCGGCCTTGCGCCACCATCTGCTTCGCTGCCGCCTGGGAAAGGAAGAAGACCGCGCTCTCGTTGAGCTGAATCACGTCGTCCCAGTCCTTTTCAGTGAACTCCAATAGCGGGCCGCGCCGGATGATTCCTGCGTTGTTGAGCAGGATATCGACGCTGCCCAGTTCGCCGGCCACCTGGCCGATCACCGGCTGGATGCTGGCGCGGTCCATCAAGTTCGCGTGGATCTGGCACACGCGGCGGCCCAGCGCGCGAACCTTGCCGGCAGTTTCATCGGTACTGATGACGTCAACCACCGCCACATCGGCGCCGGCTTCGGCAAAGCCCACCGCGGCGCCCTGGCCCAGGCCGCGCCCTGCGCCGGTGACCACGGCAACTTTTCCATCGAGCTTAAACTTGTCGAGAATCATGAGAGATAATGATAGCAACTATCACGATAACGGGGCCTGAAACACCCAGTGAAATAGCGTTATCATGAAGCCGATCCGGATCTTCAGAGTATGAGAACTTCACTGATAGCGATTGGCCTTTTCTGCGCTCCGTTTGGCTGGGCGCAAGCGGCGAACCAGAGCGGCATCGCTCACGTCGCCTTCCGCGTCGCCGACCTCGAGACCGCGCGCGCCTTCTACAACAAGCTGGGGTTCGACCAGTTCTTCGAGATGAAACAGGGCGATCGCACCACCGAGGCGTTCCTCAAGGTCAACGATTATCAGTTCATCGAACTGTATCCGCGAACAGACCCTGCGCAGCCCATCGGCCTCATGCACGTCTGTTACGAATCCAGCAACCTGGAAACGCTGCACGCCGAGTACGTCAAGCGTGGGCTCACGGTATCGGAGGTGCGCAAAGCGGGCGCTGGGAACATGCTGATGACCATGAAAGATCCCGAGGGCCAGACCATCGAGTATACCCAGTACATGCCCGGGTCGCGTCATTTCGAGGACCGCGGCAAGCACCTTGGCTCCAAACGCGTGGCACTGTTGATGGTGGGCGCCACGTCGCCGGCGCGCGATGCCGCCGTCATTCGCGCCTTCTACCTGGAAAAGTTGCTTTTCACCGAAATCAACCACGGTATGCCCGCCCGCCTGCGCATGCCTGGCGATTCCGGACAGGAAGTGGACATCGCTCCGGCCGGCCCGGATGTCAAATCCGGCATCCTGTTCGGCGTGGCCGACCTCAAACAGGCCAGAGACGTCCTGACTGCCCTGGATATGGCTCCCAAAGCTACTCCAGCGAGCAACCCCACGCTGTTGACCGTCACCGGCCCCGATGGCGCGGTGATCTCGTTCGCCAAAGCCGCTCTGCCCGATGCCGCCGCGCAGGACTATTTCGGCAACTGGCCAGTGGGCGCATCGCCTGCCGAAATCGGCAAGCGTGTGGCCGCGCATTTCGTCACCAGCCCGCACCAGAACCTGACGCGCATCATCTATCCCGAAGTGTGCGCCTGGTATGGCGCCCTGACCTTCGCGCACCTCTCCGCCGATAAAGAACTGCTGGATTCCGTGATCAAGCGCTTCGACCCGCTGCTGCTGCCCGAGAACGCAGGCTTGATCCAGCGCACGCCCCACGTAGACTTCTCGGTCTTCGGCGCCGTGCCCCTGCAAATCTACATGGAGAATAAGGACGCCAAATACCTCGACATGGGCAAGTGGTTTGCCGACCGGCAGTGGGAGAATCCGCGGCCCGACGGCCTTTCCCCGGAAACGCGTTTCTGGATCGACGACATGTACATGGAGACCATCGTTCAGGTGCAGGCCTTTCGCGCCACCGGCGATCCCAAGTACCTGGACCGTTCGTCGCTCGAAATGGTCGCCTACCTGGACAAGCTGCAGGAGCCCATCGGCCTGTTCTATCACGAGCCCGAGGTGAAGTTTTATTGGGGCCGCGGCAACGGCTGGGTGGCCGCTGGCATGGCGGAATTGCTCACCAGCCTGCCCCAGGATCACCCCCGCCGCGCACGCATCCTGGAAGGCTACCGGAAGATGATGAAGGCTCTGCTCCAGCACCAGGGACCCGACGGCATGTGGCGCCAGTTGATCGACCGTTCCGATTCCTGGCCGGAATCGTCCGGCACCGGAATGTTCACGTTCGCCATGGTCACCGGCGTCAAGAACGGCTGGCTCGACGCCGCCACCTACGGACCGGCCGCCCGGAAAGCCTGGCTGGGCTTGGCAGGCTACATCGATCAGAACGCCGACGTGACCTCCGTCTGCGAAGGCACCAACAAGCTCGACGACCTGGATTACTACCTGGCCCGCAAACGCCGAACCGGCGATTTCCACGGTCAGGCGCCGGTGCTATGGACCGCGTCAGCCCTACTGCGGTAATCTCTCGCCAAGCCGCCAGATTCGCAAAGAAAAACAGAACGACTTCTTTGCGTCTTTGCGCGAGAGCTCTTCTCAGAACGAAAGCCGCAGCGACAACTGAACGTTCCGCGGATCGTTGCTCTGCGTCAGTCCCACACTGCCCGCCG
The DNA here is from genome assembly GCA_900290315.1 of Candidatus Sulfopaludibacter sp. SbA3. Taxonomy (GTDB): domain Bacteria; phylum Acidobacteriota; class Terriglobia; order Bryobacterales; family Bryobacteraceae; genus Sulfopaludibacter. The sequence continues at coordinate 4,695 of OKRF01000079.1, read as the reverse complement.
CGGTCGACGTCAGAGAGGTGCTCGGCAGCCCCAGTTGCGGCGAGTTCGTGGCGTTGAACGCCTCCGCACGGAACTGCAGCCGCAGATTCTCGTGCAGCGTGAACGCCTTGAACAGCGAGATATCCGCGTTGGGCACCTTGGGCGGGCGGATGGTCGGGAACCGCCCGCTCAACGTCCGCAGCGTATTGCTTTGCTGCTGGATGAACGCCACCGGCTCGTCCGCGCTGGCGCAGCCAAACCGCACGCCGTTGGTCTGCAGCATGCACGTATTGAAATACCGCAGATCGGTCGGATTAGGCAGCGAGGGGTCGATCCCCGACGAGTAGTAGTTTGCCGGCGCGGTCAGCGGGAAGCCCACCTCGCGCAGGAAGATCCCGTTGGCCTGCCAGCCCTTCACAAACACTGCCAGGATTCCACGCGTGTTTTTGAAAATCGGAAGCTGCCAGTTGCCGCTGATCACCACGCGGTGCGGCGTGTCCGTACTGGCCAGCGTGCGAGATGGCCCCGCGTCCTGGTTGTTCAGATACGAGACCGATTCCAGCGTCTTCGACAGGGTATAACTCACCAGCACATTCAAACCGGCCGTCAGCCTTTTGTCAAAGCGCACCTGCATCGAGTTGTACCACGCCTGTCCAATGGGAATGGCGTTCTCTGTGACCCCGGTAAACTGCGGATAGGGCATCAGCAACTGCTGGCGGTTGGTCGTGGTGCCGTTCAAGCCGGTAGCGGGCAGCAGGCCGGCGAAAGGATTGGGCTGGGTGTCGAGCAGGTTGGGCGGGCCTCCGCTCACCACGTTGCCGCCATATTGCAGAAACTGCGCCATGGTGACCGCGTCGAGTTGATGCGAGACATCCAGTTCCTTGCTGCGGCTGCCCACATACGAAACCTCCAACACAGAGCGGAAAGGCAGTTCGCGCTGCACGCCGAAAGAGAACTGGTGCACTTTCGGAACCACGCGGTCGGTGTTCGTGAAGCTGATCGATTGCCCCATGAAACTCGCCAGCCCCAATTTGCTGCCAGTGGGCATCAGGATGCCCTGCGGATACGGATTGGAAAGCGTGTTGCCGTTGGAATGAAAGCCGTCATCCGTTGCCACGTAAGGAGTGGACGTGCTGAATCCCTGGTTGCCCGCCGTAGTGAAGGTAGCCAGGTAGCTGACCCCATAGCCCGCGCGGATTACGGTCTTATCCCACGGGTGCCACGCAAAGCCCACGCGCGGCTGCAGATTGTTTAAGTCGCGCCCATACGGCAGCCTGTTGCTGGAGTTGGCAAACAGCAATCCGCCCTTCTGAGTCACACCGGGTTGCAAGGGGTCCACCACCTGCAACGGGCTCGGACTGTTCAAGTCGAAGCCGGCGTTCATCTGGTTGTTGCGCTCCGTCACTGGCGATTCAAAATCCCAGCGCAGCCCCAGGCTCAGCGTCACCTTATTGGTGACCCGCCAATCGTCCTCCACAAAGGCGCCGTAATAGTGACCGCCGTACGCCAGCGCCGCATTGATCGGCGCGCTGCCGCTCGCCGGCAGTCCCAGCAGCATCGACGCCACGGCATTGCCCGTGCCGCCGGTCGCCGTCTGTGCATTGGCCTGCGTGAAGGTGGCGTTGAAGGCATAGCTGCCGAAATTGGTAGTCGGTGAGTTGATGTTGTTCAGCATGGAGCGAAATTCCCCGCCGAACTTCACCTGGTGCCGGCGGATGGTCTTATTCACCACTTCCCCCCAGGACCACGTGGCGCTCTCGGTGTACTGATTCCCGCTGCTGCGGCCGCTGCCAAAGGCCGTGTAGCCGCTCGGCGAGATGGTGGGGAAGTAGGCCGGCAATGTATTCAGCAGGTACGATGGAAACCCCAACTGCGTCGGGTCGAAACCGGCGGTGTACAGCGTAATCCACAGGTCGTGCCGCAGATACCCCACGCGCGAAGTCAACACCGTCGAGGGTGAAAGGATTGAGGTGAAGTCGAAGTTGCCGCCCTGGTTCAGGCGCCCATCGTCATACTGCGGCGATGCCGTTTTGGGAAAGCCGTTCGTGCCGTTCTCTTCCGTGCGGAAGCCGCGCACAAAGCGGGAAAAGAACTTTTCCTTGTCGTTGATCGTCTGGTCCACCCGCACTACGTGAGCGTCGTAGGCGTCGGTCCGCGCATTCGGCGCGGCAATCACGTTGTTGGTCTGGGCCGACGCAACGTTCTGGTTCGGCTGCGTAGGCTTGGGAAAATAGCTGGCGAGTTTGACTCCTACCGCGTTCATGCGGTTCGCCGGAATGATGTCGCCGGGGAAAGGCGTCCGCGTGTAGGGCGCCCCCGCCAGCGTGGTGTTCGGATCGTAAATCGTGATCGGGTTCCTNNCGCTTCCGGCTGCGGGGTCGTATCGGTGGCCGGAGTCGGAATGGAATCGCGCCAGATCTCGTACGAATACATCACGAAGGTCTTGTTGCGGCCGTCGTACACGTGCGGAATCACCACCGGCCCGTCGAACTCCAGTCCCGGATTGTTCTGGTTATACGCGGTACGCTTCAAGCCCGCCCGGTTCAGGTCGAACTTGTTCGCGGCATCGATGGTGTTCTGGTTGTACCAGTAGAGCACCCCGTGAGGCTTGTTGGTCCCGCTCTTGATACTCACCGACATGGTGCCGCCCGCCGTGCGCCCGTACTGCGCGTCGTAGTTGTTGCTGGAGATGCGGAATTCCTGGACCGCCTCGGGTGTCGGCACGAAAGCCATGTTGGTCGCGCTGGAGCCGGTCTCCACCCCGGTATTGGGCAGGCCGTCCAGCAGCAGATCGCTGGCGCCCGTGCGTCCTCCGTTCACCGACATGGCCTCGGCCACATTGTTGCCGGCGTCAAACGGACGCGCCGACCGGCTCAACTGGTTCGCCCCGATATCGAACTGCACCCCGGTCGCTTCGATGCCCAGCAGGAACGGATTGCGCGCCACCGAGGGAATGTCGTGCACGTTCTCTTCGCTCACCACCTGGCCTTTGTCGGAGGCCAGCGTCTGCAGCAGGTCGGTTCCTCCAATGATCGTGACCTGCTCGCTCACCACCCCGACTTCCAGCGTGAAATCCTGCTGCACCTGGTCGCCCACGCGCAGTTCCAGTTTGTCGCGCACCGCCTGCTTGAATCCTGGAGCCGTAGCCGTCACCTTGTAAGTGCCAATCGGCAGCACCGGGAACGCGTAATACCCGGTGTCATTCGTGGTGGTGCGGGTGATATCGTTGGTGGCCAGATTCTGGGCCTCCATCGGCACTCCTCCCGGCATCACCGCGCCTTGGGAGTCTTTGACGATACCGGTCACTCCGGCCCGAAACTCCTGGGCGAACAGCGGCAGGCAAGCCGTGACAGCCCAAACCAACCCCTGGCGACGTAGCCAATTCGGCATGGCGAGAAACCTCCTGAATCGGTGTGAAAGATAACAAAAGCCCGACTGCAATCCAAGAGTTTCTTACCTGAGGCTCCTGTGTTCCGCATTTCAAAACGATTTCCCACCCACTTGAGTGCGCTAATGATTGGCGCAATTGCAGATCTACGCGATATGAATTATGGAAGATCGAGCCCCACTGCACTCGACGTTGCGCGGCACGAAACGTAATTTGAGCACGAGCGTTAGTGACGATGTGGTTGGGCTCGCGGCCCCGCTTGGAATCTGATACACAATGCCAAAACAAGGAAGATTCCGGAGACCGCCAGCAGGAATTCAAAAAACTCCGTCAAAAGGTATTCCGGCCGCGCGACCACTCCGATCCGCTCCGCTACCGCAGCCGGCAGGAACCAGCGAGCCACCAGGTTAGCGACGTCCGGTAAACAACCAACCAGGCTGAGAATGACAATCGCAGCCGAGAGATAGATAAAATAGTTGAGCCACCAGGCTCCGATTCGCTTTCTTTCAAGGTAAACCTTACGGCGATGAAGCGGCATCGGCCGGAAACTCCAGCTTTTATGCAACTATAACGCGAAACACGCGCTTCACAAATGGCATTTCTCAATTTCCAGTCTAAGCCAGAGGCTTCGGTAACGCGCCGCGGGTCAGACTTCTCTGTCCCGCGGCGCCGCTTTGGCGCCGTCGTGGACAGAGCGGTCTGACCCCAAACCCGCATGCTCCCGCACGGCCAAGGAGTCCGGTCGGCGGCGTGGATACGTTAGCGTATTTCTAAAACCGACGACTTTCGTAACGCCGGCGGTCTAGCCGCCGGTATTTCATCGCTTGTCCGCCGCCGCCGGTATTTCATCGTTTCTCCTACCGCTTCGCCCGCCGCAGCACCACGGGCGCCGGCGCTTGCGGCCCTCGTCCCCCGCCTCTTCCCAAGCCCAGGAAAGCCGCATTGGACGGATCCGACCCGTCCGGTGGCGGGCCGATCGCCGGACGCGCGCCTGTCGCTTCGGCCGGTGCTCCACGTCCTCCGCGCCCACCCGGCATTCCGCCGGTCCGCTGCAGCTCGATGCCGTCTCCCTTTACCGCTCCGGTGTAAGTGACGTTCCCGGCGCGGAAGGAGAGGTTGTCGCCCTCCACCTTGCCCTCTTCGATCGCGACTGGCGTATCGCCGCCGCCGCGCCCCCCGGCACTGCCCTCCACCGTTCCCGTGAGGGCATTCCCGTTCTGGTGGAAGGTGAAGATCTGGCCGCCCCCGCCGCCGCCGAAACCCGCGGCAGCAGCCACAGGCGCGGGCCGCCACAAACCCGTAATCCCCGAGCCGGCCGGTACCTCGCG
>OKRF01000229.1:16418-16630 GCA_900290315.1 Candidatus Sulfopaludibacter sp. SbA3 | reverse complement strand
CGGAGGCCGCGGTGGTCGATGGCGTCCGCGTTTATGGTGTGCGCTGCCTGGCGGAGGTAGTGGCGCTGCTCACCCGGCCGGAAGAGTTCGCGCCTGCGATTCCAGCCACCAACGGGCATCATTCGACGTCCGGCAACGCGCCGGACTTTCGGGATGTTCGCGGTCAGGCCACCACGAAGCGCGCCCTGGAAGTGGCCGCGGCCGGGGCCCAT
>OKRF01000229.1:14781-16408 GCA_900290315.1 Candidatus Sulfopaludibacter sp. SbA3 | reverse complement strand
CAGGCCACCACGAAGCGCGCCCTGGAAGTGGCCGCGGCCGGGGCCCATAACGTTCTGATGATCGGACCGCCCGGCTCCGGGAAGACCATGCTGGCGAAGCGGCTCGCTGGAATTCTGCCATCCCTCACTTTCGATGAAGCGATTGAGACCACCAAGATCCACAGCGTTGCGGGCATCCTCAAGAGCGGCGGCGGACTCGTTCGCGAGTGTCCCTTCCGGGCGCCGCATCACACCATCTCAGACGCAGGCCTGATTGGCGGCGGGGCGGGCGTGCCACGTCCCGGTGAAGTCAGCCTGGCCCACAACGGTGTGCTGTTCCTGGATGAGTTTCCCGAGTTTCCGCGGAATGTCTTGGAGATGCTGCGCCAGCCCATTGAGGACCGGGTCGTGACCATCGCCCGCTCCAGCATGACGGTCTCGTTCCCTTCGGGGTTTATGCTGGTAGCGGCGATGAATCCCTGCATGTGTGGATTCTTCGGCGATGCCACGCGCGAATGCCGGTGTACGCCGGCGATGATTCAGCGGTATTTGGGAAAGATCTCTGGTCCGCTGCTCGATCGGATCGATATTCATGTGGAGGTGCCAACCGTCCCTTACAAGGAACTCCGCGAAGGGCCGGCGGTCGAATCCTCGGCCGAGATTCGGACGCGCGTGCAAAGGGCGCGCGAGCGCCAGGTTGAGCGGGGCTATAACAATGCACGCATGCCCACGCGGATGATCCGGAAGCTATGCGAGTTGGACGATGCCGGGGAGCGCACGTTGGAAATGGCGGTCCGCCGCCTGGGCCTTTCGGCGCGCGCCCACGATCGCATTCTGAAGGTGGCCCGCACTATCGCGGATCTGGGAGGCTCAGAAGCTGTCCTGGCGAAGCACGTGGCGGAAGCGGTCCAGTACCGCAGTCTGGACCGCAACTACTGGAACTGACGCGGCGCTACAATCGATCCCGCGCCGCCCACCTGCGAATCAGTGCCATGACCGCGCCTGTCACCAGGCTGGCGCCCAGGAACCACCTCGTGAGCGGTACTCCTATGAGACCGATAATGACGACACTGAGCGCGGCCATCATCCCGGCAATACCGCCCCCCACTGGAATCTTGCTGATATTAATACCGGGATGCGCTCCGTCAACCGTAGGCACTCGCTTCAACATATTGACCTCACGCAATTCCAGTATATGCCTCTTACCCTCTCTGAACCGGTGAGCATCCTTTAGCGGCATGCCTCCCTGAGCTGGAGTTTGGCGCCCCTGCGGCGTCCCTGCGGGCTCAAACGTAGCCGGCCGGCTCGCCAGCCGAGCAGGAAAATGCAGCTCGCCAACATGGTCCAACCGGCTCCGGGTTCAGGCACGGGAGCCGTGACGGTCACAGTGAAAGGCACTTCGATGCTCCCTGGAGTGCCATCGGCAAAGTTATAGAACACGCTGATAAAACCGGAGTCGGACGATCCGACTACGGCACTCGGATCGATGGAATAGAACCCCAAGCCCTGCTGGGACGATTCGTCAAACACTTCCGACCAGGACTGCGCGATGTCGACCGAGAAATTGTCCGGCCCTCCTTGCGGTCCGATCAGGTCCGTATAGCTGCCCAGCAGCGGGTTGGTCTCATCGATCAGGAACGACTGACCG
>OKRF01000229.1:6149-14771 GCA_900290315.1 Candidatus Sulfopaludibacter sp. SbA3 | reverse complement strand
CGAGGCCCGAGCTGGGAATGGTCGTCAGGGTGGTAGCCGAAGCCAATCCCGCCAGCAAACTCACAAACAGATTGAATCCAAGAACAGCACTTTTCATGATCAGATCCTTTCTAACTCCTTCTCGCTATCGCAAAACATAGAACGTCGATTTGCCGCTGTAGGCCCCACCGTTGGCGGAGAAATTTACAGTGAAGGCGACTCGCGCCGCCGTGGAAGGCCACTCCATGTTGAAACTGAACGACTGGCTCTGTCCCGGAAGAACCGTAAACGGGAGTGGGACCGCGGTAAGCGCCAATACCGTGCCGGAGCCGCTCTGCACCGCGCCGGTAATGGAATTAAAGAGGACCGATTCGGCCGCGCCCGGGCCGTTGTTAGTCACCGTGATGGTCAATTGAACCTGCGATGCGTTGGTGTCCGTATGCGCGCCGGCGGTCGCATTCAGAATGGGCACCCCCGGAGCAAAGCTGGCGAACACGGTTTCGGGTTGACTGACCGTGACCGCCAGTGGACTTTGAGACCCAACGGCCGTGCCGGAAAAGCCGGTGAAACTGAAGCCGGTTGTGGCCGTGGCGGTGAGAGATATGGGCGTATTCGCGTTGTACCAGCCGCCGCCTGACACGCTTCCGCCGCCCGCGGGTGTGGCTGTCACTGTCACCAGAAACTGCTGCTGATACTGTGCAACGAAGTTTACTATCGACCCGGCGTTGATATTGCGGGTAGCCGCCGTGGGCCCGTCGGACCAATTTGTGAACACGTACTGCGTGCCCGGAGAGGAAGGGATCGATAGCGGTACGGAAACCGTATGCACTGTCGCATTGCTCCACTGAACCGTTGCCGGGCCTTGGGTTGTGACTCCATCAATCGTCTCCGAACCCGCGGCGCCCAGGCTGGTTGAAATGGAGTAGCTCCCCGCCTGGAGGAACTTAGCGTGTACCTCGATGGGTGCGGTCGCTGTGACCGTTACGGGATTCACTCCTGCGGCCTGATTCTCGAAGCTGGAAAACGCATACCCCGCATTCGCAGTCGCAGTGACTTTGAGAGAGGTACCCACGGCGTAATAGCCATCGGAGTTCACAACAGCCGGTGTGATGGTCCCTCCCGCAGTGGGATCGGCGAAAAATCCAACCTGTACGAATTGCTGAAACTTCACGGCTATTGTGGAAGGCCCGCTGACCTTGACGTCATTCGTAGCTCCCGCGTTGGACCACCCCAGGAAGCGGTCTTGCACGCCCGTCTTGGGGCTTTGTGTCTGTGCCAGGACGGCGTGGGTCGAATTCAACTGCCAGTTGAAGGTGACGGGTGTCGCCGATGAAACGCCGTCGACCACAATCTGTTCGGAATCAGGGCTGGTAAAAGAAAACGGGATGCCGGCAATGGAAACCGGAATCGAGATATTCGGGTAAGCCGAATTGCTAGAGCCAAGCTCAAGTTGAGTAGTCCATTGTGAGCCCAGCGTGAGAGGAGTACCCACCTGTGACACATCGATGGATAGAGTCAGGGTGGCGGGGGTCTGAGTGGAGTCGGCGGTAACCTTCAACCATGGCTGGCCTGCCTTGTAGATAAAGGGAGCCTTGTAGATAAAGGGAACATCGGCGCCGTAGGCCGTGGTGAGGTGCACCTGTAGCGATTGCGTGGGGGATATCACTACGGGATTGGGCGTCGCCAGGAAATAGTCGCCCCCAATCGAAACCACGTTGTCCGGGTTATTGGTGTTCGTTCCCTGGGTGCTGACTTGGATTGTCTCCGATTCGCCGGGCGCTAATTGCGTTTTGACTCCCAGGATGTACAGCGGTCCCGCGGCGCAGTTGCTGGTAAACATGATCTGCCCTGGCAATGCGGGCTGGGAACCGTTCAGGCTGCCGAAGCGAAGGGCAAAGGGTCCGGTCAATGTGTTGCTGGTGTGGTTGGTGATCGTGGTAGAGTCGGCATTCCCGGTCATCGATACCGGTGCAAAATGGAGTGACGGCCCCATCCATTTGCGGCAACCCTCGACATCGTTGAAGAACGTCGGGCGAGAATTCCCGATACCCGGCGAGGCGTAGCCCACGCCCAGAGGATAGGGCGATGATACGTTGAGGAATGAAGTGGGGTCGGACCATTGTACGGGCATCAGGTCGAGGAACTGATCCGTCAGGCGGACTACGAAAAACTCACCTCTGCCACCCTGGCCGCCCTTTCCACCTACGATGTTTTCTAACAAACTCTGGTTGCCCTGGGCGTCGGTCACGGGGACCGGGTAAGATCCCGTATTATGGTCGTGGCCAGAGATGATGGCGGCCACGTTGTATGGTTGGATAACCGCGAGGAATGCTTGCCGGTCGGATTCGGTCCACCAGACGNNGAAGGGATCCCATCCGTAGTGTTGAAAGACGATCACCGGGCGTCCGGAGTTCCCTACATGAGTCGCCAGGTCGGATATTAGCCAGGGAAGGCCGGAGCCATGTGTTTCGTTGTGACTCGGGCTATAGCTGTTATTGATGCCGGCCTGGGTACTACCTGCCCATACGTTCAACTGGACCATATGATATTTACCCCAGTCCCACGAGTAGTTCCCGCTCAGGGGGTCCACTCCGTTGGTGTTGCACGCTGCCGCACTGGCGGCGTAACCTAGCATGCGTTTGGCACAGTTATCGAATATGCAATCGTTCTGAACGTCATGATTTCCATAGCCGGGAAACAGTTGCAGACCGAGAGCGTCTGAGGCCCAGCCACTTTCGTAGAGCAGGCGAAAGGCGCCAAGTGAGGCCTGCTGGCCGTCATTAGTCTCGTCACCCGTGGAAACAACCGCCCACGGTTGAGCGATCATGTCGGCGGGAAATCCCGCGTTGGATTGGGACCATTTCCAGCCGTTACTGCCGATTTGCCGCATGTAATAGGCGTGCAAGGAGTGTTGCAGGTCAGTGATACCGTGCCCGTTTAACAGGTGAACATCCGTCATCACCAGGAATGTGAAATCGTGCAGGTTGGGCGGTGGGATGGAGAGAAACGTGCAGGCGGGGGCCGGTAAATCACAGTTCGGCGCTCCGTCGTAGGGATCGATAATGACCGAGATGCCGTTGGAATTGGCGCAGCCTGTGAAGCAGGCGGATTGGCCGGGGGACCCGCATGTGTAATGGGGCAGGGTTCCATTGGTCCACTCCACGATCGTTGAAAACGTCTGAGATTGGGCGCGCAGGCTTCCCGCACAGTAAAGCCCTGCTGCAACCATACCAAGAAGAAGGAAATCGATTCGTCTGAACATAAAACGCTTACGCTCCAAGTGTTGTAGGCACCCCCTCGGCGCCGGTGTGGTAAGGATGCGCCCGTCCGTACCAACTGGGGGAGTATCGGGCAGGTGCCAGAGAGGTAAGCAAGTCTTGCTTACCTCGCGATTCTCAGTGAGAACAAAAGAGTTCCGTAACTTGCGTGGTACGATGCTATGGAACAGGTGGCGATTGGAATTTCCGCAGCAACAGCCACAGTCCGACGATCGGATATTGGAGGAACTGGAGAGAGTCCTTGCCAGCAGGGAGTTCGTCAATGCTGAGAGGGCAGCTCGATTTCTGCGGTTTGCCGTGGAACGAACCCTCGCCGGCGACCGCGAGAGTCTCAAGGAATCGGTGATTGGCGCGGCCGTCTTCGACCGCGGTATCGGCTACGATCCCAAAGCCGAGCCGATTGTGCGAACCGAAGCTCGCCGGCTCCGCTCCAAGCTATCCCAGTATTACCAGACAGGCGGCCGCGATGCCGCCATTCAAATTGCCGTGCCCACTGGCGGATACGTAGCCGCATTCTTGCCCAAGAACGCGGCGCTTCCCAAATTGGCTGTCATGCCAAGACCGGAGCCGGTTGAGGAAACGCCAGTCGCCGAAGCCGTTGACCGGCAGACCGTGCACGCCACGCGGCTCTTGCTGTGGCGCCCGGTCCTGGCAATGCTGGCAGTGGCGACTGTAGCTGTGGCCATTGGCTGGTGGCGTGGGACCTACCAGTCACGCAACCGCCCTGAATTCGCCCTCTCTACCGTTACCAGTTATCCAGGCGCACAATACAGTCCGGCGTTGTCACCCGACGGCCGCCAAGTGGCCTTTGCCTGGTCCGAGGATCCCACCATCGGTTACGACCTCTACCTGGTCGCGGCAGATGGAGGGGTTCCCAAGCGCGTCACTACCGGACATGCCGCCGACGACATGCCGTCCTGGTCGGCTGATGGCTCTCAACTGGCTTTCATTCGCCATGCCAGCTCGCTCATGGTAATGAGTTTGGCAAGCGGCGGGGAACGGATACTGGGGACGGCATATCCCGCCTTCGTCGATTGGGCTCCGAAATCGAATCTGATTCTCTACTGCGCTTGGATGCCCGGCCATAACCGTCTGGCCATCTTCGCCATTGATGCCACCACCGGGGTCAAACGTCAACTTACCGCTCCTGAACTTTCGATCGGCGATACATTAGCTGCCGCGTCGCCGGATGGCAGGGAGTTCGCATTCGTCCGCTGTGCGCTCGACAACTGCGACATTTATGCCATGCCCTTGGCGGGAGGCCGTTCGCGCCGGATTACCCACGACGAATGCTCCTTCAACGGATTGGCCTGGATGCCTGACGGCCGCAGCATCGTCTACTCAAACCGACGCCGCGGACCCTATATGATGTGGCAAATCGACTCTGCCGGATTTGGCAAGCCCGAAGAGATCCCCTCATCCGCCGACGATGTCCGCTTCCCGAAGGCTCGCTTCGGCCCTTCAGGCAGCGCCCGTATTGTATTCGAGCAGCGGGTGCGCTCCAGTAATATCTGGCGGCAGCAACTCGATCCGGATCGGGCCAAATCCAGCGCACCCGGTCCCGAGCGCCTGATTGCCTCGACACGGCTCGATTCCAGCCCGCAAATTTCACCCGATGGACGGCGCATCGTCTTCGCCTCCGATCGCACCGGCTATGACGAAATTTGGATCGCGGATGCGGACGGCGGCAATCAGAGGGCGCTCACGAATATACGGGGACATCGTACCGGCTCGCCCCGGTGGTCGCCGGACGGCAACCGGGTGGCATTCGACGCGACCGGCAACAAAGGTTAACAAAGGTCGAGCCGTCTTCCTCATCGACTCGCCCGGCGGTCAGCCGCGGCAATGGACGCCTTGGGGAGACGCGGCCCGGCCCAGTTGGTCGCGCGACGGCCGCTGGATCTACTACGGCGCGTCCGATTCCAGCGGCAACTCCCAGGTCTGGAAGATTTCGACCGCCGGGACCGCCGATCACACCATCCAGCAGGTGACCCGCGATGGCGGTTTCGAAGCGTATGAGTCGCTGGATGGCCGAACGCTCTATTACGTGAGCGGCGCCGAATTGCGAGGCGTGCCCGTTGCCGGCGGAAGTTGGACCCGGGTTACCGATCATCCCATCAATCACGGATGGTGGAGTGTCTCCGCGCGCGGAATCTATTTTGCCGGAATTCTCCCTCCCAACTCACAGTCGCGAAACGGGCCCTTTCCGGTGTTCTTCCTAAATCCGCTCTCGGGCCTGACCCGGGAGGTGACTTCGATCGATGGGCCTTTGGCGAGCAGTAGTCCGGATTTCGATATCTCCGGCGATGGCAGAACGCTGGTGTACTCCCGCCGGGAGGTATCGACTTCCCAAATTCGCATGCTCGAAGTCCGCCCCTGAATATTCCGCTTCGCAGGGGCGTGGATCTGGTTTCCGGCCCTATGGCTCGTCCCTGCCTGCCCATCGAATTGAACCAGGACGCCATTGCCCGCTACGAAATCTGACCGCGGCACAGCCCGCGCGGAGCTTTGAGTTTTGTCCCAACTGCGGAACGCCCATGACTTCTGAGGCCAACACGAAAGGAAAGAAGCAGAGCTCTCAGTAGAGCCGTTCATGCGAAGTTCAGCATCCGCAGGTCACAAGGCTTTGATTCAGCGTTCCGTGTTCGCAAGTTTAGGCTGCCGTTCGAGGTCTCACCGCGATTCTGTGGACCTTTTCAAAAGTGTAGTTGTTATCTGCACGCATGCATGTGTGGATTCTTCGGCGATGCCACGCGCGAATGCCGGTGCACGCCGGCGATGATTCAGCGGTATTTGGGCAAGATCTCTGGTCCGCTCCTCGATCGGATCGATATTCACGTAGAGGTGCCGACCGTCCCCTACAAGGAACTGCGCGAAGGCCCGGCGGTGGAATCCTCGGCCGAGATTCGGATGCGGGTGCAGAGGGCTCGCGAGCGCCAGGTTGCGCGAGGCTATAACAATGCACGCATGCCATCGCGGATGATTCGTAAGCACAGCGCGCTCAACGAAGCGGGCGAACGCACGCTGGAAATGGCGGTTCGCCGTTTGTCTGGACCGGAATTACTGGACTTGATGACGAAATTGGCTACTGTTGCCGCGCGCAACGCCGGAACGATGCATATCCTCATCCCATATTCTCACTCGTGCCGGAGTGCCACCATGGGATCGATGCGAGAGGCCTTGCGCGCCGGCACATACCCCGCGAGCAGCGCGGCGCCCAGCAGAATCGCTACCGCCAGCGTGAGCGCGAGNNGCCACGAACTTCGAGGTGAGGAGGGCCGCGGACAGGCCGATCGCCAGGCCCACTCCAGCCAGCGCCAGCACTTCCCGCAGCACCATCCCCATGACTGTGCCGCCTCGCGCGCCCAGCGCCATGCGGATGCCGATTTCGCCGGTGCGCCTGGCTACGTTGTAGGAAACTGCGCCGTAGAGACCTACGCATGCGATCACAAGCGCCAGGATGGCGAAGCCGCTGCACAACTCGGCGAACGTGATTTCCCGGTTAATGGTCTGGTCGATATCCGCCGCCTGCGTTCGTACCTCCGACACTGGTACGCGCGAATCCGCCTGTCGCACGATCTCGCGCACGGAGTTGACGTAGCGGAGCGGATTGCCGGCGGTGCGCAGGGCGAACACCATATGACCCGGATTCGGGTAGCCCTGGTCGTACGGCATGTACACCACGGGCGGGATGACTCCCGTCAATTCGCCATAGCGCGCGTTTCGGGACACCCCGACAATTTCCATGTCGCGCCCCACGCGGTCCTTTTCGCGTGCCCGCCGCAGAATCAAGTGCTGCCCGAGCNNTACGCGGTCCTTTTCGCGTGCCCGCCGCAGAATCAAGTGCTGCCCGAGCGGATTGCGGTCACCGAAATTGGTTTTGGCAAATACCTCGTTCACCACGGCAACAGCGGGCGAACCGGGCCGGTCGGTCTCCGCGAAATCTCGGCCGGCCAGAAGCGCAATCTGCATGGTGCGGAAGAAGGCCGGTCCCACGGTCAGGATCCGGTTGTGTGAGTCCGGAGGCTGGCCGGCGACTCCGAGGGGCAGTCCCGTCCCGGCTCCAATGAGCGAGTCTTCCGAAAGACTCGCAGAGCGCACGCCTGGGAGGGAGCCGAACTTCTTTCGCAGGTCGCCGTAGAAGGCGGCGGTCTCCGGGTCCTGATGGCCGGCCTTGCGGGCGTCCAACTGGAACAGCAGTACGTTCTCGCGAGTGAAGCCGAGCTCGATGTTTTGCAAGTTGGAAAGCGTGCGCACAAAGAGCCCGGCCGCGACCAGGAGCAACAGCGAAATCGCGACCTGCGATACCACCAGGAGATGGCTCAGGCTCACTTGTCCGAACAGATGCGCCGTGTACTGCCGGCCGGCTCGCGTTTCTTTCAGGGCCGATACCACGTCGACGCAGGTGGACTGCAGTGCCGGAGCCAGGCCGAACAGGGTGCCGGTGAGAAGAGAAAGCGCCGTGGCCGCGGCCAGCACGTGCCAGTTCAAGTCCGCGTGCAGAGTGAAGTTGGCCTGGCCGTTGGCCAGCAGGAAGGTCAGGAAGCGAATGCCCCAGATGGCGAAGAGGACGCCCAGAGTTCCGCCCACCGCAGCCAACAGAACACTTTCCGTCAGCAGTTGCCGCACCAGGCGAAGGCGGCCTGCGCCGACGCTCAGGCGCAGCGCCATTTCGCGTCTTCTGGCCGCCGCCCGCGCGAGCAGCAGGTTCGCCACATTGGCGCACGCCAGCGCTAGAATCAACGCCACCAGCGTCATCAACACATAGAGCGGCCGCGAATACCGCCGCCGCAGGGTGTCGAGTCCACCGGCGCCTTCGTCGACTCTCAGGTTTGGAAGGTTCGCCCTCTGCTCGTCACTGGTTGCGGTCCCCACTACCCATTGGTGAAACACCGGCGCCAGTACAGCCTCCACTTGCATGCGACTGACTCCCGGCCGGAGGCGGCCCATGATGTGAACCCAGTAGTAGTTCCGGTCGAGATATGCGTCCGGGGTGAAGCCAAACTGTTTGCCCGCTCCCAGCAATTCGTTGGTGTGCATGGGGAGATAGATATCCGGAGCGGCTGCGGGATCCACTCCAAAGAATTGAGGCGGGGTAACTCCCACTATGGTGCACGGCAGATTGTCCACCAGAAGCGATTGGCCGGCCGCGTTGGCAGCCTCTCCAAAATGCTTTTGGCTGTACCCGTAGCTGATCACGGCCACGGCGCTAGCGCCGGGCCGATCGTCATCGGAAAGGATGAGGCGTCCCGCTGCGGGTGGGACGCCGAGCCCGCGAAAGTAGTCTCCTGAAACGCTCCAGCCAGCGGCGATCTCGGCTTGTCCTTTGATGGTCAGGTTCAGCCTCCGCATCTGCCACGAGGGG
>OKRF01000229.1:0-6139 GCA_900290315.1 Candidatus Sulfopaludibacter sp. SbA3 | reverse complement strand
TACTCCGAGCGCCAGGGACGACACCGCCAGGAGTGTAAACAGGCAATTGGCCGCCATGTTGCGGAAGGCGTAGCGAAGGTCCTGGCCGAGTTGTTCCAGCAGGGTCCAGCCCCACGCGGCGCGAGTGTTTTCCTGTACCAGGGTCAGGTTGCCTAACTCGCGTCGCGCCGCCCGCCGCGCCGTTTCCGCAGTCATCCCCTGTTCTCGCCGCTGTTCCGCTTCTTCCTCCAAATGAAACTGGAGTTCCTCGCCGAGTTCGGCCTCTTTGTCCTGCCGTTGCGTCAGCCAACGCAATTTGCGAAAGAACGCGTTCATGGCTCCTCCCGATTGTGTAGCCATTCTACTACTTATTGTGTAGAGCGTCTACGCTCGGAGGCAGGGGCTGCCGCTATTTGGCGCCGGCCGATTTCAGCACCTGGGCCGCTGATACATAGTCCAGCTTGGGCGCCAGCTTGCGAATTCCGTCGAACACGAAAAAGCGCGCGCCTTCGTCCATGCCCACCTTGCCGGTCACACCCCGATCCTTTAGCGATTGTGCGATTCGCTCGTAGGGGCTTTCGTCCTCCTGCCAAAGGTGCGCTCGCTCTTGCCCCAGCGAACACCGGTCAGGTAAGTCATGGCTGGACCTGGTTCCAGCACGACTGCCTGCAGGCCGAATTCCTTCATGGCGTCCTGCAGTTTAGCGATACGCTCGCGAAATGTGGCTTCGGTGGTTTGTGGCATGGCGTTTTACCCGAACGGTTGATCGATGGCTGGGCTCTGTTTGGTAAACATGCGGGCGCCGGACGCGGTGATGTACATACAATCCTCCAGCCGCACGCCAAACTCCCCGTAGATGGAGATGGTGGGCTCGTTGCTGAAGCACATCCCCGGCTGGAGTCTCGTCTTGTTGCCCTTCACCAGGTAGGTCCACTCGTGGCCATCGAGCCCGATGCCGTGACCGGTGCGATGCGGCAGGCCCGGCACCTTGTAGCCGGGACCGAAGCCGGCATCGGTGATGACTTTGCGCGCGGCGGCATCCACCGATTCGCAGGTGGCGCCCACCTGCGCAGCCGCCAGGGCCGCATCCTGCGCTTTGCGTTCCAGGTCCCACACCTGCCTCTGCCGCGCCGTGGGCTGGCCGAAGATCACGGTACGGGTGATGTCGCTCTGGTAGCCCTCTACCGTGCAGCCGTCATCCACCAGCACGAAATCACCCTCTTTCAACTTCTGCGGCTGGATGCTGCCGTGCGGAAACGCAGTATACTTCCCGAAGATCACCATGGCGCCGCCGCGAAAGCCGAGAGCCGCGTACGCCGCGTCAATGTGGGCGCTCAGTTCGCGCTGATCCATGCCGTCATAGAGCGTGGAGAACGCCGCCTTGTACGCCGCGATTGTGACATCGTTAGCACGCTGCAGGAGAGCGATCTCGGCCGGCGATTTGATCACGCGGCATCCCACCGTAACGGGGTCCCCGCTGACAAATTCGAGCGGCGGCGCTTCCTGACGCAAGCCATCGAATACCGCGAACCGGACACGTTCTTCGATGCCCACCGCGCCGCTAGCGCCGCGGTCTTTCAACACCTGTATGACTAGCTGATACGGGTTGCCGCCCTCCGCCCAGGAACGCACATCGCCGTGCACGCGGCCGCCTTCGGCTGCAGGGACTACCCAGGCCGGGTCGCCCTTGGCCGGCAGCACCAAGGCAAACAGACGGTCGCCGGCAACTCCGCGAGTGCCGGTGAAATAGAACATGCTCGTGCCGCTCTCCAGCACCAGCGCGCCGATCTTGTGCTCCCGCATCAGCGATTGCGCCTTGGCGATGCGCGCGTGCCGATCTTCGTCAGTGATGCGTTGAATGCCGTCCGTCATCGGCTTGAGTTTCCTGATGACGTCGGGCACCGGATACTGCGCCCCGCCCTGACTCCGTTGCGCGCGGACGAAGGGCGCCGCCGCGGCCATACCCAAAAAAGCTCGCCGGTGGATGCGCATCTATACTCCCAGGTTAGTCGGATGCTTGGTATGCCACTCGGTGGCCTGCTCGTACGCCAGTGCCACGCGGAGCGGAGAACCTTCGTCGTAAATCCTGCCCAGGAACCCGATGGTGAGCGGTTGATCGTTGCCGTTCTGCGCCTTGACGAAGCCGCACTTGCAGACCACTTCCGGATTTCCGGTGAGGTTGGTGGTGGTGAGGAAAGCGCCCGGCGGAATCACAATTGCGTCCCAATCCGCCATGAACTTCTCGAATTTCTCCACCAGGAGGGTGCGCGCCCGCTGCGCGCGAATGTACTCGACGGCGGGAATGATGCGCGAACTGCGGAAGCTGTTGGGCCAATCGTTGGCCGCCTGGCCTTTCAACGTGCGCACCTGTCCATCGCGAGTGATATCGTCGAAGGCCGCGGCGCCTTCCGCCTCCAGCAGAAAGCGCATGCCCGTGAAGCCCTCGTCGTAGTCCACCGGAGTCATGTTGACACCGGCCTTCTTCAGGTCTGCCAGCGCCTGCGCGTAGACTTTCTTGCGCTCTTCGGCAGCCTGCGGATTGCCGCGGCCGCCCTGAGTGGCGTCGAAGCCCTTCTGATAGACGCCCACTTTCATGCCGCTGAGCGGCTTGCGCGGCTCGAAGTGGAAGGGGTCGGCACCCACCGTGCGATCGTGCCCGTCGGGTCCATAGATCGCGTTCAGCACAATGGCAAGGTCTTCCACGCCTCGGCAAATGGGGCCGATCTTGTCCATGGTCCAACTCAGCGCCATGGCGCCATGCCGGCTGATGCGGCCGTACGTGGGGCGCAGGCCGGCGGTGCCACAGACGCCGCTGGGCGAAACGATGGAACCGAGCGTTTCGGTGCCCAGCGCGAAGCCCACCAGCCCCGCGGAAGTGGCGGATGCCGAACCGGCGGACGATCCGCTGGAGCCGCCATCGTAATCGCTCTTCTCGGCATTCCAGGTCCACGGACTCTTGGTGCGGCCCTGGAACCACAGGTCCCCCTGCGCCAGCGCGCCCATGGAAAGCTTGGCCATGAGTACAGCACCAGAGTTGCGCAGGCGCTCCACGCAAGTGGCATCGTACTCCGGCACGCGCTTCATGTACGGTTCGGCGCCCCAGGTGGTGAGGATGCCCTTGGTGTCGAAGAGATCCTTGACACCGAACGGAATGCCGTGCAGCGGTCCGCGATACTTGCCCGCCTTGATTTCCTGATCGGCCTTCGCCGCCTGCTCCAGCGCCAGGTCCTCCGTGAGGGTGATGAGACAGAGCAGCTTGGGCGAGTACTTCTTCATGCGCGCGATGTACATCCTGGTCAGGTCCATAGACGAGACACTGCGCGAGCGCAACAGAAGGGCCAGTTTCGTGATGGGCCAGTAGGCCACGTCTTCGAGGTTGGCCGGCACTTTGAGCGCGGCCACCGTGGGAATGGTGGTGGAAAAGCGTTGCGGACCCTTGATGGGCTTGCGATCGGGCAGTCCCGGATGGAAGGCGAAGGAAGGCTCGGTATCGTAGGGAATGTCCACTTTGCGCAGCGCTTCGTAGTTGCCGAGCGCGCGGTTGACACTGGGGAGCATCATGTCCACTTCAGCCTCCTGGAAATCGAGGCCGAGCAGAACCAGCGCGCCTTTCAACTGGTCTTTGGTGATGCGCATGGGCTGCTGGCCGAATCCGCCCTGCCCACGTCCGCCGCCGCGTCCCGCCAGTGGTTGGGGAGTGGTCGTGGCAGGAGGCTGCGTTTGCGAAACAGCGGGCCGCGCCGCCGCCAGAACGGTCATGAGTTGACACCAGGTTCGTCTGTCCATAAGTCACACCATCATACCTGAGGAGGCCGTGGCCTTGGCGCCAGTGACTCGTACGCGGACGAACAAAGTTTAGACGTGTAACCACAAATAGCCATTGCCATCACCCGGCGCAGGGATCAAAACTCCTAATAGGAGAATGTCCCCCGTGCGTCATGCAACGGCCTTTTCGAAGTATGTACTGCTTGGTCTTATCGTATTGATCGTTTCCTATCCCGCCGCCAGTCAGAGGGGCCGCAATCCCGTGAACCAGCCGCCCGCGCTCGACCCCAACGTCACTCTGCCGGCGCTCAACGTGATTCAAAATGCGACGTTGAGTCCACCTTATAGCTGCGGTAATCCCGGCGGCTATGGGACGACGGCGCTGTTTCTCTCAGGCTTCAACGACCCCGAGCTTCTCTTCAACGGCGCGTGCGGTTCGCCGGACTATTTTGACGTGAGCCTCTCTGGGGACACCATGTCTTTGATCGCCGATCTGGGCGCGAACTTGCCTCTCGACGGCGTGACGACACACGCCGCGTTCAATTTGCAGAACGTGGCCGCATTTGCCGATTACACCCGGTTCTCCTCGGTCGCCCAGGTCGTCCAGGGTCACACCTATGCCGTGTTAATCAACCAGGAATACGAGCGCGGGCTATTCGTATTCACCGTGGTCAAGTTCGTTCCCGACCAGGAGGTGGACCTCCAGTATGAGGTGAAGGACTACCAGGTGACGGTGGGGCAGATCCTGCGGCCCCCCGGCTTTGATTGGAACAAGTGACGCAATCTGCTGAAGGAACGGTTGGCAGGTGGATTGAGAAGGATTGTGGTGACTGAAATTCGCAGGAATTTCGCAAGAGCGGCGAATTTGGAGCCTCTCTCGAAAATGCCCGCATAGCCCGAAGGAGACAGACGACCCAAACCGATCGTCTGTCCCTGCCGTGGGTAGCGCCGGTTGCACTCGCCGACCGGCGACAAGATCGCCGGCGTTACCCAGTCGCTGGGCCGGTTTTTCGACCCAGATGACCGGTGCCCAGGGTGCCCAGGAACACGACCACCGCGCATACCCCCGCTGTGGTAGCCTTTCCGGAATGAGCCGCGACATTGTGGAGGCATTACTCTCCGAGTTCGATCAGGAAATAGCCGGCACTCGCAAGATTCTGGAATGCGTGCCGGAAGACAAGTTCGCCTGGAAGCCCCACGAAAAATCTTCCACGCTGGGCAAGCTGTCAAGCCACGTGGCCGCGATACCTCGTCTGCCGGCCTTCGTCATCAACAGGCAGATCCCCCAGCCATCCCAGGCCGCGTCGAAAGTCGAGTTGCTGGCAACGTTCGACAGCAACAGCGCGGCGGGCCGCGAAGCTCTCGCCGGCACCAGCGACGATCATCTGGCCGCGACCATCCCGGCGTCTCCCGGCGTTGTCAAAACGCGCCTGTACGTTCTGCGCTTCAGGGTGCTGAACCACCTGATCCATCACCGGGGCCAACTCATCGTCTATCTCCGGTTGCTGGATGTGCCGGTGCCGCGAATGTACGGGCCCTCGGCTGGGTCGAAAAACCGGCCCAGCGACGGTACCAACCGCCGGTTTTTCATGAAGCTCCGCTGAAGTTTCGCGGGCGGTCCGCTCCTAAATTGACAGTCGAGAAGGTGTAGCGTCGAGCTTCGTGCCGGCGATTTTGAAAGGAATCTCTGCCACGCGGCATTTCCGGGCTTGGAGGGCGTATGAAGTATGTCGCCGCGTGTGTGCTCGCGGGCTGGATGATCTCGGCGGCGTCCGCACAGGAACCTTCCGCCAAAGGCGTGAATTTCTATTCCCGGGAGCGGGAAGTCCAGCTTGGCCGGGAGGTGGCTGCCACCCTGGGGCGCGAACTGCCCATCGTCCGCCTGCCGAAGCTCGATGCCTACATCTCGCGACTCGGCGCGCAACTGGGGAAGTACGCAAGCACGCCAGATGCCTACACCTTCACCGTGTATGACGATGGGAAGCCCGCGGCGGTACAGCCGGACGTGCTGGCCATGCCGGAAGATGCCTTCCTGCTCCCCGCCCGAGAGCCGGTTGCCGTAGCGGGCGGACCTATCTTTGTCCCCTTGAGCCTGCTGGCGGATTCGCCCGGCGAGGGCGCGTTCGCCTTCCAACTGGCGCACGCCATGGCGCACATCGTGCTGCGGCACTCCACCAAAATCGCAACCCGCCGCGAGATTGTCAGAATCGGCGGCCAGGCAATAGAGGGGCGGGGGTCGCCAATCGCAGCGTCGTTCGAATCGGCAATGCAATTGGGAGTGCAAGTGTCGACGATCACCTTCGCCCGCGCCTGCGAACGGCGGGCCGACAGGGCGGCAGTTGGGATCATGGCGAGTGCGGGATACAACCCCGACGCGGCCATTCCGTATCTGGAG
>OKRF01000029.1:9934-12306 GCA_900290315.1 Candidatus Sulfopaludibacter sp. SbA3 | reverse complement strand
GGGGCGGCCGTGACCGCCCCCTGCCATTCCGGCGCTTGAGTCGGCGCTCGGGTCGCACCTCTGCGTTGCCCTATCCTCCGCTCAAGTGCATTCATTGAAATCCAGCTATTCTGGCCACCAGGCGGTAACGTCGGGGGTTTAACAGCGATTACCGGCGCGCCGGCCAACAGCAAAATAGCAATTCCGGATAACAGACTCCTATTTACTTCCGCGATGGCCGGAAGCATACTGGTACTCGTTATCGGTAATGAGAGTAACGTGATGCCGGCGCCGTCCTGCATCGTCTTGATACAGGGAGACAAGCACATGAGCTTACGCAATAACATCGAGACAGCGGCTAATCTTGCGATGATCGGTGTTGCGGTTCTGCTGTGTCTTCCACCTGATGCTCGGCCGGATACCTTCGGAGGCCGCCTTCGACCAAAAGGGCCGGCCCCACTCGCAGACGTCGGATCGGCAGCCCATCTCGTTCAGGCGTGGCCAGACGATGGCGATCAGGCTCGGCGATTACATCGATCAAATCAAGGCTAACGTCGAGCCGGGAATACCCCTTTCTGTGGCCACGAAGCTGATCATCGACTTCGGCGCCGTCATCTTCGCGGATGGAATGATGGGGACTGAAAGTTTTGGTGTGTTCGATCCGAAAACCCGCACTTGGCAGCGAATGGATCGCGACTTCTTCCCCGGCGATATGGATCGGTATTGGCCGGGCCAGCCGGGATGGCCTGAGCGGCAATGAGCCGATAAGGAAGGAAAAGCCATGAGGAAACTCCTGAGAGTTTTGGTGCTGGCCGGAGGTGTCTTCGCGCTCCTCCTGGGGCCACGATTCGTTTCTTCCCCCGCCGGCCGCTCAGGCGCCGGTATTGCGCCTTCAGATAGCTGCCCTTCTTCCTTGTTGACGCCCATGCCAACTGACAGAACGCTCGCCTCAACCAGCGGTTTCCTCGCCGCGTCCTTCCGCTCAGTCGCTTCCCCCGCTTTGGTGATTCTCCGGACACAGACAATTCCAACTCGCCAACTTCCCCGAATCCTCCGAGTGACTCATGTCCGGTCCGATCTCCGCCAGACCGCTGCCCCTATCCGGTCTATCCCCGGGACCGCATCCAGCCGCCGCACTGTCTCTTCGTACGGCTCCAGATACTTATCGATCCGACGATCCAGTTGAAAGATCTTCTTTTCGCATTCCTTCAAATCTTCCATCAGCAGCCGGATCTGAAACCGGTGGTGGTCCTGGAACTTCCCTTGCAGCGCCCTACTCAGCTCTCTTCTCTTCTTCTTCAGTTTCCCCACCGCCAACTCGGCCAACTTGCCGCCGTCGGTTTCTCCGGCCACCAGCGCGTTCAGCATCTTCCGCCCACTCACTCCCAGTGAATCGCTCTCAGGCGTTCTTCCCTCCAGCACGGTAGCGTCAGAAGGAGACGGCAATGGCGGGTACGGGAAGCTGCCCAGGACAGACTGTCACGCGGGCTCCTGGCCGCTGTAGGCTAACGTCCTTCGCACACGACGACGCCGTGAAGCACTTTACCCCAACCCGCGTCCATTTTTCATCCGGGCGGGTGAGGCATCGCCTCATGAGCCGACTCTCTCGAAAATCCCGCAGAGCCCGAAGAAGACAGACGACAAAAAACGATCGTCTGTCCCACGGGGCTAACGAATGGGGCTAACGAATTTTCATCAGGGTGGGTGAGGCATCGCCTCAAAAGCCGAGTGGCACCGAATTAAATCCCGACTTAAATCTCAATGCTTGGCCTTGTAGACTTGCTTGCTGGCCTGGTTCTGCTGCTTGTTGACGATCTTCTTCTCGCCCTGGGTCAATTTGCCGCCGTTCAACGAGCGGTCGGTATGGACCTCCTGATTGATCGACGCCTGGCCCTTTTCCAGCCGGGAAGTCTGCGCCGCATTTAACTTGCCGGAAGCGATTCCGTTGGCAATCCGATCCTGCTGGTTCTCGCGACGCGCATCCACCTTGTTGTTGCCATAGTGTTGCTGCGCCGTGTTGTGCTTGTCCTTGTAGATCTGGTTGCTCATCTGGTTCTGCTGGTTGTTGACGGTCTGCTTCTCACCCTGCGTCAGCTTGCCGCCATTCAACGAGCGATCGGTCCGGACCTCCTGGTTGACCGCCGATTCCTTCTTTTCCAGGTTCGACGTCTCGCCCGCGGTCAGTTGGCCGGACTTGACGCCCTGCGCGATGCGGTCCTGCTGATTTTCTTTTCGCTGTCCGACCTCGCTGGTCTGAGCGAGCGCTCCGGCCACCAGGACGGAAGCCATCAACGATGTGAGCACGATGCGTTTCATTTCCTTCTTGCCTCCGTTTTTTCTGTTCCGCCGCTTGGCGTTACGACTGGATAAGCGCACTTGCGCCCGTGAAGTTG
>OKRF01000029.1:0-9924 GCA_900290315.1 Candidatus Sulfopaludibacter sp. SbA3 | reverse complement strand
GTGAGGCATGGACAGTTTTCTGACCGACCTGCGGTATGCCGTGCGCGCGGCGCGCCACTCGGCCCGCCACACCGCGGCGCTGGTGCTGGTGTTGGCACTCGGGGTAGGATGCGCCACCGCCATGTTCACGGTAGTCGATCGTGTGCTGCTGCGGCCATTGGCGTTGCCGCATCCGGATCGCATCGTACAAGTGGGCGCGGTCTATCCACAGGCTCACGATCCGCTGGAACTTTGGGGCCGCAATCACTCACTGGAAGCACTGGGCTACTTCAGTTTCGGCGGCGTCAACCTGACCCGCAATGGCACGGTGGACCGCGTTTACGCCGCGGTGGTGACGTCGGGTCTGTTCTCCGTTCTCGAAGTCCAGCCCGTACTGGGACGCCCGTTCGAACGCGCGGAAGAGAACTCCGGCGCGAACCGCGTCGCCATCCTCAGTCATGACTTTTGGATCCGTCTCTTTCAAGGAAGTGGCGACGCACTGGGCAAGACCATCGAACTGAATGGCGTCCCTCACACCATTGTTGGGGTTATGCCACCGGGTTTCGCGCTGCCGGACCACACCTCGGTCTGGACTCCTGGCAACCATCGCTCGGCGGGGATCGATCTCGGCCCGGACGCACCTCCCGACGCCGGATTCCGGTTCATGACCATGATCGGCCGCCTGCGACCGGGAGTCACCGTAGCGCAGGCCGATCGCGAACACCGTGCGCTATTCCGCCAGTTGCAGGCGCAGTACAAGGCCTTCGGCTTGCCGCAAGGGGTCGCGCTGCTGCAGGAAAAGATGGTCGGCAGTTTGCGGACGCCACTGCTCACGCTGTTTGCCGCGGTAGCGTTCGTGCTGCTCATTGGCTGCGCCAACGCCGCCAACCTGCTGCTGGCGCGAGCCGCGGGACGGCGCCGGGAAGTAGCGGTGCGCGCCTGCCTGGGCGCCGGGCGCACCCGCATCGCGCGGCAACTGCTCACCGAATCGCTGGTGCCATCGCTGGGCGGCGCGCTCTGCGGAGTGGTGCTGGCCAACTGGCTGCTGCACGCCATCCGGCTGATCGCACCCGCCAACATCCCGCGGCTCTCCGGCCTCGCCTTGGATGGCCGGGTGCTGACCTTCGCTCTCGCGCTGGCTCTGCTGACTGGGGTGCTCGCCGGACTGGCTCCCGTGCTGCAGTTGTTCGCGCCGGACCTGGCCCGCGCCCTCAAAGACCAGCAAAGCGGCGTCACCGCCAGCGCGACTGGACGCCGTATGCGCGGCCTGCTGGTGGCTGCCGAAATCGCCTTCGCCCTGGTGCTGGTTGCCGGCGCGTCCCTGACCATCGAAAGCCTCTCGCGCCTCACCAGTGTGGAGACGGGGCTCGATCCGCACAACGTGCTTACGGCCGATCTCGGCCTGCCGCGCGCCCGCTACCAGAGGGCCGCGGCCGCCGCCGCATTCCGCCAGCGGCTCTATGACGAGGCGGCGCGCATACCCGGCACCGTGGCGGCCGGCGCTATCAGTTCGTTGCCATTCGCCGGGCTCTCGGGCTACATGTATTTCAAAGACGTGAAGACGCCTCACGGCGCTCGCATGTACACCGTTTCCGGCGACTATTTCCGGGCCATCGGCATCTCCGTGGCCGCCGGCCGCGCTTTCACCGCGGCGGATGGACCGGACGCGTCTCACGTGATTGTCATCAATCGCACTTTCGCCGGCCTTGTCTTCGGCGACTCCAATCCGATCGGGCGGACACTGCAACTGTATGGCGACTCGCCTCGCGAAGTCGTCGGCGTGGTGGGCGACGTTCGCGAACAGAGCTTCCAGGGCTCCGGCGCCGACCGCGAAGTCGTCAGCGTGGTGGGCGACGTTCGCGAACAGAGCTTCCAGGGCTCCGGCGCCGACGAACCCGCTCCTCCCGAGTTTTACCTGCCGGAACTTCAGCCGCTGCGCCCCAACGCCCTGGCGATGACCCTGGTGGTACGCACGGCCGCCGCTCCCGGCAGCACGATCGAAAGCCTGCGGAAATCGGTGGCGCTGCTCGATCCCGAAGTGCCGCTTTTTCGCGTGCGCACGATGCGCGACGTGCTGTTTCAATCCACGGCGCCGCCGCGCTTCCGCGCCCTGGTCCTGGGCACGTTTGCATCGCTGGCCTTCCTGCTGGCGGTATTCGGCGTCTATGGTGTGGTGGCCTATACCACCGCGGGCCGCACCCAGGAGATCGGCTTGCGCATCGCGCTGATTCTCCGGCTCGTGTTGGGGCAGGGCGTCCGCATGGGAGTCGCGGGGGTGGTCGCCGGTGTGGCGCTTTCGCTTTGGCTCACGCGCTTTCTTTCCAGCTTTCTGTTCGGTGTGAAGGCTTCGAGTCCACTCGTCCACGCGGGTGCCGCGCTGGTGCTGATCGGAGCGGTGGCCGCCGCCAGCATCGTGCCCGCCCTGCGCGCCGCGGGCGTTAGTCCGATTTCGGCTCTCAGATATGAGTGAGGACACGACTTCAGCTTGTCCTGTCGGCTGGGTGGCCGGCGGTGCTTGCTCTTACCGCAAGACGACAGGCGATATACAAGATCGTCTGTCCCAGGGCGGGCATTGCTCACGAGGCCGCGGCGGAGGTCCGCATGGCCGAACTGAAAGCCGATATCAACGAAACGTGGTTTGCGTGGAGCGGAGCGGCAACCGCTGCCCCCGGCGCCAACATCACGGCATACTACCGGATCCAGGGTTCGCATCTGGTGATCGTGTATGCGCCTCAGCGGCTCGGCGGCGATCCTTCAATGCATGTTGATACCATGTACCGCGATCCGACCAACGATTACGGTAAGAAGCTGTTCGCAAAATGAGAGCCGGATTGGGTTGCCGCGGTTCTTCTGTGCACCGCAACGCCTGCGCTCACGCACAGGCTCGATGAGTACCTGGAGGCGACGCTCCTCTCGTTAGGGAGAGATCGTCTTCAGGCTGAGTTCACGCTGACGCCGGGCGTTGCCGTATTTCCCATGGTGGCCGCGGACATCGATAGCGATGCGGACGGAGTCGTTTCGGAACGCGAGCAACGCGCGTACGCCTCGCGAGTGCTGGGCGATTTGTCACTCACGATCGACGGTCATCGGTTGATGCCCCGGTTGCGCTCCATGCGATTTCCAGGCGTCGAAGAGATGAAAGAGGGGCTGGGCGCGATTCAGATCGAGTTCCAAGCCGATCTGCCTCCGGGCGGCCCCAGGCGAAGAATCGTCTTCGAGAACCGGCACCAAGTCAGGTTCGGCGCGTACCTGGCAAATTGCCTGGTGCCCGGCGATCCCGATATTCGGATCGTGGCACAGAATCGGAACTACTCGCAGTCGGTCTATGCGGTGGATTACGTCCAGGCGGGAGTCCGTTCCGAGCCACTCTCATTCGCATGGTGGTCAGGCGACCGCATATTTCTGGGCGCTGTCGCCCTTCTGTTGTTGGCGCGAGTTGCCCTCTTGCGGCGGCCGCGCAGTGCGAGATGCAGACGTGATGGCCGGCTGGCAAGCTGAAAGGCGATCCGCCCGGATTGCTGCGGGTAGGCATCTGCGTCAGCGTTATTGCCGCGCACACTGTCCGGGGGCGGCGCGGAAGTGGTCGCGCTATTGTCTCCGGTCCGCGGTGTCCGCGGGGCGTGGAGCAGAAGCGGACCGCCGCGGAGGCGCGGTGTACAATCGATGGTAATTCGCCACTAAAAGGAGGCCTAGCCATGCACCTACCGCGTCCCCGCCTTCGAAGAGCCGTGCCGCTGTGTCTCGCGGCGTGCGCGTTGCTGACCGGGATGGCTTCCGCCGGCGATGCCCAAGAAACTCTGCAACTCGTTCTCTACACTCCCCTGAATGTGGACGGCGCTGCGACCACCGCCTCCACTACGCTTCAGCTCCACAATGCGAACGCAGCCGCGCTGAAGTACACCCTGGCGATCGTGAACGCACAAGCCCGGAACACCAATCAGGCGGCCGATTGGGTGGTCGCATTTTATGGGTTGGATAACAAGCCCGCTGGGCCGATGCTGGAAGGGAGCGCCGCCGCGGGCCAATCGTTTCCAATCCGGGTGGACCTCTCGCACGTGGTGGAGGCGGGCGAATCCACCGCCGAGCTCCAGTGCAATAACGTCAAGATTGCCGATTTGAGCCTGGTGAAAGAACAGGGGCTTCCGTTTAAGGTTTCGCTCGAGGGAAATCCGCCCGAGAAGCCGGAGATCGAATTTGTGAAGGGCTCGCCGCTGGACCTGCGCTGGAAGAACGACGATGCCATGCATTATCCGATATCGTGGGAATTCTTCGTGAAGGGCAAGGCCGTCGGCGGAGCCACCATAGTGGGCCCAAACGGGAGCACGAAGTTTACTGTGACGCCGCGCGACGGCTGGTTCTCGCTGTACCAGAGTTTCTTCAAGAGCGAGGCGGTGGACGGCACGGTGACGGTGGGCTACAAGCCCGCGGGAGCCGTGGGCGCGTACCCATCGAAGACCATCCCGATCAAGGCCCGGCTCAGCTACTACGACCCGGGGGTTCGCGACGAGGTGGCGATGATCGCGATTCTTGTCATTCTGGCCGCCGGCGGCATTGTCTCCGCCTACGTGAACGTGGACCTGGTGAATCGGATCAAGGCAATTTCCATCAGCAAGCGGGTGGGCCAACTGGCGCGGGTGATTGGGGAGATTGGGCCGCAACTGAATTCCCAGATGCGCGTATCGCTATTGCTCGAACGCGGCCGGATTACGGAGACGCTGCCGCGCCGCGTCCTTTTCACGCCGGAGACTGGCGCCGCGCTGGCGCAATCGGACGCCGACGCGGACGCGTTGAAGGTTCGGGTGGACCTGGCGGCGCAGATTTCGGACGCCATCCTCCGGGAGGACCACGCCCTAAACGCCGGCGGGGTTGCGCCATCCTTGATGGACCAGGTCGCCAAGGATCTTTCGGCAGCCCAGGATCTGCTCAAGAAATCGGTGCTGAGCCCTGGCGAGTTGCAGAAGATTCAGTTGGCGTTGGGCGGCGCTACCAACATCCTGGACCGCATCGGGCAGCCGGATGACGACCTCGAAAAGGCGCTCGCCGCGAGGTTGCAGGATCTGAAAGCCAGGTTCACCCCCGCCTTTCTCGCGGACGCCACCTGCATCAAAATCAAAGCGCACGCGCCCATTCCCTTCACCTTGCTGGACCCGGGCGTTTCGCAGGCTGCCTCACAGGGCGAACGCGACGCCAATACCAGGAGGCTGGCGGTGATTGCCGACCTGGTGCAGATGCAATCGGCGGACGCCAGGATTCTGGAATGCCTGAGCCGGCAGGACTTCGTCTCTCTTCAATTGGCGGAGCTGCTGCTGATGGAACTGAAAGATGGCGTCTCGTTGAACGACCTGCGCGCCGAGATCGCCGCGAATCCACCGCGAGTGTACTTCATTACCGACCGCGACACGGTGCGGCCGAACACGCCGATCCTGTTGAAGCTGATGTTCAACAAGTGGCGCTATAACCGGGCGGCGGCGAGGCGGCGCATCGAGTGCACTTGGGACTTTGGCCACAACAGCCTGACCGAAAAGGGCTGGGAGGTTTATCACTATTTCCCAAGAGCAGCCACGTACCCGGCCCCGTACTCGATTACGGTGACGCTCACGGACATCGACCATATGGCGATTGCGGCGCCGATACCAATCGTACACACGGTAAAAGTATCCAAGCCCCGTGGGGAGGGCCACGCCCACAGGGCGGTGGAGGTGGAACGGTGGGCGGTGGGATTCTTCGTTGCACTGGTGGGGCTGTTCGCCGGGGCGAAGGACAAGATCCTGTCGCTCGATACGGCTGGCGCTGTTTTTGCCTTGTTCCTGCTCGGTTTCGGCATCGATATGGCGAAGAACCTGTTGGTGTCGAAGTAGACGGCGCAGCGGGAGCTAAACGCAATGCTGTTCACTTAATGCCGCGATCACGCTTGCGGCGCTCGCTTCATCCTTTAAGCCGAGAGCTGTCACGCCTCGGGTAGAAATCGGCCGGCGCCATCCGTGTGCATTCGTGTCCATCCGTGGCCAGTCCCGCATGCCGATTTTTGAGAAGTTTCCCTCGTTCGTGCACCTCATGGAGGAGGCCACGGATGCACACAGGTGCACACGGATCAGAATCGGATCTCACAGAGGCCGTAATTGGCCGGCTTCTGAGAACTCCCTGCAATGTATTGATAATACAAGGCCGAAAAAACGACTCTCTGTCGACGAAAATGCGAACTGTGTATACCCCGCAAAGCGGCGGCAGGCGATTGATTTCGCCGCTTTTGCGAAATCTGTTGCCTCTCTCGAAAATGCCCGGATTGCCCGAAGAAGACAGGGTCGAAAAACAGGGGCCAGGGGCCGGGGCTGTGCGACGGCGCGCTTTCGCTCGCCGGTCGGCCAGTGCAACCGGCGGCGAGTGCAACCGGCGGCGAGACCGCCGGCGCTACCAACCGGTTTTTCATCCCGTTTCGCGGGGCGGTCCGCCCCTAATTGACAGACGACAAAAAACGATCGTCTGTCCCACGGGGCTAACGAATTTTCATCCGGGCGGGTGAGGCTTCGCCAACGAGCATCTGGCACAATGCATTAATTACTTGAAGGCCTCGCGTCTTCGCGTGGCAAACCCGGAAATCAACTTGTGGGTGCCGAGCCTCTGCTCCGTCCATATCACGCGCCACTGCTACAGAAAGCATTCTCCCCACCCAATGGCACGGGCCTCTTCGATGCGCACCACTTCAGTGTTGGAGCTAAACGGGAATCAGGCTCCGGCTTGGGGAGGGCTGGCTGCGGCTATCGCCGGCGGCTGGATAATCGCGCCAAAGTTTCAGGCGCCGGGCGCGAGACACCTCGATGCCAATGGCATGCTGCCCGGAATCGACCTGGCGCCGGATGTCGTGAAGCCACATCCCCAACTCGCCGGCATCGCACCGCACCATGCCGTAGTGCGATTGCTGAGCCTCGATTAACGCTTCGATGCCGCCGGTAGCCGTGTGGTGGAGGATGAAATCCGCCAGTGGGCGTGTGATCGTGAAGCCCAGCCGGGCCGCCATCACCAGCGCGCGGGCGACGCAGACGTAAGGATACGGATTCGGCGCATAGTTCACGTCCAGAACGCGGTGAGCGATGCCCTCGAAGAATCCCTTCGCGAAGAGCGCCCGGGGCCTTCCGGGAGGATTTAGGAGCTCGATGGCGCAGGAGTCGATATTCAGGAACGTGGTTCCCGGGAAGTCTTCAATTCGCGGCGGGATGTTCTGCGAGCGAAAGGCCCACGTATCGGCCAGGGTCCAGATATCGAACAGGACGCAGGAGCCGGAACGGAGGCGTTTGCTGAGGTGCAGGCCGCCGAACCGGGTGAGGCGGTCGAGCACCAGGATTTCCCGCAGGAGTTCCAGCAGTTGTTCGTGCTTCGCGCCGCACACGATGATATCGACGTCGCGGGGTTGGACGCCCCCAGCGCGGCTGCCGCGTCCGGCCAGCAGGTCGCGGACGGTCCCGCCCACCAGGTAGGCGGACCATCCGGGGCGGTTCAGCTTCTGGGCGACTTCGACGATGGCCTCCTGGATCGGCCGGACGGAATCGGAATCCGGGGCCATGAGCCGGTCGAGACGCTTTTGGAGGAGGCTTCTCAACTGAACTTCCGAAGGTCGTCCCGTGATCTGTTTACTGCGTTCGGGCAAAATCGGTTACCAGCATCTTCAACCAAAACTGTACCATGCCGGCTCGTGGGCAACTGTGCGACATATCGCCTCCTTTACGAAATCCCGTGCCGAATTTCGCCGGAAGGGGCGGCTGCCGCCAAGATTGGCGTTCCTATGTGGCTGTGTTTTCATCGATTTGGGTGGCTGATCCCCGGGCCATCCCAATTTGGCGGGCAGGCCGAATGATCGTCCTGTGTCGTCTGTTCGTGGGAACCCCAAAAGTCCGTTCACAACGATCTTGCCCTGTAGATTCAACTACTTAATGATTCCACGATAAACGGCACTGCTACTCTTGAATCAACGAGGCGTTTGTTCAGGGCGCCTCCCGGTTCTGCCCGGCGGCCTTGGGCGAGGCCGCCGGCGCATGCCGGTCTCGAACGGATTCCCACATGAAGACGATACAGCAGGTGTTGGTGTGTGCCCTCCTGGCGGCCTTGACGGCGCTGGCGGGGTACACGGCCTTATTGATTCACGCGGCGACTCAGGCAGTCGCGGCAATACCCGGAGAGATCGCGGCGACGCGCAACGGCCTTCTGCAGGAAGTCCGCGCGGCGCGGCGCGATCTCCTGGTGCGTACGGAGCGGCAGGTGGCGGCTCTGCGCGCCGATACGATGACGCAGGTTTCACAGATTCGCGAGACGGCCGACCGGCGCGTCGGGGACACTCTGGCGCGGGCGGATGCGGCGCTGGATTCGGTGAACAGCCTGCGGCAAGACCTCAAACCCACACTGGATCATTCTGCCGCCATCGCAGCTCAGGTCAATGACTCGTTACCCTTGTTTCTCGATTGCGATCACAACCCGGACTGCGTGTTCAACCGGTATGTAGGCGCGTCGAGAGGGATCGAGCGCGCCGCACTGAATTTCGGAGACGCGTCACAGGATGTGCGTGGCGCGCTCCCCAGGATGCTTCTGACATGGAATCAGATCGGCACCGGGGTATCCGGCACGGCCGGCAACCTGGACCGGCTCACCAAGCCGCACTGGTATGACCGGCTGCTGGGATATGCCCTAAACGGCATTGTCATCTATCGCAATCTCAACCCCATCACGAACGTAACTCTGAAGGGTGCCCAAGCCTTGTCGGCGCGCCCTTAGGAAGAAAGACAGGAGAAGGTATGAATATCAAGAGCATTGTTCAGAAGATCGTTATGTTCTTCAAATCGGGAAGGGCAGAGGCTGTCCTCAACCAGGCCGCCGAGCTTGTTCCCAAGGCGCTACCCATCGTGCAGGAGATTGCTGCCATGGTTCCCAATAAGACCGACCAGGAAATCCTCTCGGCCTTCCAGACATATGCCGTGCCGGGCGCCGCGCAGTTTCTGGCTACTCCGCTGGCGCAGCGCGGTTATGTGCTGCTGCATCTGGCCACCGAAGTACTGGCCGGCCAGTTTCCCGGCGTGGCCACCAACATTCTGAACGCCGCGGTACAGCTTGCGGTAACGGGATCCAAAGCCTGACCTATGCGGGAATATGTTTTGAACCTGATGACGGGCAGCGTGGGCGCGTTGCTGATTTCGGCGGCCGCGCGTGCTCTTCCCGACCCGGCACCCCGCGGGTCGCGCGTGTATCTCTGGTTGTTCCGCTTCGCGCATTACGTGCTGGCGAATTTCGATAAGGCAGGGATTAGAGATGAAAGCAAGCCAGGCGGCAATTAAACTGATCAAACGGTTCGAATCGCTCCGGCTGGAGGCGTACCTTTGCCCGGCGGGAGTTCGGACCATCGGGTGGGGTCACACGGAAGGCGTGCAACCGGGCCAGCGGATCACGGTCGAGGACGCGGAACAACTGCTGAAGAACGACATCGACCAGGTAGAGAAAGACCTGGCTCGCACCATCCAGGTTCCACTGACGCAGGGGGAGCATGATGCCCTTGTGTCGCTCTGTTTCAATCTCAGGGGCGGGGCGCGGCGGCTGCCGCGAATCGCTCCCAAACTGGTGGAGAAGCTGATATCGGGTGACCGGTTCGGCGCTTCCATCGAACTCCTGGACATCAATCGCGTCAACGGCGAACCGATGCCAGGATTGACCCGGCGCCGTGAAGCGGAACGAGTCTTATTCGTCGCTTGACGAGTGTCGGAAGGAAAATGGGGTGGCGGACGGACAGTCCCGTCCGCCATCGTATTATTTTATCGACCCCATCGACGGCCGCGCCGACCGTACGTTGCGGTGTGATAANNACGACCAGAAGGGCAATCAAAATGGTGTTCATGAGTTTGTTGTGACCGACCTCTATTTTAAGCTGTAGCGCGCCACATTTCCGCCTTCTTCAGAGAAATAACTCCT
>OKRF01000255.1 GCA_900290315.1 Candidatus Sulfopaludibacter sp. SbA3 | reverse complement strand
GCACACGTTGCACGCCGCCGCATTCGTGCGCCTTGCGCTCCCGTCCAGCGACATTCCTAACGATAAAACCGGCAATATCGCGGGTGTTTTATTCCGGCACTAACAAGTTTGCCCCTTCGCGAAATCCCGACGCGTTCCCCCCCATTTTCACTCCCATCGTTGCCCGCGAGCTGGCCCCCCAACACCCTCGGGCCAAGTCCATTGACAGGCGGCTCAGGAGGCGAAGCTCCACCCGCCCGAGTGAAAATTCGTTAGCCCCGTGGGACAGACGATCGTTTTTTGTCGTCTGTCTTCTTCAGGCTATTGCAACTGTACCCAATCGTCCATTTTCATTCCCATCGTTGCCCGCGAACTGCCCCCCCCCAACTGGCTCGAGTTTGCCCTTCGCGAAACCCCGACGCGTTCCCCCCCATTTTCATCCCACTGGGTGAGGCATCGCCTCTTGAGCCGACTGTCACCGTATCATGCGAGCCTCATTAAGGCCTGATCGCCGGGAAACGTGTGGATGTTGGGAATTAAGTTCACGGCTTAGGAACCGCCCTGCGTGACCGCCAGGGTTTCGAGAATCCGCATCGGCCCCTGGCAACCAGGGCAAAGCCGCACCGTCGGTTCAACGGCGTTGGCGGCGCAGCCACGAGCAGAGTTCGACAAGAGCGGGAGAGATGCACCGGCGGCCATTCGCCAGACAGCCGAAGCACCGGATGCCCACGAAGACCTCGTGAGTCAGTGTCATCGCGCGCCGCTTGCTTTGACGGGCGTAGTCTTTCCCGAGGAACGTGACGTGGGTGTCCGAGTCAGTTCAATCAAGCGCTGCCGGGTCATACTTTCCGAGCACCGCGAAATCCGTTCACAACAATCTTGCTCAATCCTATCAACAACTTAACCTTCCAGCCCGAAATCGCTCTGGTATACCTGAGATTGGAAGGAGAAACTCTGAAATGTGTCCCGAAGAAGTCATCGAAACCAAACCTCAGCGCGATCCTCGCGCCTTTAACGCGTACCGTCACGGCCTCACCGGCCAGGTCCGCATCATGACGCCTGAAGATCAGGCCGCCTATGAGGCCCACTGCCGCGGCATCGTCGAATCGCTCGCGCCAGTCGGACACTTCGAAGCCGACTTAGTCCATTCCATCGCCGATGACCGCTGGCGCCTCAATCTCGCCGCCGTCATCGACAACAACACCTTCACCCGGGGACTCAACGAGCCCGACGACATCACCACCCACCACCCCGAAGCCGATGCCGCTCTGGCCCAAGCCAGAGTCTGGCTCACCGATTCCCACAAACTCGGGCTCCTGACTCTCTACGAAGCCCGCATCCAGCGCAAGATCGAAAAGAACCTGGCCATCCTCCGCCAGCACCAGCAGGACCGCCAGGCCGCCCTCGAAAAAGCCGTCGAAGAAGCCACCCTCCTCGCACAACTCGCGGCGGCCAAAGGAGAGTCCTTCGACATCGACCGCGACTACCCTCACGAATTCCGTCCCCCTCATGTTGTTTTTTCGACTCCCGATCTCGCCCGCCGCGTAGCCCTCGGCCTCCTCCTCGCCGATGCCAAAAAGCGCTTTCCGGCAGCTCCGAAGTCGCTTCGGCGCGCTGCCTGACCGGGATTTTGGCAGTCAGCCTCTAATCTCCGGCCGTCACCGGACAACTTGCCGCCGCAGTCCGCTTTGGATCGCTCTCCGATACGGCCTTCAGCGTCGCAATGCCTGCGGCCGCGCCATTCGTGCGCCTCGCATTATTCTAATTCCAATTGATCATTTCTATTACTTGTACTCAAGCTCTAAGACTTGCACTTACTCATTGAATCGATTAAACTCCAAGACCATGAAGACCCTCGCGCTGCTGATCCTGTTCGCCATTCCCGCTCAAGCCCAACTCTCGCAGAACATGCAGGACTGGATGCGCCGCATCAACTCCGGTGAATTCACCGGGGGTGCCGGACGGGGCGGCCGCGGAGGCCGCGGAGGCGGCGCTGGCCAGTGGCTGGACGGCGGAAATGCATACCGCTCCGGCCAGTCCGTCCGCATCGATACCGCCACCGGAGCCAGCACCCTTTTGCCCCCCGAGCCCTCCTACACGCCGCCCCCACTCGGCCTCCCACTCGCCGGCGGCGTGCCATCCGCCGACGGAAAGAAACTCCTCTTCGCCACCAACTCCCACACCGTCATGATCCGTAAAACTGCCGCCGATTACTGGGTGCTCGATAAGTCCGATAACTCCTGGCATAAGTTAGGCGGTAAGTCGACCGGCAGCCTGATGTTCGCTAAATTCTCTCCGGATGGCACGAAGGTGGCCTATCTCGCCGAGCCGAAATGGAATCTGTATGTGGAAGAGATCAAGACTGGCTCCGTGAAACAACTTACCACCGATGCCAGCGACGATATCATCGATGGCACCTCCGATTGGAACAACAACGAGGAGTTCGGCCTCGCCGATTGCTTTCTGTGGAGCCCCGACGGCAAAAAGATCGCCTACTACCAGTTCGATCAAAGCGGCGTCCAGGATTTCGCCCTCATCAACTACACCGACGCCCTCTATCCGGTGATCACCAGGTACAAATATCCCAAACCCGGCCAAACCAACTCCGCCGTCCGTCTCGGCGTGGTCAACGCCTCTGGCGGCCCCACCCTCTGGTTCAAAACACCTGGCGATCCGCGCAATACCTACATTCCCTACATTGAATGGACCAGCGACAACCAGGTCATCCTGCAGCACATGAATCGCCTGCAGAACACCAACACCGTATTCCTCGCCAACCCCGATACTGGCGCGCTTCGGCAGATGTTCCAGGATAAGAACGACACGTGGGTAGAGGTCAATCGCAACCTCCGCTTGATCGAAGGCGGCAAGCGCCTCCTGTTCACCAGCGAGCGCGATGGATGGCGCCATCTCTATGCCGTTTCGCGCGAAGGCGATGCACGCCTCATCACCAACGCGCCTTTCGATATGGTCTCCCTCGCCGCCGTGGATGAGCCCGCGGGATGGGTCTACTTCATCGCGTCTCCCGAGAACGCCACCCAGCGCTATCTTTACCGCGCCCGCCTCGATGGCGGCAAGACCGAGCGCATCACGCCCGCGAACCAGCCCGGCACTCACACCTACAACATCTCGCCCGATTGCCACTGGGCCTTCCACTCCGTCTCCACCTTCAATTCACCCGGCGAATCCGGCCTCGTCAGCCTGCCCGATCACAAACAGGTGCGCATGCTGAATGACAACGCCGCGCTCCAAGCAAAGGTGGCGCCGATTCTCGCCGGCCGCACCGAGATGGTCCATATCCCCGTAGGTCACGACACCACCATCGATGGCTGGCTCATCCGGCCGGGTAAGTTCGATCCATCCAGGAAATACCCCATCATCGTCAGCGTCTATGGCGAGCCCGCGGCCTCCACCGTCACCGATAGCTGGGGCGCCAACAATCGCCTCCTCATGGCCGCTCTAGCCGACGATGGTTACTTAGTCGCCAGCTTCGATAACAGCGGAACTCCCGCGCCCAAAGGCACCCACTGGCGCAAAGTCATCTACGGGTCCGTAGGAGTGCTCGCATCCGAGGAGCAGGCCGCGGCCCTGCGCGGACTGGCCTCCACGCACACTTACGTCGACCTCACCCGCGTGGGCGTATTCGGTTGGAGCGGCGGCGGATCCATGACCCTCAACCTCATGTTCCGCTATCCCGAACTCTATAGCGTGGGCGTAGCTGGAGCGCCCGTAGCTGATCAGACCCTCTACGATTCCATCTACCAGGAACGCTACATGGGCCTGCCCACTGACAACGCCAAGGGCTACCACGATGGCTCACCCATCAGCTATGCCGAGGGGCTGAAAGGCAAGTTACTCATCATCCACGGCACTGGCGATGACAACGTTCATTTCCAGGGGACTCAGCGCCTTCTCAACAAACTCATCTCACTCAACAAGCAGTTCCACTTCATGGAGTATCCCAACCGCCGCCACGGCGTACAAGGCTCAGACCCCGTACACCTCGATACCCTGAGATACAGCTTCTTCGAGGAATACTTACCGCCCGGCCCCCGGTAACGCCGGCGATCTTGTCGCCGGTACCGCGAGAGAAGCGAGCGGACTACTTCTTCGGCACCGAGACCGTGATGTTCCGATACTTCATTCCGCCCGTGTGGTCGCCCTGCAGATAGAACGGACCGGGCTCGCCCTCGTTGGCATCCAGTGCTCCGCCGCTGATCCCGGGGATCTCCTGGTTGTCCACCGTCCTCACCCCGTTGCGCACAATCGTGAGCATGCGGCCCACTAGCGTGACGTCGAAGCTTTCCCATTCGCCGGGCTTCCGCGGCAGTTCCGCCGCCGGGGCGATGAATCCGTAGATGGCGCCCATATCGTGAAACTTATCGTTCACGCCCGGCTTTTCGTAGGCCACCTGGATCTCGTCGCGGCCTCGCAGGTAGATGCCGCTATTGCCGTCCTCAGGGCAGTTGTATTCGATATGCAGCTTGAAGTCTTCAAATTTCCGCGTCGTTTTCAGGTTGGCTCCATGCTCCGTGTTCAGCAGCACGCCATCCTGCGCCACCCAGTGGTTGGCGCTCCCGGCTGGAATCGGTTCCCATCCCGTAAGGTCCCTGCCATTGAACAGCGGCTCCGGATCCGCCCACGCCTTGGGTGGCTTCCGCTTCAGTTCCGGAGCGCGGACTCCGGCGATCTGTGCCGTCACCCTGTCGCCGCGCTTCTCGACGCCGGTCATCCGGTTGCTCTTGACCGTCACTTCCCAGACGGTGGCCGGCCCCTTGGCCGGCGCCGACATTACCAGCGTCAGCTTCGTGCCATCAGTCGAAATGTCGTTGATTCCGTGCACGCTGCCCGAGCGCGGCTGCACCCGCACCTCGAAGTTGCCGTCATGCTCC
The DNA here is from genome assembly GCA_900290315.1 of Candidatus Sulfopaludibacter sp. SbA3. Taxonomy (GTDB): domain Bacteria; phylum Acidobacteriota; class Terriglobia; order Bryobacterales; family Bryobacteraceae; genus Sulfopaludibacter. Next base: position 16,296 of record OKRF01000255.1, on the reverse strand, counting down.
AAAACTTCCATCCAGTCCGGGTACGGCGCGAGTTGCGCCGGATTCTTGGGCGGATTGTCCGGGTTCGCCTGTGGCGTAATGGTGATGTCCCAACGGCCCGCGAAGGGGCTGGTCTCCTTCATCGGCAACGCTGGAATCAGGAGCACAACCAAAAGCAGAAAGGCGGCGGAGATTGTCTTCATGGCGCTCTTTCGGGCAAGCGGGACAGGCCGCGGAAAACGATTGGCCTGTCCCACCGCCCGAGGGACTTAGGTGAGTTTGCTGGGGAGATACTTTTCCCAACTCTTGCGGATGTAGGGCCTGACGTACTTGTTGGCGTCGGCGTTATTGGTGATGCGCATCTTGGCCGCATCCCATTCGATCTTGCCTTCCACCCGCAGCGCGATCACGCCCAGCAGCATCCACTCCACGAACGGCGAAGCAATGTTGAAGTTCGAGCAGGAAGGCTCGCCGCCCTTGCACGACCGGATCCAATCGTGATAGTGGCCCGGCGACCGGGTCAGAATCTCGTTCGGGTATTGGTAATCCTTCATGTTGTCCACCGGAATCAGGCGCGTATCGTCGCCGTAAGTCCCCGTGGTCATCATGCCTTTGTCGCCGATGAACAGGCTGCCATCCGGAGTGGCCGGCCGCGTGGGCGGGTTGGCTTTGAGAGCTTCGATCTTGGACCATGCAAATACCGGCCCGGTGCCTTCCGGCCGGCGCGGATTGGGCGCGGCTGCCTGTCCACCGCCTTGCCCACGGCCACCGCCCTGCCCACGGCCGCCGCCTCCGCGGCCGCCCTGCCCCTGCCCTTGCGGACGTGCCGGAGATGGCAGATCGCCCAGGTATTCCCCATCCGCCACGCCGGGGATCTTCGGTTGCTCCTTCAGACCGTCGTACCAGAACAGCTTCACCGGCGGCATGTTGCCCCGCGCCGGGAAATCGTACCGGATCACCGACAGTTTGGGGAACATGAAGTCGCTGACGCCTTCCTTCTTGATGCACTCCACGCTGGTGGGCGAGCCGAGTTTAAGCGCCAGGTTGGGAGCGCCCAGAATGTGGCACGCCATGTCGCCCAGCGCGCCGCAGCCAAAATCGTAGAAGCCTCGCCAGTTGGCCGGCTGATAGAAATTGCCGCTCGCGAAAGCCGTGGGGTAGCCTTTGCCGCCCGAGGTGTAGGGCCGCTCCTTGGCGATCCCCAGCCACAGGTCCCAATCCAGCGTCTCGGGAACCGCGCTCGGCTCGGGAATCTCGGTGAGGCCCTGGGGCCAGATCGGCCGATTGGTCCACGCGTGGACTTCCGTGACGTTGCCGATGTCGCCGGCCCACACGATCTCCGCGGCCTGCCGGGTGCCCTCGTTGGAGTATCCCTGGTTGCCCATCTGGGTGGCCACCTTGAACTTGTTGGCCGCTTCACGCAGCAGGCGGGCTTCGAATATGGTGCGCGTGAGCGGCTTTTGTACGTACACGTGCTTGCCGCGCTCCATGCAGTTGTAGGCAGCAGTGGTGTGCATGAAGTCGGGGATGGTCACGATCACAGCGTCGATGCCGTCCCCCTCCTTGTCCAGCATTTTGCGCCAGTCTCGGTACTTGGGAGGCTTCTCGAAAGCCTTAAAGATGTTGGCTGCCGACTTGTCGTCCACGTCGCACAGCGCCACAATGTTTTCCGTGGTAGCACAGCCACGGATGTCGCTGGCCGCCTTGCCCCCCGCGCCAATCGACGCGATGTTGAGCTTCTCATTGGGCGATTTGTAGCCCAGCATTTTGAGCGAAGGCGTGCTGCCAAAGCCGCCTGTTGGAACGGCGCCCGCGAGCAGCGTGCCGTAGAAAAAGTGTCTTCTCGTAAATCCTTTTTCCGACATGGTAACGTTCACCCACCTAGTGGAATTCTAGCGCGATATAGCATCCGGCTGCGGCCAGTATACAGCAATTCGGACCCGAATGTTAACGCCGCCCGAAGGCTGGTAGCCCTTAGGCCACGGGCGGGTCGAGCAGGAGCTTCTTCTCTATTTCGAAGAGACGGCGCTCCACCGAATTGGAGCGCGCTTCCAACGCCGATTGGCGCGCTTCCAGCGCTGAATCCCTCAGGCTGGACTGCTCCTGGGAAGGGAGGTAGGCTTTTAGCAATTCGGTCTGCATGTCACGCATCCGTTCGTGCATGCGCTCCTCCAGGGCGGCCATGCTCTCCTCCAGAGAGGTCATGCGCTCCTCAACGGAGGTCATGCGTACAAGCATGCGCTCCTCCAGGGAGGTCATGCGCTCCTCCAGAGAGGTCATGCGCTCCTCAACGGAGGTCATGCGTACAAGCATGCGCTCCTCCAGGGAGGTCATGCGCTCCTCCAGGGAGGTCATGCGCACTAGCAGGCGCTCTCCCAAGGAGGCCATGCGCTCTCCCAACTCCAGTATGTCTCGCTTGGTCGCGGGCGGGTCTTCCGGTGCCATTGTTCAGATTCTACCGTAGTCCGCCACCTTCGGCTATGCGATGCGCGACCGTCGCGGCCTTGCCGGCGCATCCTATCGCGTCTTCGACTGCACGTCCTTCATGCTCGGCAATTGCGAGGCGTCCCAGCCGCCGCCCAGAGCTTGTACCAGCGATACGCTGGCGGTGAGCCTCCGGGTCAAGAGTTCGATGGCGGTTCTTTGGGCGCTCAAAGCGGTGGCCTGTGCCGTGATGACCGCCAGGTAGCTGGTGGTGCCGGCCTTATATTGCGCTGTGGAGACTGTCAGGGCGCGGTTGGAAGAATCTACCGAGCGATTCACCGTGACGGCTTCCTCTTCCATCACGCGCAGGGCGGCAAGGTTATCCTCCACCTGTTGGAAGGCCGTCAGCACTGTCTGGCGGTAGTTGGCGATGGTCACGTCGAACGCCGCCTGCGCTTCGGTAAGCACGGCGCGGCGCCGGCCCGCGTCGAACAGCGTTTCCGAAAGGGATGGTCCCACCGAGAAGAAGCGGCTCGGCCATGTGAACCACTTCAGAAAGCTGGAGTTTTCCAGCCCCAAACTGGCGCTCAGGTTCAGCGACGGATAGTAAGCCGCGGTGGCGATGCCAATCTGCTCGTTGGCGGCAGCCATCTGGCGTTCCGAGGCGGCGATGTCGGGCCGCCGTTCCAGCAGCGCCGAAGGCACGTTAATCGGTACCGCCGGCGGAGGGTTCTTGAGAACCACGCTGGCGATGGTGAGCTCGGCGGGCGGCCGGCCCGTGAGCACCGCGATGGCATGTTCGTACTGCGCCCGAAGCACGCCCAGGTCCTGCATGTCGGACTGCGTAGTGTAGACCTGCGATTCGGCTTGTGCCACATCCAGATCGGAAGCCACACCGCCGGCGAACCGGTCCCTGGTGAGCGTGAGGTATTCCAGGTAGGACTGCACCGTGGTGTTCAGCAGGTCGTACTGCGTATCCAGCCCGTGCAACAGAAAATAATCCTGGGCCAACTCCGATTGATACAGCAGGCGTGCGTTTTCCAATTGGGCCGCGGTGGCCTGCGCGGCCGCGGAAACAGCCGTGATATTGCGGCGGACGCTGCCCCAAAGATCCGGCGCCCACGAAGCGCTCAGCGGAAAAGTGTACGCGGTGTGCAAGGCCGAAGAGACTGCGGCGCCGTTAGCGGTGGTCGATCCCCCCACGCGCGATTCGGTGATGGCCGGTGCCGTGCTGACGGTGGGAAACAGGGCCGCTCGCGCCACCTGGGTGGCAGCCCGGGCCTCTCGGTACTGCGCTTCCAGGGCCAGCACGTTCTGATTGTTCACCGCCACCTGCTCTTCCAGCGCATTGAGCGCCGGGTCGTTATAGATCTCCCACCACTTACCCTTGATCTGAGCGTCGTTGGGCGATGCCGGCTTCCAGCCGTCCGCTTCCTTGTAGGTGGCGGTGGGCGGCTCCTTGTACGCCACCGGAACCGGGGCGGCGGGACGCTTGTAATTGGGGCCGACCATGCAGCCGCTGGTGAAAAGAACACAGGCAAGAACACCTGCGCCACCGTATCTGGTCTTAAGGTTCATGTCTCCTCTCGTCATGCCTCCGAGCCGGCCGGTTCGATCGTTTCGCGGCGGTGCCCCCGGACTCTGTTCCACCAGTGCTGAAGCCGATCGAAATACAGGTATACCACCGGAGTCGTATACAGCGTCAGCGCCTGGCTGACCAGCAGCCCCCCGATGATGGTGATGCCCAGCGGACGGCGCAATTCAGCGCCCGTCCCGGTGCCCAGTGCCAGCGGAACGGCTCCCAACATCGCTGCCATGGTGGTCATCATGATGGGCCGGAAGCGCAGCAGGCACGCCTCGAAAATGGAGTCGCGCGAACTCTTGTTCTCCAGCCGCTCGCATTGCAGAGCGAAATCGATCATGATGATGGCGTTCTTCTTCACCAGGCCAATCAGCAGAATGATCCCAATGATGGCAATCACACTGAGATCCGTCTTGGTCAGCATCAGCGCCAGCAGCGCGCCCACGCCCGCGGAGGGCAGCGTGGAAATGATGGTCACCGGGTGAATATAGCTCTCATACAGAATGCCCAGCACCAGGTAGACCGTAACCAGTGCGCAGGCAATAAGAATGGGTTCGCTGCCGAGTGAGTCCAGATAAGCCGTGGCAGTGCCGGCGTACATGGTTTGGACCGTAGGCGGCAGACCGACCTCGCGGGCGGCCGCACTAATTTCGTTTACGGCGTCGCCCAGCGCCACCCCAGGCTGCAGATTGAACGAGATGGTGACCGCCGGGAAGAGTCCCTGGTGGTTGACCGATAACGGCGCCGTGGTGGGCCCAAGCTTGGAGAAAGCGCTCAGCGGAACTTCCTGGCCGGATGGCGAGCGTACGTAGATCTGCTTGAGGAACTGGGGGTCCTGCCAATACTGCGGCGCCGCCTCCATCACCACGTGATACTGGTTCAGGACGGCGTACATGGTGGACACCTGGCGCTGTCCGAAGGCATCGTAAAGGGTGTTGTCGATCAACTGCGGCGAGATGCCGAAGCGCGCGGCGGTCTCGCGATCGTAGGTGACCATGGACTGCAAACCGCGGTTCTGCTGGTCGCTGTTGACGTCGACAATGATGGGGATCTTGCGCAGCCTCTCGTACATCTTGGGCGCGTAATCCACCAGGTCCTGCAGGTTGTCGCCGCGCATGGTGAATTGATACTGCGCCGCGCTCATGCGGCCTCCCACGCGGATGTCCTGGTTGGCCTGCAGGAAAAGCGTGGCGCCGGGAACGCGGGCCAGCTTGGGACGCAGGCGGGCGATCACCAGGTCGGCGGTGATTTTCCGTTCCGACAGAGGTTTCAGCGAGATGAACATGCGCGCCTGGTTGGTGGCGCCGCCGCCGGGACCGCCGCCCCCGCCGCAGAATCCGTTGACGGTATCCACCTNNAGCCGCCCATGCGCCCCGTATCCTGCTGCGGGAAGAAACCCTTGGGCACAATCCGGTAAAGGTACACATTCATCGCAATGGTGGCCAGCAGGGTCAAAAGCGTGACGAAGGAGTGGCGCAGCACGAAGGAAAGCGTCTTGCCGTAGATGCTGACCACCGCGTCAAAGCCGCGCTCGCTCACGCGGTAAAACCAGTTGTGCGTGGTGTGCACCTTCAACAGGTGCGCACACATCATCGGCGTGGCGGTCAGCGACACCACCATGGAGACGGCAATGGCCACCGAGAGGGTCACCGCGAACTCGCGGAACAGGCGGCCCACGATCCCACCCATCAGCAGTAGCGGAATGAACACCGCCACCAGGGAGATACTCATGGTAAGAACCGTGGAGCCGATCTCCGAAGCACCCTTGAGCGCGGCGTGAAACGGGTTCATCCCCTGCTCCAGGTAGCGGGTGATATTTTCGATGACTACGATGGCATCGTCCACCACGAAGCCGGTGGAGATGGTCAGGGCCATCAAAGAAAGGTTGTCCAGGCTATAGTTCAGCAGGTACATCACCCCGAAAGTGCCCACCAGCGAGACCGGCACCGCGATGCTGGGAATGAACGTGCTGCGCACATTGCGCAAAAAGAGGAACACCACCAGGATCACCAGCAGCACCGAGAGCATCAGGCTCTTCTCCACGTCGGCTACCGACGCCCGGATGGTCACGGTCTGGTCCATGGCGATGCGCATATCGATGGCCTGGGGCATTTCCGCCTTCAGTTGCGGCAGCAGGGCGCGAATGCGGTCCACCGTATCGATGATGTTGGCGTTGGGCTGGCGGTTGATGATGATCAGCACGGAGGGTTTGCCGTTGGCATAGCCGGCGTTGCGGATGTCCTCGACCGAATCCACTACATCGGCAATATCCTTCATCCGCACTGCCGAGACTCCGTGGTAGCTGACAATCAGAGGGGCATAATCCTTGGCCTTGAAGATCTGGTCGTTGGAACCGATTTCCCACATCTGGTGACCGTCGGAGAAGTGGCCCTTGGGAGTGTTGGCATTGGCGGTGGCCAACACCGTGCGAACCTGTTCCAGCCCGATGCCGTACTTGTCCAAGGCCGTGGGATTCAGCTCGATGCGCACACCGGGTAGAGCGCTGCCGCCCACGTTGACCTGGCCCACGCCGGGCACCTGCGAGAGCTTTTGCGCCATGATGGTCGAGGCGGCATCGTACATTTGCCCCTTGCTCAGAATCACCGAGGTGAGGGCGATCATCACGATGGGAGAATCGGCCGGATTGACCTTGCGGTAGCGCGGGTTCTGCGGCAGGTTGGCGGGCAGATAGCCGCGCGCCGCGTTGATGGCGGCTTGCACATCGCGCGCCGCGGCATCGATGTTGCGGTTGAGATCGAACTGCAGGGTGATGCTCGAGGAGCCCAGCGAACTGGAAGACGTCATCTCCGTCACCGCGGCGATGCGGCCGAATTGGCGCTCCAGGGGTGTGGCCACAGCCGAGGCCATCGTCTCCGGGCTGGCGCCGGGGAGGCTGGCGTTCACGCTGATGGTCGGGAAATCCACCTGCGGCAGCGGCGAGACCGGCAGCAGCCGGAATGCCGTGGCGCCTGCCAGCCCGATGGCAAAGAGCAACAGCGTGGTAGCGACTGGTTTGCGAATGAACGGCTCGGAAATATTCATGGCTCACCGTTGGTAGCGCCGGCGGTCTTGCCGCCGGTGTGGTTGNNGGAGAAGCGCAGCGCCAGGCGATCGAACCACAGGTAAACCACCGGAGTTGTGTACAGGGTCAGGATCTGGCTGAAGATCAGCCCGCCGACGATGGTAATGCCCAGCGGACGCCGCAACTCGGAACCTGTGCCGGTACCCAGGGCCAGCGGCACGCCGCCCAGCAGTGCCGCCATGGTGGTCATCATAATCGGCCGGAAACGCAGCAGGCAGGCGCTGTAAATGGCATCCAGGGAGCTCAAGCCGTCCTTACGCTCGGCCTCCAGAGCGAAGTCAATCATCATGATGGCGTTCTTCTTCACGATGCCGATCAGCAGCACAATGCCGATCAAAGCAATCACGCTGAAATCCTGCCCGCAGATGTTCAGCGCCAGCAGTGCGCCCACGCCCGCCGAGGGCAGCGTGGAGATGATGGTAATGGGGTGGATGTAGCTTTCGTAGAGTACGCCCAGGACAATATACACGGTGATCAGCGCCGCCAGAATCAGCGCAGTCTCGTTGGCCAGGGATGCCTGGAACGCCTGCGCCGTGCCCTGGAAGGCCGCCTGGATGCTGGCAGGCAGGCCGATCTCTTCCTTCACCCGATTCACGGCGTTGACGGCATCGCCCAGAGAAGCCTGGGGAGCCAGGTTGAAGGAAAGAGTCACCACCGGAAACTGGCCCTGATGGTTCACCGTGATGGGCACACTGGTCATCTCCACCGTGCTGAAAGCGCTCAATGGGACCTGGCCGCCATTGGCGAATACCGCGGTGGAAGCGATGGGCGCACCGAAAACGTTGTCCGACGGCGTGGCGGCCAGCGAACCCGGTCCCGAAGTGATGGCGGCGGTCAGCCCGCGCGCCGTGGAGGACGCCGAGTTGCCGCCCGATACCACGCCCGGAGACGCGCTGCCTGAGCCCATCCCGGTGCGGATAAACAGATTGCGCAGTTCCAGGGGATTCTTCATGAAGTTGGGCTTCAGTTCCAGCACTACGTGGTATTGGTTCAACTGCGTGAACATGGTGGAGACCAGCCGCTGCCCGTAAGCGTCGTACAGGGTCTGGTCGATGGTCGACGGGCTGATGCCCAGCCGCGAGGCGGTGTCGCGATCCACTACGATCCTGGCGCGCAGTCCCTGCACCTCCATATCACTGGCGACATCGCGCAGTTCCGGCTGCTTTTGCAACTCCGTCACCATGCGCACGGCGTAACCGTTCAATTCGTCGATATTGGGGTCTTCCAGGGTGTACTGGAACTGCGTGCGGCTCACCCGATCTTCCACCGAAAGGTCTTGCACCGGCTGCATGAAGAGCGTTATACCGGCAACATCGCTGAGCGCCGGCTGCATCCGGCGAATCACGTCGCTGGCGTTGATCTTCCGTTCCTCCAGCGGCTTGAGATTGATCAGGATGCGCCCGCTGTTGAGCGTCGTGTTCGTGCCATCGATGCCGATGAACGATTCCAGGTTGTCCACCGCCGGGTTTAAGATGATGTTGGTGAGTTGCTGCTGGTGGGTGGACATCTCGTCGAAGGAAACCGATTGCTTAGCTTCGCTGACACCCTGAATCACGCCCGTGTCCTGAATGGGAAAGAAGCCCTTGGGGATTTTGTAAAACTGGAAAATGGTCAGTCCCAGCGTGCTTACCGCCACCAGGAGGGTGATGGTCTGGAATTTCAGGACGAACCGCAGCGTTCTGCCGTAGAAAGCAATCACCGCGTTGAAAGCACGTTCCGAAATTCGGTAGAAGGCGCCCTGGCTCGCTTCCGGGGTGTGGCGCAGCAGTTTCGCGCACATCATGGGAGTCAGGGTCAGCGAAACCACCGCCGAAACCAGGATGGTAACGCTGAGGGTCACGGCAAACTCACGGAATAGCCGGCCCACAATATCGCCCATGAACAGCAGCGGAATCAGTACCGCGATCAGCGAGATGGTCAGCGAAATAATGGTGAAGCCGATCTGCTCGGAGCCCTTGAGCGCCGCCCGCAAGGGGGTCTCGCCTTCCTCGATGTAGCGCGAGATGTTCTCGATCATGACGATGGCATCGTCCACCACAAAGCCGGTCGAAATGGTCAGTGCCATCAAGGTCAGGTTGTTGAGACTGTAACCCAGCATGTACATCACGCCGAAGGTGCCCACCAGTGAAAGGGGCACGGCGACGCTGGGAATAACGGTGGCCGCTACGTTGCGCAGGAACAGGAAAATCACCATCACGACCAGGCCCACCGTGAGCATGAGCTCGAACTGCACGTCTGCTACGGAAGCGCGGATGGTGTTGGTCCGGTCGGTGAGGATTTTCACGGTCACCGAGCTGGGCATAGTCTCAGTCAGCTTCGGCAGGAGCGTCTTGATGCGGTCCACCACCGCGATGATGTTGGCGCCCGGCTGACGCTGAATGTTGACGATGACGGCCGGCGTTTCATCCATCCAGGCCGCCTGCCGGATATTCTCGGCATCGTCTTTGACATCGGCCACGTCGGTCAGCTTGACCGGTGCGTTGTTGCGGTAGGCGATGATCAGCGGGGCGTAATCGCTGCTGGCGAGGAGCTGATCGTTGGCGCCGATCTGGTAGCTCTGGTGCGGTCCATCGAAATTGCCTTTGGCCTGATTCACGTTGGCGGCCACGATGGCGTTGCGCAAGTCTTCCAGGTTGAGCCCATAGGAAGCCAGTTGCGTGGGATTGGCCTGGATGCGCACAGCGGGTTTCTGGCCGCCGGAAATGCTCACCAGCCCGACGCCCGGCAGTTGCGAAATCTTAGGCGCCAGGCGGGTATCCGCCAGGTCTTCCACCTTCGATAACGGGATGGCCGTGCTGGTGAGCGCCAGGGTGAGAATCGGCGCGTCCGCGGGATTCGATTTGCTATAGATTGGCGGGACGGGCAAGTCGACCGGCAGGAAAGTCCCGGAAGCGTTGATGGATTGCTGCACTTCCTGTTCGGCCACGTCGATATTCAGGCTGAGATTGAATTGCAGGGTGATGACCGAACTGCCGTCGCTGCTGGTGGAGGTCATCTGCTGCAGGCCCGGTACCTGGCCAAACTGACGCTCCAGCGGCGCGGTGACCGAGGAGGCCATCACATCCGGGCTGGCGCCAGGATAGAAGGTGATCACCTGAATGGTGGGGTAATCTACCTCAGGCAGGGCCGAGACGGGCAACTCCTTATAGGCCACGCCGCCAGCCAGCAGAATGCCCACCATCAATAAAGATGTCGCAACCGGCCGGAGAATGAATGTCCGGGACGGACTCACTGATGCTGTCCTCCGGACTTGCCGCCGCGGCCCTTTCCGCCCTTACCCTGCTGGGCATCCGCCGCGGGCGCCGTACCGGATTGATCGGCAGCGCCTCGCCGTCCGCCAGATCCTTTTTTGCCGCCGCCGGGGCCGCCATCGCCACCGGCCACGTTCACCTTGCTGCCTTCATTCAATTTATCGACACCGGTCATGATCACGTTTTCGCCCGCGTCGAGCCCCGAGGTGATTTCCGTCTGATCGCCTTCCGAGGTGCCCGTGGTGATATCGCGAACCGTAACGGTGGAATCCGGCTTCAGCAGCCAGACATACTTACGGGAAGTGGCGCCGAGTTGGATGGCCGCGGTGGGCAGCAACACCACGCCGCGCTTCTCTTCCACCAGCAGCCGGGTGTTGACCATCTGGTTGGGATAAAGCGCGTTGTCTTTGTTATCGAACATCGCGCGCAGCTTCAGGGTGGCCGTGCTGGGATCGATCTGGTTATCCATGGTAGCCAGCGTCCCCACGCTCAGCTTGCGGTTGCCATCGGGGTCCCACGCTTCCACGGTGAGCTTCTGGCCGGCGTTAAACCGTGTGGCGATGGGCGGAAGCTTCCGCGCCTCCACCGGGAAGATCACGCTGATCGGTTCCATTTGCGTGATTACTACCAGACCGGTCTGATCGCTGGCATGGACGATGTTACCCGGGTCCACCAGGCGCAGACCGATTCTTCCGGTGATCTGTGCGCGGATGTCGCAATAAACGATGTTCAGCTTGGCGCTGTCTATGGCAGCCTGATCGATCTGCACGGTGCCGGTGTACTGTGCCACCAGAGCCTTCTGGGTGTCGAGTTGCTGAGCCGGAATCGCGTTCTGAGCCAGCAAAGTCTGGTAGCGTCTCAGATCCACCTTGGCGTTGTCGAGCATGGCCTCGTCGCGGGCGCGTTGCCCTTCCGCCGTCTCTAGGGCTACCTGGTAAGGGCGCTTATCGATTTCGAGGAGGGACTGGCCCTTCTCCACGATGTCACCCTCTTTGTAGTTGACCGCCATCAATTCGCCATCGACCCGGCTTCTCTCCAGGACGGTATAGATGGGGGTCACCGCGCCAGGATCGTCCTCGTAAACACCAATGTTGCCCCGGGTGACTTTCACGGCGACTACGGGCGCGAGTCCGCCGCCGCCTTTCTTCTTGCCGGCTCCGCCTCCGCCGGAAGGCGCCGTTCCGGCTTCAGCCGGGCTGCCTTTGGGCCAGTAATAGTAAGCGGCAGCCGCCGCGACGATCAGGAGCAGTAGCCAGATCCAACCTTTGCCGGACTTGCGCTTCGCGCCTTCCGGGGGGCGGGGTGCTTCTCCACCGTGGGTGGGCGTGGGCATAACGTGCTCCGGCACGGTTGGGGTCTTCTGATTCATGAGTTTCCCGGGTACCTCCAGTATGCTGCTCTGCTACGTGTCTTGGCGCTGCCGGTGCAATTTCCTATTCTATGCCGATGCGCAGAGAATAAAAGAGGCAGGCTGAATGAAGTTCGCGTTACATTGCATCGCATGACGGTGACAGCAGGCTCGTGCACACTAAGGTTTTCTATGATTTAGGCGACTCGCTGTACAGCCGCGTTACGGGAGTTCCAAAATCTTTTGGAGCTGTTTTCTGGTAGCCCTTTGGAGCTATGGCCGACAACACAAGCAGACAGACGACACCAGACGATCGTCTGTCCCACAGCTACGGGCCTCCACTTGCCCTTATTCCATTCGTTACTACATATAGTTGATATGATAGGCCCATCCGCAAAGATGCGAGTGCCGCGAAGTGACACTGTGAGCGCGAGAGTGCTGACGGTACTGATTCTGATGGCCCCTGCACTGGCCGCCCAGCAACCCGGCGGCACAGCGCAACTCTCCGGGGTCATCCGCAATTCAGTGACGGGCCTGCCGGTTGCGAAGGCGACGATTCGCCTGGTGCCCTCCACCAATCGCGTGGGTTATGTGCGCACTAGCAACGCCAGTGGCGCTTTTGCTTTCGACGGAATCGCTCCCGGCGATTATCATCTCCGGTTGGAGCGGCGGGGCTACCTGGACGATGCCAAAGGAGTGCAGACGGGGTCGGCGTTGCACTTGACCGCCGGGCAGAAAATCACCGATCTCGATCTGCTGGCCACTCCCCTGGCCGTCATCACAGGCACCGTGACCGACGCCGATGGTGAACCCATCCCTTATGCGGTGGTCCAGCTCATCAAACAAAACTGGTCGATCGACGGCAGGCGGTACCAGGCGGTGACCGGGGACAACGCCAACGAGCAGGGAGAGTTTCGCCTGAACGATATGGCGCCGGGACGCTATTATCTGTACGCGGCCCGCGGGCCGATGGATGGACCAGTGAAAGATCCCTCCGGCAAGGGCGAACTACGCCTCGCCAGCCTCTACTATCCCAATGCCGCCACCATCGATGGCGCGGCGCCCATTGAACTGCGCGCCGGGCAAGAACTGACGGGAGTACTCATGAAACTTCCCTGGGTGCCCTGCTACCATGTGCGCGGCCAGGCTCAACAGGGTGCCCAGGAGGTGCAACTATTGAAACGGCATAATGGCCAGGCGCTGCCATGGGACGAGCAGGATGGGGATCCCGGCCGGGATAGGACGTTCGACATCGCGGGCGTGACGGCGGGCGATTACTTTCTGCGCGCCGGCACTAACATGCGGATCGGCGGCGAGACCCCGATCACAGTGACGTCGCATGATGTGAACGGCCTGGCCGCTACGGCTGCCAGTGTGGAATTCCGCGCGCATGTCCGCGTGGAGGGCGAAGTCTCCGGGCTGGGCCTGTTCTTGCAGCGCAACGACGGCCCCGAATTCGATCACGTGTCAACCGTTGCGGTGCAGCCCGATGGAACGGCGCGATTGCCCGGGATCGGTCCGGCACGGTACATTCTGTGGGCTGGGTCGCGAGAGGGCGGAGCTTACGTGAAGTCCGTAGTGATCGCGCAACAGGAACTGCGGACCCAGGAACTGGACTTCACCAGGGATGTCCCTCCGGATCTCGAGATCGTGGTGGGGACGGGCAGCGGCCGCGTGCAGGGCACGGTGCAGTGGCCGGACACGACGCAAACCGGGCCGCCATTCGGCGCGGCCGATCCCATCAAAGCCGTGCTGGTGCCGCAGCAGCCGCGCGCCGGAATCCGGCCGGCGTGGATGAGCGAGATCGATCAGAACACCGGTTTCGCGTTTTCCGATGTTCCGCCTGGCAAGTACTTCGCCTTCGTCACCGCGAACCTGGACGAGGGGCTATGGATGAATCGCGAATTCATCGGCCTGGTACAAGGCAGCGGCGCCGCCCTGGAGGTGCCAGAGAAGGGCAACGTACAGGTGCAGGCTCCGGTACTGCCCATTGCGGTAGCCCAGCGAGCTATGGACACCATCCGATGAGAACTTTGACGTTCCTCCTGTTGACCGCGGCGACGTGGGCGCAGCCGAATTGCCCGGTGCACGGTACCGTGACGGACGAATCCACAGGAAAGCCGGTGGCCGCCGCGAAACTCCTCCTGATCCCGCAAGCTGTCCGGCCGCTCCCCTCGCTGCTCACCTCGTCCAATCCGCAGGGCGACTTCTGCTTCCAACAAGTGGATGCCGGCAACTACGTGCTGCGGGCCCAGCGGATCGGCTATCTGAATCACACGTACGGGCAGGGGCTGATACTCGATGTTCAGCCGGGTGTTGAATTGGCACCGCTCGCAATCAAACTGACGCGACGGGCGATCCTCTCCGGCACGGCAATGGACGGCGACGGTGAGCCGGTGGCCAACGCTGAAGTGCGGGTCTTTCGCAGCCTGCGAGCGCCCGACGGGTCCGATCCGGATGAAGTGGACAACCAGGAAACCGACGACCGCGGCACTTTCCGCTTTGCAGATTTGAAGCCCGGCACCTATTATCTGGGAGTGCGCGGACGCAACGAAGCGGACCGCGACTACAACTTGCCTTTTCTGGATGCGGACGGCAAGCCGCGCCAGGAAGCTTACGTGGAGAATCTCTCTTCGACTCCCATCGTGCTACAGGCAGGGAAAGATGTCACGGGTGTGCTGCTGACGACGCGCAAAGTGCAACTGCGGCATATTTCCGGGAAGGTGACCGGCGTGCCGGATCCCCACTTCGTGCTCCTGGAAAATAACGGCAATAGTTCCGCCGTGCCGGTCAATCCCGACGGCAGTTTCTTTCGCGGCGGGTTGGAGCCGGGACCAGTCACGGTGGAACTGCGGGTGGGCAGGCAATCCCGCGGAAAGAAGGAAGTGGACCTGACCGGCGGCGATGCCGATGGCGTGGTGATTACGCCGGATGATACGCCGGTCACGCATTTGAATATCCCGCTCCAGTTCCTTAGCGAAGGCAGCGGACCGCAGTACCACCCGCCGGCTGGCGGTTTCACGTTCCTGCAGAGGTCCGACGGCGAGGGTGGCAGTGGGGCACAGACGAATGCCGATGGCACGCTGCAGTTCAGCAATGTGGTACCCGGCATGTACAACCTGCTCGTGCTGTGGGGTGATGACGATTTCTACGTGAAGCGGATTCTTCTGGGCGGGCGGCCCGTAGATGGCCGCAAGCTGGATTTGCGCCACGGCAATCCCGGCGCGATGCAAGTGGTGGTGGCGTCGAAATCGGCCAGCATAACGGGACAGGTGAAGCACGATGCGGTTCTGTCTCAGGCCGTGACGGTGCTTGTTGTAGGCGAAGGGACGGGTATTGAGGAGCGCGCAGTGGCCGACCAGAATGGCCACTTCCAGTTGGAGCGCGTGGCACCGGGAAAATGCCGCCTGTTTGCCGTGGAAGGCTTCCATGAGCGGGGGTGGAGCAGTGAAGTCGCCACGAAGCTCGAGGCGAAGTCGCTGGCGATTGAACTGGCGGATGGGGAGAAGAAGCAGGTCGAGTTGGTGCTGATTTCGGCTGCGGAAGTGAGTGCGGTCCGGTAGCCAAAATCGGTCAGCCTGATCTGCGTCATTTATTGCATATTGCAATTAATCGCGCACATCAGGCTGACCGATTTTTCGGATCCAGATGTTGCGATACCGCACGGGGCGCGAGGAAGCGTGATCCTGCAACTGCAGCGGCTCTTCGGGATTGTGCTTCTTGTACGGCAGCACTACCTTATATTCCGTGGGACCGTTGAGTTCGCGGTGATTCTGCACCAGCACGCCGTTGAAGATGACGGTTTCGTAGGCGGGGCGGGCGACTTTGTCGCCCTCGAAGCGCGGTCCTTCGAAGACGATGTCATACGACTGCCACTCGCCGGGCTTGCGCGAGGGATTGACCAGAGGCGGCCACTGGCCGTAGATGGCGCCGGCCATGCCGTCGGCGTACGTGGGCGCGTGATAATTGTCGAGCACCTGAATCTCGTAGCGGCTCATCAGATAGACGCCGCTGTTACCGCGATCCTGGCCCACGCCCTGGATGCCCTCGGGCTCCTGCCATTCCACGTGAAGCTGGCAATCGCCGAATTTGTCGCGCGTGAACAGGTCACCGGTGCCGTGGACAATCTCCATGTAGCCGTCCTGCACCTTCCATTTGGCGTCGATCGTTTTACCGCGATCGGCGCCGCGCCCGTGTTGCATCCACCTGGAAAGATCTTTGCCATCGAACAGCACGATGGCGTCGCTGGGCGGCGCGCCAGGCGCGGCGCCGGGAGTGACGTCGGGTGGATACGGCCGGTCGGGGTCGTGCACGTGCCACTTCTGGTTGGGCAGGATGGGCGTGTCCTTGTAGCCCTCGCGATGCGCCTGCTGGGCGACAAGGCAAACAGCGATACTGGCGAGGATGGCGAGATACTTGTTCACGCATCCAGCATAATACGGTTGCAGCGCGCGAAAGCGACAGGGCCGAAAAACAGGGGCCGGGGGCCAGGGGCCGGGGTTGTGTGCGGCTCGCTTCGCTCGCCGGCCGGCGAGTGCAACCGGAGGCGAGACCGCCGGCGTTACCCCACCGCTTTCATCCCGTTTTGCGGGGCGGTCCTCCCCTAATTGACAGGGTCGAAAAACAGGGG
>OKRF01000077.1:753-20865 GCA_900290315.1 Candidatus Sulfopaludibacter sp. SbA3 | reverse complement strand
GGCCATGCCCATGGAGAATCGGGTGAGCTCGATGGCGGCCGAGCGCAGGAGGCGCCAACGGTCATCGGCGATGGACTGGCCGAAGCTTTTCTCCAGGTCGCCTTCCACGGCGAGGGATGCGAGGATGCCCTGGCAGTGCTTAATGTAGGCCAACTCGTCGGCTGGCGTCATGATCATGACTTGGCCTGTCAGGCCGTGACGATACGCATTAAAGGCGCGAGGATCGCGCTGGGTGTTGGTTTCTGTCGCGATAGGTTCAGGGCACATAAATGCTCCTTCATTTAATAGGTAGCATGCCGACTTGGCGCTGCCGGCTGGGGGTCCGAGTAAGTAATTGAGATAATGGGAGTTATTTGTATGCAACTTTTGTGAACGACTTTTTTGGAATCTCAGTTTTCTGGCGAATTGCGTGCAAGAGGTTGAATGCAGGGGAGTTGGGCTTCGGCGCCTTGCGTAAGGCAGCGGGATCGAAGGGCACATTGCTCCCTTTCCAGTGAACGGCTTTTCACGGGAGTGATCTACGCCTTTGGGCGTCGTCACCAGATTACTGGACGCAAGATGACTTATGGGGACCTATTTCCGCAAACGGCGTTTCACGGGAACGACCCCACGATCCCCGAATTGCGTTCCAGCCAAAGCAGCCTCCGAGCAGCAGGATTCGGGCTGAATCGCCTTCGACAATCCGACCCGACCGGATTAATCCTTGTCTAATCTTCCAAACCAGGAAGGCGAAGCGCCTCAACAGCAGCACCATTCTGCATCCGTTCGAGCCTAGCCACAGCTAGGGTCGCCCGAGTGCGCGTACGTGGCAAGGGACGGGATGGCGAGATCTAGCCCACCCAGTTTCGCGAGTTCGCCAACTCTGGGAAGGACATTCACGGGAGGGGACGCTGACCGAGCCACTGTTAGGCAGACCGACGGATGGTAGAATACTACCAAATGACAAGCTGGGTGAGTAGCCTCGTATTGGCCTCCGCCGCAGCGTACCTGTGCATATGCTTCTTTGATGCGCGCAGCGATCAGAACTGGCGCGTGTTTTTCATGAAGGCCATTGCTGTCTTGGCACTGCTCGCCTTTTGGCAGTGGTGCTTTGATCTCCTCGACCAGTCAGCGACTCCGAAGTCCGATATCGAGGACGGAGGGCAAATCGCGAAGCTGTATGTCGTAATGCTGGCGGGCATGCTCTGCAAATACGTTTATAATTGGGTGACCGCGAGACAGGCATCTCCGTTCAGCTTGCGGGCACTTTTGGCCCCCAGTTTCCTCTCGCCGATCGTGTTTATTCCCTTTTATATGGCAATCAAGGATAGTTGGAATCACTCCCCAGCCCACTTGCTAACCTACTTCGTGGCTTATGAAAATGGCTTTCTGTTCCACGGTAATTTCGGTTCGTCATCGCAACGGTCCGCTCCCAGTCGCAAATCCAATTAGTTGGCTAATCTTAGCTGCACTATTGACGGCCGCAATGGGAAGGGCAACCGATTGCAGTGCTCTTCCGAGGCCTGAGCAGCTAAACTGCGAGGTTGACCGGTCGACTGGGCTGCTGTCGTACACGCGCAGGGACGCTGTGCCAGGAACTACGCGTGTAAGTCAATGGATAAGGGACTTTTTCGATACCGCGCCGTTTCGGCGGAGTGTAGCGTTACTGGTGGGCATCGGAACGTATAATAATCCCCCTCTGCGGAATAGGCCTTTGCCTTCCAAACAAGATGTCACCGCGGTTCGTGACTTCTTGCTTCTAGATGAGCAATTCGACGTCGTTTACGCCTTGCTCGATCAGGATGCTACCCCATCGAAGGTGGACAATTTGTTGATGCGTGGTCTCGAAGAGACCGGCCGGCTGGAGCGTGGCGATCGGTTCATATTCTATTTCAGTGGGCATGGCACAGACGTGGGTAGTGGCGTAGGACAAATGCTGTTCTCAAATTACTCTGGACAATATGAGAGGGAGACTGCCCTGCCTGTCGACACGGTTGAACAATGGAGTCGCAGGCTTCCGGTCAAGCATGCGCTCTTCTTGATTGATGGCTGCGCCTCCGGCCTTGGAATTGTGGAAAAAGGCGACCCACTCCTACTGCGCCGTGCTGGGGACGGAAGCCGTGTCGCATATACGGCTACACGGGGAAGCGAGGCAGCGCGGGCCGAACTCGGGCGGTTGAGCTACTTCACCGGAGCAATATTGGAGGTGTTGAAATCAAAGTTTGCTGACACGTCTACCCCCTTCATCACAATACACGGAATGGCTGACGAGGTCGAAAGTCTGCTCGCTCGAAGAATCAATCCCGCTCAAGCCTACTTTGATAAACAGCCGACGAACTTGCACTGCCCGGATTGGCTCCGTCAGCCCGGCGAGTTTGTTTTCATTAACCCGCGAGCGAGGAGTTCTCCTGTTGCGCGCTCGGCGCTTGAGCGGTTTATTGCAGGTGGGAAATCCGATGACCCAATAAAGGAACTAAAGAGTCCGCAGCCACAGGGCAGTAGCTCACCCGAAGTGCCTGCCAAGCCACTCGTAGCTTCATTGAGCGACGGACTACAACTGTTCAAATCTGGACGGTACCAGGAGGCGCTTCCGTTATTGGCTGATGCTGCAGAGAAAGGCAACAGTGAAGCAGCGTTCGACTTGGGCCGGGCGTACGTGGAAGGGCTTGGTGGTATCCGCAAGGACGACCGAAAAGGGTGTGAATACTTCGAGAAATCGCTCGATCTTGGATTCTCGCCAGCGGCTGTGGCGGTCGGGCAAATGCATGAAGCAGGTAAAGGGGGCCATGCACGGGATCCAAGGATGGCAGTTCAATACTACCGAAGGGCGGCGGACTCCGGTGTGGGGCGTGGACTCGCGCTCCTCGCGGGTAGCTATGTTGAAGGAAAAGGTGGTCTTGAGAAAGACGATCGAAAGGCGATCGCATACTACGAAAAGGCGATTGGAGTGGGTGATCATCTTGCGATGGTAGAGCTTGGGTCGCTTTACTTGGCCCGCTCTAGGATGGACTTGTCGTCGTCGGGACCGGATGATCGAGCGAAGGACGAAGCGAAGGCACGAGACCTATTCCAAAGGGCCGCTGAGCTGGGAGAGCCAAGGGCTTGGCTGTTTCTCGGATCCATGAGCGTGCTCGGGCAAGGCGGGTTCGTGCGCGATGGAAATCGGGCTGTGGAACTCTACCGCAAAGCTGCAGACGCTGGCGTGGCCGAGGCTTGGGCGCGTCTGGGCAAGGTCTATGGGAACGGAGTTGCAGGTCTCAAAATAGACGCTACAGCAGCGGTCGAGTATCTTAGGCGCGGCGCTGACTCTGGTGACTGCGCATCCATGGCTTTTCTGGCCAGACTCTACGAGCAGGGAGCTGGTGTAGCAAAAGAGGAGCTAAAGGCATCCCAGTTGTACAAGAGCGCGGCTGAACTTGGATGCGCCGAGGGGGAAGCCGGCCTAGCCTCGATGTACATCGAGGGCAGAACCGGCTTCTCTCGGGACGGCAAGAAGATTGTCGATCTTCTCCGGGCGGCTGCGGAAGGAGGTGACAGCAGCGCCCAGACGCAACTCGCCCAATTCTACCTTCAAGGGCGATTCGGACTTCTCCAAGATGACCGAATTGCAGTTGACCTGCTGAACAAGGCAGCCGCTCAGGACGATCCAAGGGCTCTTTACATTCTAGGGTCTATGTATGTATCAGGAGAAGGCGGCCTTCACAAGGACGGAAGGTCTGCAGTCGAGTTGTTTCAGCGCGCCGCTGATGGGGGCATACCCATGGGTTTTGTAGGGATGGGACAGGTTTATTCAGATGGATTGGATCCGGTGCCCCGAGACGAAGGCAAGGCGGCGGGGTTGTTCCAGCGAGCGGCCAACCACGGCGAACCGAAGGGCTGGTTGATGCTAGCAATCGTGCAGGGTGACAAGGGAAACGATGCAAAGANNGCGGGCTATCGATCAGGGAGACGCCGCTTCAGCGGCCGCGATGGGAATGCTATACGAGGTTGGCGACGGCGCGATTCGGAAAGATAACAAGAAGGCAACAGAATTGTTCAAGAAGTGTGCTGAGCTCGGCGGTACAGCGCTTCTGGTGCCGACAGGTCAACTGTACGAGAGAGGGGCGCTCCCATCGGCCAGCCCCGATCGTCGAGCCGTTGAACTGTACAGCATAGCTGCAGACCACGATGACGAGTTGGGCCTTCTCTATCTTGCGGCAATGACAGAGCAAGGACGGGGCGGGCTCCGAAAGGACGTAGATAAAGCTGTAGCGCTCTATCGGCGAGCCGCGAGTTTCGGGAATCTGCAGGCGATTGAGAAGCTGAGGGTGCTCGGGCGTGAGGCGAAGTAGCCGAAATTAGGGTAACGAGAAGCGCGCTTGGCTCCGCGAATCGCCGCAAGCCGGGTCCCAGCATCACTCCAGTGATCCGATCCGAGAAATTAGTAACGAGAAACGCGCTTGGCTCCGCGAATCGCGCCAAGGGTGGTACCAGATCACCCCCGTGAAGTCCCCGTCTGGTCAACTGGAAAAGATGCCGTGGCGCCGATGTCGGTGTACGACGTGCCCGTTAGGTGAACAGCGTTGCAGCTAAACCCCGGCCCCTAGTCTGTGACTCCTGCGAAACCTGGTAACGCCGGCGGTCCTAACCGACGGTCAAACTCGCGATGCGCCCGAGTCACATCCCGTTCAATCCGACGCAGTCGGTGGCGGCGCTGGCCCCTGGTCCCTGCTATCTTCGTGCCAATGAAAGTTCCCTGATCTCCTGCACGGTGCGATCCAGTTCTTCGTCCGTGGTGTAGAAGTGCGGAGCCACGCGGATGCCGGCGTTGGGACGGTAGTCCACCAGCACCTCCCGGCGAATCAACTCGCGCGTGATTTCCTTGGCATCCGGCACGTTGAGCGTCACTACGCCGCCGCGCCGCTCGGGGTCGCGGCAGGTGTTGACCGGAATGCCGGCATCGTCGGCCAATGCCAGCAGCCGCGCCGTCTGGCGCATGGATTTCTCGCGAATCGCCGGCACGCCGATTTCGTTGATGATCTCGTACCCGGAACGCGCCGAATACAAGGCCGGAACGTTCGGGGTTCCATTCAGAAAACGGAAAGCGTCACCGGCGTAGCGTATGGGTCCGCCCTTGAAAGCGAAAGGCTGCTCGTGCGCCATCCACCCGGTGGCGGCCGGTTCCAGCTTGTCCCACAAATCGCGGCGCACGTAGAGATAGCCCGCCCCGGGGCCGCCGCACAGCCACTTCACCGAGCCGCCGGTGGCGAAATCCACGTGCAACTCGCGCACGTTCACCGGCACGGTTCCGGCCGATTGGTACAGGTCGGCAATCACCATCGCGCCCACGGCGTGCGCGCGCTGCACGATGGCGGCAAGGTCCTGTATGTAGGAACTGCGAAACGCCACGTGCGAGACCGAGACCAGCAGGGTCTCTTCATCAATCGCGTCGAGCAGCAGTTCCACCGGCAGGGTAAACCCATCCGGCGAAGGCACCGTCACCACCCGCGCGCCGATGCGCGAGAGGCCGTGATAAACGTAGTCGTTGGAGGGAAAGTTCAGCCCTTCGGTCACCAGCTTGTTGCGCCTCCCCGACCAATCCAGGCAGGACGTCACCACGGTCTGGCAGATGGAGACGTTCTGGTGCATCACCACTTCGCCTTCGCCCGCGCCAATGATGCGGCCGATCAAGTTGCCCACCGTGACCGGCATCTCCCACCATCCCTCCTCCCAGGCGCGGATCCCACGTGCCGCCCATGTATCGGTGAACTCCCGCACGCGCGCCGCCGCCCGTTCCGGCATCGCGCCCAGCGAGTGGCTGATCATGTACGTGGTGTGGCCCAGAATCGGAAATTCCTTGCGCCAGGCAAGCAGCGGGTCCATGGTCTTTAGCTTACATGAGAGGCGTCAGCGGGTATCGCGAGAACGCCCGCTCTGGTAATTCGCGAACAGGCCTTGGAACTCCGGACAGCCAATGAACCCCTGATTCGGCGTGCCTGGTCCCAGTCTCCGGATCCACGCGCCGAAACCCGCCGCCCCCTGGGAGAGAATTCCTGGACCACCGCTGTTGGCGATGCCGAGCCAGAACGGGAAGCCGCGCAGGTCCGCCGCTCCTACCGCCGCTCCGGCCGGATAACCCGATCATGGTCTCGAACTATCCCGGCAATCCAGCCTGATTAGCACTCGCGATTTCACTTGCCTGGGCTGGACGGTTGAGCAGACTCTGGTCCAGGTTGGTCGCCGTGAACTGCCGTTGATCAGCGAGGCGAACAAGTTACCCGGCGTCTGTGTGCCTGCCCGAATGCTCGTCAACGCCGCCGTGAACTGCGCGTAAGTGGGTGGGGCTCCGGTTGCCGCTTGATAGGCCGCCATCACCGCAAAGTCGCTGTCGAAAGCCTCCGGACTGGGTCCCTGCCCAGAAGCTGCTCGTACAGGGCAAACACTTCGCGCTACCTGGCGGTCCGCCGATCCGCCGATCCCGCTTGTGTCACCGAGTAAATCGCCGCCGCCGCTCCGCTGGCCACCGTGATGGTAGCGTTCCGCGGCCCGTTGTGGGTGTTGGCCAGCATCACCAAGCTGACGCTGCCTGCACCAATCCCGCTGGCTCCCGACGCCACCTGCAGGAATCCCGGGTTCGAGGATGTGGCCGTCCAGGGCCCACAGGCGGCACTGGGCGTCACCGTGAAAGTCAGGGGAGTCTCCGGAGAGAAACCGCAGGCCGATTGGCGGGAGTTATTGGGACAGGCTGCCGGGGTGGACGTCCCGGTGGCAGGCAAGCTCGCTGTCGCCGGGCTAACCGCGATGGTGCACGATGGAGTAGAGAAGTTAGCAGTCACGCCGTGGGCGGCATTCATGGCGATCGCTTGGGGATTCGTGCTGCCGCTCAGGCCGCCGCTCCAGGCGGTGAATGCATTGCCCGCGTTCGCCGAAGCGAGAATCGAAACCATCGTACCGGCATCGTAGTACCCGCCACCCGGCGGACTTACCGTTCCGCCCCCTACTGGCAAGGCCGAAATCGTCAACTGATACTGTGTTTTGACGCTCGCGGTGTATGTCGCGGCGCCACCCGCCACGTTGATGCTATGCGCCACTGACCCGCCATCGCTCCAGCCGGTGAACACATATNNCGACCCCAGCGACAGGTTCAGCGTTTGCGGCGCCGTCTGCGCCACCCCGCCATCCATGGTAAATCGCAGACCCGGCGGACTGGCCTGAATCGTCACGCCGCCATTCAGGTCCACGCGAACCACGCTATAAGGCGGCACGGGGATGGGGTTGGCGGAATTCGCCGTCTGAATCGATACGGCATTCTGATTCGACGACGTATTCAGCGTGCTCGGATCCGTGCCGGCGATGAAGTGAATGGGCAGCGATCCGGCTACCGGTGACCCGTTCAGCCGCACCGTCACCTGATGCGCGGCCGCACTCTTGTTGGTGATCACCACGCTCTGATTTCCCGCGGTGCTGGTGTAAGCCCGCGCGTACAGCGCCGGAATCTGTCCCAGCCCGGTGGCGGCTACGGAAGCTCCGCCGGTCACAGTCGTCGCATCCACCTGCACCGCGTTGCGCAGCACCCCATTCAGAATGGCTACTCCCTCAGCCTGCGCGGCCGCAAAAAACCCGAAATTGAGCGTCGCCGTATCGATGGAAGTGCCCTGCTGGTAGGCGGTTTGCACATCGTCGAAGTGCCGGTCGGCGGCATCCACTGCGTAAGTCGAGGACAGCGCGTGCATCCCCACACGTAACATAGAGGGCACGGTCGACATCCGCATGGTGTATTCCGCGGCATAAATGGCGGCGTACAACGTGCCATTGGTGAGGGATGGCTGTTGGCCCAGATCGCTGCCCGTCGGGTTGAACTCGGAAATCAGGAACTTCGTGCCGGGTGGATTCAACGGCGCGACGTGGGCCGCGAAATAGGCCGTTGAGCCGGAGTAAAGAACCGCGTTCTCATCGCTCATCCATTGGCTGAAACCGCCCGTGCTTTGCGGTCCATAATGATGGTACGTGATGGCGTCCCAATATTTGTCGGAGTAGCCGGCGAGCGATGTGTCCCAAGTGGGATCGGGCCTCCCCGGGTCGGAGAAGAAGAGGGCCACCACGGCATTTGGATCGGCAGCTTTGATGGCGTCGCGGTATGGCTTCATTTTCGCGGCGTAATCCGCGCCGGATTGAAAGAAGAGCGGCACGAAGAAGTAGGGCTCGTTGCACATTTCCCAGGCCGCGGCCGGAATGTTGTTGGCTTTGGCAAACGCCGCCATCTGACCGGCGGACTGGGGCGTGTCGGTAAAGGCATTCACAACCACGATCACCTGCGCGCCCAGGAAGACCGCCTGCCGGCCCACATCGGCAAATTGGTGGCCGCCCTTCCCGGCAATCCACGCCACACTCTGCGCGAGAGTCGTGTCAAAGGTCGTGCTTTGAAACGGCACGATCCACGAGGGCATCATGAGCCCGGTTTGCCAGTTGAACGCATCGCCGGCAATGCCTGCCGGGTAGCGGATCCAGCCGGGCGAAAGTTGCGCCGCCACGGCATTGAAGCGGTAGTCGAACGGCTCGTAGGGCACTGCCGCTTCGTAGTTGAACCCACTGAAGCCGGCGTTGAGCGCCGTAGTCTGCGTGGAATTGATGTCGATGGTGGCGGCCACTTGCGCCCACGCACCAGTCGCGCATACCGCCAGGCCTATCGCCAGATGGGCAAGATGCGCTCGCACGCACAGCTTGTCACCGAAAGCGCTACCCATCGTTCTCCTTATCGGCATTTTTTACCTACCCATTCGAGAAATTCCACGCCGCACCCGACAACCCGCCGATTCGGCCGATAAGAGTAGTTGGAGTGCGCAATGACTGAACTTCTCGCCCGTCCGCAGGCACCCTGGGCGCTACGCCTGGTGCCGCCCTTTCCTGCAATCGCCCACCGCATCCTTGCCCTCGTCAGCAAAGAAGACGTCCACGCCCGCGAACTGGGCGATCTCGTCAAAATGGACCCGTCGTTCTCGGCGGAGTTGCTGCGTCTGGCCAACTCCGCGCTCTTTGGCGCCCGCCGCGAGGTGACCAGCCTTGGCCACGCCATCGTGATGGTGGGCACCGATCGCATCAAGACCATGGCCACGATGGTAGCGATGAACCGCATGGTCCGCGCCTCGGTGCGGATCGCGGCGCTGCGCAAAGTCTGGATCCACAGCCTGGTCACTGCGATCATCGCCGAAGAAGCGGCCCGGGTCGCCTACGTTGATGGTGACGCGGCCTATACTACGGGCCTGCTGCACAATCTGGGAACGTTGGGGATGATGTCGGCCTATCCCGACGAATACTCGCGTATGCTGGAAGTCTCTGACGATTGCGGCTTCGATCTACTGCAGACCGAACGGGCCCTGTTCGAGATCGACCACTGCGCCGCCGGAGCCTACCTGGCTCAGGATTGGGACTTCCCGGACGAATTGGCCGCCGCCATCGCCACCCATCACGACGAGCCCGTTCCCGGAGAGATCAGCCTTGACAATATCATCAAGATAAGTTGGCGCCTGGCCGACGTGCTTGGGCATGCCGCCTTTTCGCCCGACAAGCTGTGGACCTGGGAGGAACTGATCGCCTTCCTTCCCGCCGGCCGAGCCTCGTGGCTCACCGACTCAACCGAAGCCGCCGCCGCCGAACTCGACTCCCGTCTGGCCAGCGCAGTGAGCTGACCGGCGGCGGGATCGCCAATGTTCGCCATTCGCGCTTACTGCACGGCAATCGCCACGGCGTTGGAAACACTTCCATCCACCGTCACCGTCACGCTGACCGTGCCCTTCCCCTTCAAAGTGGCCGGCAGCAGCACGTTGACCTGATCGAGCCCGGGATACACTCCCTGTGCGCCGGCATACACGGGGGCGAGATTCACCCCGCCCACTTGCACGCTGACGCCCGCCAGCGAGCTGCGATTCGCCAGGCCCGTCGCGAATAGAACCAGGTACGTCTTGCCACCCGAGACATTCATCGGAGCCGCAACGTTTCCCGGCGCCGTCAGCAGATAGTTGACTCCGTCAATCGTCGTCTCCGCCGCCGCCAATCCCTTACCGCTGCCATCGGCGGAAAACAGCCCGGGAGCCACCGCGGACGTTGTCACTCCTCCCGCCGACACGATGCCCGCTCCGCTGGTGATCATCACCGACGCCACGCCCGCCGCCATGCCCGCGGGCATGGCGAAATTCACCTGCCCTTGGGAGACGTAGTACAGCGGAGCCTGCATCAGCGCGCCCGCCGAATCCGTTACGGTCACGGTAGTCCCCAGTAGCGAAGCCGGCAGTGCAGCCGAGGGCGCCTGCAGCGCGCCGGTACTGAGATTCGCGCCGAATGCCGTCACGATGGATCCGGCGGCAACCGCCCCGTACGTGGCGTTGGATACTACCGCCAGCGCCAGTTGTCCCGCGGTTGCCGGCTGGCCGTAATCCTTCACCGGGTCCAGCGCCTGCGGCGGAAACGCCGGCGGCAGCGCGGGCGGATATAGCCGCGGCGCACTGCGCCCGGCCAACGTCGGGTCGAACGGCTGGAAGCCAAGCGTTACCGCCGGCGATCCGGGCTGCAACCGAAAATCGTCGGCCGGGTACGTGGGGTTCTGGAACCGGGGATCCTGGTTCAGCGAGTGGACATCCTCGCCCAGCGCCTGCCATTGCGCCATGGTGTAAGTGGTGAACTTCGCCGGCTGCCCCAGCATGCTGGTGATAAAGGAAGGCGCGGCTCCCGCGGTGCTCCAATACAGGTTGGAATCGAAGAAGAATCGCTGCGGGCACGGGACCGCCTGCTGCGCCGTGGTTCCGCATTCCCAATCGATGGGATGCTGGATCGCCTGGAGGAACGCCACCACGTTGTTGGTGAATCGAAACGAGACTCCGTCTATGAGCGCCGGCCCGCGGCTGATCGTCCCCAGATAGGCATATGCCAGCAGGTTATTACTGAAGTTGTTACTGATTCCGGCATCGTTCATGTAATTGGATTGCGACGTGCGATAGATCAGGTTATTCTGCACCGTCACGTTGCTGGTCATGTTATCCAGGTAAACACCGTGTCCGCCGTAGCCATCCGAATCCCCTATGGCATGAGTAACATCGTGAATCCGGTTATTAGTCACAAGGTTTCCCGGATTCGAGTAAGTGGCTAGATAGATGCCGGCGAAATCGCTAGTCACGCCCTGGCCGATGCGGGAGACGTGATTGAACGAAATCGTATTATCGTGCGGAAACGGGCAGGTAGCAGGCTGCGGCACGCACACTTCGATGCCGGT
Source organism: Candidatus Sulfopaludibacter sp. SbA3 (assembly GCA_900290315.1). Taxonomy (GTDB): domain Bacteria; phylum Acidobacteriota; class Terriglobia; order Bryobacterales; family Bryobacteraceae; genus Sulfopaludibacter. Next base: position 9,644 of record OKRF01000077.1, on the reverse strand, counting down.
CTGGTAGAAATCGAACACGTCATTGTGAGTCACGGTGTTGTCATGAGTGTCACCCAGAAAGATGCCCATAGACGCCGGCAGCACGCGCCCGCCGCCCGCCACAATGTTATTGGCCACCAGGATGCCCTGTGCCACGTTGGCCTCGGTATCGGACGGCTGCTCCAGTTGCCCCACGCGGATGCCGCCGGCGCCCAGGTCATACAGCTCGTTGTTCACAATCTGGTCGGTGGGGCTGCCCTGCTGGGCGCCCGCGCCCACCATCTCCAAGCCGTACCCGCCGGTGTGCGCGATCACGCAGGAATCCACGGTCACGAAGCTGGGGCGGCTGAAACTCACTGCGGCGGACACGCGCGGTTCGCCCTGCGCCGAAGGGTGGCCGCCGGCCGGGACTACCCAGTTGTCATGGGCGAAGCTCAGTCCCCGGAAGGTGACGTACTGCAAGTCGCTCGCAACCAGCACCTGGGCGATCTGCGGCGCCACCACCGTGGCCTGGGCCATGTCCTCGCCAGGTGCAGCCAGATAGGTGAGAGTCATGGGAGTGGTGGCGCGGTCCAGATACCATTCTCCGGGCTGACTGAGGGCTTCCTGGACATTTTCCAGCAGGTAGCGGTGCCCCGGCAGGAAGCCCGTGTTGGAATCCTGCAACGCCGGGCCACTGAGGATCGCGATATGGTTCGCCGTATCGACCGATTGCAGCCGCAGACGCGACACGGTCCACTTTTCGAAATCGTAAACCTCCACGTCGCCGATGTTGTGATAGGCGGCCTGCAGGTCGCCCGGCTTGAAATGGAAGCGATCGAAACACTCGTACCCGCCTGTGACAGCCAACTGGCAATTCGGCGACTGCGCACTGACAATCACCGGGCCGGTGTTATAAAGATATCCGCTTTTGGTAGTGCGCGGCCGGTACCGGCGATTCCCGTTGACGAAAAGCTGCTGGAAATATTGCCAGGCCGGCGGCAGGCTGGCGGTCCACGTACCAGGGGCAGTCTGGGTAAAGCCGGTGATAGGCTGGCCGGCGCTGATCACCGGCGTTTCGCCCGGATAGGCCTGGTAAACGATCCCCATGGTGCTCGTTCCGGAATCGGCGGCCGTGAAAACCAGGGGAGCATTCAGGTAGTACGTGCCGCCGCGCAGCATCACGGTCACTGGCGCCAGGCGGCCCGGGCTGGCCTGTTTGAGTTGCTGCACCGCCAGGCGGGCGCGGTCCAGCGTAGCGAACGGAGCGGCCAGCGTGCCAGCCCCTGTGTCGCTTCCGCCGGGAGCCACAAAGAAATCGGCGGATTGAGCCGACAGAGGCACTGCCCCCAGCAGCAATGCCAAAACCCAGACCATACTTAACGCTATCATGCTGTTTGGCTCCGCAATCACCTGCGCCGCGGCACCGTTATGCCATTTGGTGCGGCGTCGCCGCGTTGTTCACTGCCGTGCTGCTGCTCTATTCGCAAACCCGCGCCTTCACGGGCGACGAAGGCTTCCACCTGCTCGCGGCGCAACTGATTCGCTCGGGCATGCGTCCGTATGTCGATTTCTTCTTTCCGCAAACCCCGCTGAACGCCTACTGGAACGCCGGCTGGATGGCCGTTTTCGGCGAAAGCTGGCGTGTGGCCCACGCCGTGGCCGCGCTGATGACTGCCGGCGCGGTCTTCCTCACGGCGGATTACGGATACCGCCGCTTCCCCGTGCCCGAGTGGCGCTTGGCAGCCGCCATCACCGCCGGACTGTTGACCGGCCTGAACGGCGTAGTTGCGGCGTATGGCGCCGTCGCCCAGGCCTACGGCATCTGCCTGTTCCTCAGCGTGGCGGCATTCCGCTTCTGCGTGGCGGCAGTGGAGCGTCGCGGCCCTATCTTCGCCGCCGCATCGGGACTTCTGGCCAGCGCCGGCGCCGCTTGCTCCCTGTTGACCGCGCCCGTCGCCCCCGTCCTCTTTCTGTGGACCCTTTTCTGCAATCGCCGCGGAAATCGCTGGACCAAACTGCTCGCCTTCGCCCTCGGCGCCGCGATTCCCTGGCTGCCGGTGCTGCGTCTCGCCACCCTCGCGCCTCGCGTGGTGTGGTTCAACCTGGTGCAATATCACACCCAGTTCCGCGCCATCTACTGGCCCGACACCACCGAGCATGACGTCGAGATTCTGACCTCGTGGATCGATTCCGGCCAGGCCCTCACGCTCCTCCTGCTGGCCATTTGCGGCTTGCTCTTCGTCAAGTATCGCAGCGCGTGGCCGCCCGCGGACTTCTACCTGTGCGCCTGTCTCGCCATCGCGCTCGCGGCCGAGGTCTCCACCGCGCATCCCACCTTTTCCCGCTACTATCTGCTCACCGTGCCGTTCCTGGCGATCCCCGCCGTTGCCGGACTGTATGCCATCGGCTCGATGCGCCAAGACCATCTACGGCCGGCACGACATGTACACCTGGGGCGACTATGAGGACATCGCAAGAAAGGTCGCCAAGGTCACCCCTCCCGGAGGCGTTCTCTTCGCCGATGACCATGTCTACTTCATGCTCCACCGCAATCCGCCCCCGGGACTCGAGTTCGCCTACTCGCACAAACTCACCCTTCCTGCCGCACAGGCCGCCGCGCTGCACATCCTGCCGCAATCCGAAGTCGATCGCCAACTCTCTTCGGGCAGGTACCGCACCGTGTACATCTGCGAAGACGACGAAACTTACGACAGACTCGGACTTCCCAAACTCTACCCCCACAAAGAAGAGATCGAAGACTGCGCCCTCTTCTGGCGGTAACGCCGGGGATCTTGTGGCGCCTGGGGAAGGATGCGCTTCGCGTTGTGGGAAGACAGACGACACAATACGATCGTCTGTCCTACCGCGACGCGCCGGGTTGTCAATGAACTCTCTCGCGAAAATGCGAACTACGTATACGCCGCAAAGCGGTGGCAGGCGATTGATTTCGCCGCCTTTGCGAAATCTGTTGCCTCTCTCGAAAATGCCGAGCCGAGTGTCCGCCGCAAACCGTGCCAGGCTCGAAATTCGCCGCCTTTTGGCGAATCTTNNATAAAACACCCGCGATAATGCCGGTTTTGTCGTTAGGAATGCCGCCGGGCGAGAGCGCAGGACACACAAATGCGGCGGCGCGGGACGTTGCCGATCGTGGGCGCGTCTGGGAATTGCGCGATGACGGACACCGAGGTGGTTAGCCGATAGGCGACCCTCCTGCGCCGTCAACAGGAACAGGAACATTGGAACAGCGAGCGTGTTTGGTGTCCGGCCAGACCGATTCGATCGCCAGGTGGAGTCCATCGACGCTACTGACCTTGCCCGCGTTTAGGTACGCCTGATCAGGCGGAATAAGCTGGGCGGTTGTGAAGTCGTACAGACGATAGACGCGCTGAGTGTCGCGGTCCTGCATCAAGAACACCGCGCACGTCCGATACTCCGTCCGCGAGAGCTTGACCATTTGGCGCAACCTCGATGGTAGCGCCGGCACGGGGTTCAGCCAAGCAGAATTTAGAATCTCGTGTAGAGTACCTACCGCGTCCCCGCCCAGGTGGGGGTCGGCAAAACCGGCATCATCGCGGGTGTTTTATCCCGGCACTGACAAGTTTGCCCCTTCGCGAAATCCCGACGTTTCCCCCCCCCATTTTCATCCTACCCGGGGAGGCATCGCCTCATGAGCCGACTGTCACCGTTTTGCCCAACGGCGACAATCTGGTGACTGAGAAACCGCAGTTCCTCTCCGTATGGACGCGCCGCACGCGAGAGATTTGCTCTTTGGTGTCGGCCAGTCAAGCTCGGAGAAGATCCCCACGGAGAATGGACGGCCTCCTCTTACAGAAAATCTTCAGATGGGGGGCTTACCATAGAAGATTCCCCATGCGGATTCTGGTGGTGGAGGACGAACCCCGGATGGCCGCCCTGCTCCGGCAAGGCCTGACGGAAGAAGGGCATGCCGTGACTGTCGCGCTGGAAGGGCGCGGCGGCCTGTGCATGGCCGAAGCCGGCGGCTTCGAACTACTCATCCTCGATGTGATGCTGCCCGGGCTGAGCGGCTTCGAAATCGCCCGCTCGCTGCGCGCCCGCCGCATCCAGACTCCCATCCTGATGCTGACCGCGCGCGACGCGGCCCACGATATCGTCAAGGGCCTCGACCTGGGCGCGGACGATTACCTCACCAAGCCGTTCTCCTTCGACGTCCTGCTGGCGCGCGTCCGAGCCGTTTCGCGCCGCGGACCCATTCCGCAGACGGTGCTCATGGAGGCCGCCGGCCTGGCCATGAATCCGGCCACGCGCGAAGTGACCCGCGACGGACGCCGGATCGATCTTACCCGCACCGAGTACGCCATTCTGGAAATGTTGATGCGCAGTGCCGGCCGCGTGCTGCCCCGCGAAATACTGATCGAAGGAGTCTGGGGCGTGGCCGCGGAGATCGAGAGCAACACCCTGGACGCCTTTGTCCGCCTGCTCCGCGCCAAGGTGGAAGAGCCCGGACAACCACGCGTGATCCGCACCGTGCGCGGCGTGGGCTATGCCCTCGGCGGAGAGACGCCATGAAGCGCATGTCCATCCGGCTGCGCCTGGCTGCCTGGTACTGCGCGTGTTGCTCTTCGGACTGGCGCTGTTCGGCTTCGGCATGTGGTACGTGTTGCAGCTTCGCCTGGTGGCCGGCCTGGACCACCGGCTAGCCCTGCGTGTGGCCGGCATCCACACCGCGCTCGCCGCCGACGCCGACATTGACACCGTCGCGCGGCTACGTCAGGAACTCGCGGAATTCGCTGGCGAGGTGCCGGACGGCACCCTGGTGCAGTTGCGCGCGCCCTCCGGTGCGCTGATTCAATCCTCGGCGAGGCAGCCCGTGTTCTCTGCGGACTTCTCCGAGGGGACCTACCACACCGTGCAGGCTGACGCCAGAAGCTACCGGATCACCGTCGCGCCGCTGGATACCGCGGGCGAGCGATATCAGGCGCTGGTCGCGGTGCCGCTGCATGAAGTGGAGGCGGTGATGCAGGCATTTCGCGCGCTCCTGTTCCTCATGGTGCCGGCCGTTCTAATCATGGCGTCCCTCGGCGGTTACTGGCTTAGCTCCCGCGCGCTTCGTCCGGTGGACCAGATCACCACCGCGGCGGCATCCATCGGGGTGCGGGATCTCTCCCGGCGGATCTGTGTGCCGCAAACCGGCGACGAACTGCAGCGTATGGCGGAGGTGTGGAACGCCATGCTGGAGCGTCTTGAGGCTTCGGTGCAGCGCATCCGGCAGTTCACTGCGGACGCCTCGCACGAACTCCGCACACCGTTAGCCCTGATTCGCACCACCGCGGAACTGGCGCTACGGCGGGATGGCGCGCCGGAGGACTACCGCCAGTCGTTGCGCGACATCAACACCGAGGTGGCACACATGACGGAGCTGACCGAATCGCTGCTCTGCCTGGCGCGCAGCGATGCGCCGGGGTCGGGGATGACGTTCGTGCCCACCGACCTCACTGGGCTCGTCCGCTCCGTGCTCGACGAGTATGCGCGGCTGGCAACGGAAAAGGAACTCCGTCTGAGCTCCGGGACGAACTCGCATCCGGTGATCGCCATGGTCGATGGTGCGGCGATCCGCCGGCTGCTGCTCATCCTGCTCGATAACGCCGTGCGCCACACCCCGCCGGGTGGCGCCATCACGATCTCGGTATTGGAACAGGGCCACGCCGCCGTCCTCACCGTGGAGGACACCGGCGAGGGCATCTCGTGCGAAGTACTGCCGCACATCTTTGAGCGTTTCTATCGCGCCGACCCCGCGCGTAGCGGGCGCTCCGGCTTCGGTTTGGGCCTCTCCATCGCCCAGGCGATTGCGCGGGCTCACGGCGCCGAAATCGCGGTGGTCAGCACTCCCGGCGCCGGCGCCAGATTCGCCGTTTCAGTGGGCCGGTAACGCCGGCGGTCTATGCCGCCGGTCTTTTGCTCATCGTGCCTGACCGGCGAGAAGACCGCCGGCGCTACCACCTAGTTCTCCGTCGGCCGCTCCACGTGGTCGACCACCAGATACTCCACCGAAGCCGTGCCCGCGATCAATTGGAGCCCCAACGGCTTTAACACGTCAGCGAACCTTCCGGCGGTCGGCGAGTCGGGCGATGGTAAGTCAGACTTGGGAAGTGCGTTCCGTATCAGATCTTCGGGCAGCTTCACGGTGAAATTGTACAGTCCCTTCAGCCCCGTCTCATCGACGACCATCCGATCCAGATGACTGGAGAGAAGACCGCAGATGCGAAACGCCTCCGCGTGGCGGTACACGAAGCCCTCCGGCGTGCGAGACATGACCAGATCGCCAACCGGTTCCGAGTCCTCGAGTTTGGGCCCGCCTTTGGCGACGACCAGCCTATACACGGAACGTACCTTGCTTTCCCGGTGCATCGTCAACTGGAAGCGGTCCGCCAGAAGCGATTGCAGCATCAGTCGAAGTTGATCCCGCGATACACGGTGGTCCGCCTTGGCGACGATATCGTAGCCTTGCGAAAGGGCCCCCCACAGCGCCTCTTTGGTAAGCGAGGAAGGTCCCACGATATATCCCGGGGGAATGTGGTACGCCTCACTGATGATGAAAGCCAGGGGCCGTTCGAGGTCGACTCCTTGAGGGCCCCAGGTGGTGCGTGAATTGCGAGGACCCACGCCGTCATCCTTGTGAAGCTTCACCGAGGCCACCTCAAAAGTCGGCCGGCTCGTGGCTTCGGATTGCGCGGCGGCATGCACCATACCGATCGCTATCGGGCCAGCCAGCGCGATGATGGCGGCGGACGCCAGCAACAGCTTTCGGCTGAGGCCCAGTCGGAGAGCGCGCGATATTCCATGATCCCCTCGATCCTTCTCCTGAGATCGGAGCCCGCGACTCCAGACGCACAGACCGGCGCCGCCTGCAGACAGAATCGGCAGACCGCGAGGATTCCATGGGCGTAGGCCTCGGGCGCGCGGATCGCGTGGAGCACCTCCTCATCGCAGGCAATTTCGCGTTCGTCCATCATTCGCCTGCCAATCCAATACACCAGCGGACAAAACCAGAAAAGCGTCTCCACCACCATATGAAGCGCCGCTGCCAGATTGTCGCGGCGGCGCACGTGACAGAGTTCGTGCAGCAGAATTGCCTCCAGTTGATCCCGCGTCAGGCGTTCCCGGATGCCATGCGGTAGCAGCAAGACCGGCCGAAAGATGCCGAAGACGCAAGGCTCCAGAAGGGCCGGAGAGTCCATCACCGTCACACAGTCCGGCGCCCGCAATGGCGAACGTGATGCGGTGCGGGCCGCCCTTCGAACGCGACACCACTCGCGCCGCCAGGCAATGCTCGCGACCACAAAGCCGCACAGCCAGATGCCTGCCAGGAGCGCTGGAATCCGGCTTGCTTCCTCGGGCCCAGCCGCCAGCAAGGGTGCGGCATCCGGCATCGCAAACGGCTGGCCGATCTCGCCCACTAACGAAGAGAGCGGGGCTTGCACAATCGCAGGAGCGGGCCGCCACTCCAATTGACTGCCGAAGCCGATCAGCAACGAAAACGGAACGAGGAATTTCACCGAGGCGGCCAGCCACAGCCAATGCCGCAGCGATGCGCGGTTCTTTCGCAACGCCAAGGCCATCAGTCCCGCGAGTCCGGCAAAGAGACTCGATTGCCACAGGTGGTTCGCCAGCGGCTGCAGATACGCAGGAATCATTTGGATTTGCCCTTCCTTTCGAGCTTCTGGAGTGCTTGCTCGGCTTCCTTGACGTCGTCCAGCGATAGCTTGCCGGATTCGATGAGGCGCGCGATCACCGGCTTCACGCGGCCTCCAAACAGACTCAGGAAGTCGTCCACCAGGTTGTTTTCCGCTGTGCGGCGGGAAATGGCCGCCTCGAAGATATTGGCATTGCCTATTCGTTTAGCAATGTGGACCGCCTGTTTGCCTTCGAGCCGGTAGATGGTGGTCTGGATGGTTGTAAAGGCTGGCCGCCCCGGTTCGGGAAAAGCATCCTGGATCTCTCGAACCGAGCACGCACCGCGGGTCCAGAGCACTTCCATGATCCGCAGTTCGAGTTTTGTCAGCTTTGGTCTAGGCATGTTGAGTGAACGACAGCGTATCATCATTAAACTATACATATAGTCCGATTGCGAGATTTTTCTTGACTGGCATCACAGTATGGAGTATACATACAGTAGACAGTCGGAACGGCATGTTTCTAGCTCTCGATGCCAACGACAAACGCCCGATCTACCAGCAGATCGCCGATGGCGTCAAAGCCCTGATTGCCCGCGGCGCCCTTCGCGAAGGCATGGTGCTTCCTTCGGTCCGCCAGGTCTCGGGCGACCTGGGCGTCAATCTGAACACCATTGCGGTAGCTTACCGGCAGTTGCAGGAAGAAGGCTTCGTCGCGGTCCGCCACGGCGCCGGCGCCGTGGTCACGTCGCGGCGGGGCCGCCAACCCGAACAGGAGGCACTCCTGAAATCCCTGCGCACCGCCCTCACGGAATGGATTCTGGCCGGATTCAACGATCGGGAAATCGCCGCCGCCGTGCGGCAGGAACTCGCATCCGCGCGTCAGAAAGGAGACGCCGTATGATCTCATCCAGCTTCGAATCGCTCACGCTTTTGTGCATCTGTCTCATCGTTCCTGTCCGCATCTACAGCCTGGTAAGGCACACCTGGAATCTGCCGCTGCGCAACGGGCCCGGCTTCTTCCTCGGAGTTGAGGTCCCGCAGGGCTTCTATGAGGGGCCCGAATCTTCCTGGCTGCGCCGCTACCACTCGGTCTTGCTGGCCGAGCACGTTTTCGAAGCCTGCGTCTTAGCCGTTCTGCTCGCCATGGCGCAGTGGCAGGCGATACCGATCTGGGCCGGCGGCGGCGCCGTGCTGTTCACCGGCACAATGATGGCGTTCGTGGTATGGACACGCCATTGCCTGGGCGCCAACCCGCCGGTGCGCGCCGTCGCCGTC
>OKRF01000077.1:0-743 GCA_900290315.1 Candidatus Sulfopaludibacter sp. SbA3 | reverse complement strand
CCCGCCGGTGCGCGCCGTCGCCGTCGCACTGGAATCGCGACGCCTCGGTGACTACCTCTCGTGGCCCCTGGAAGTACTCGCCGCCGCAGTGGTGGCATGCAGTTGGTGGCTGCTGCTCCGCCATGGCGCGACACACGTCGACTGGCTGAACCCACTGCAACTGACTTGGATCGCGCTGGGCCTGCTTCCCGGCAAGATCGTGATGGTCCGCACCGGTGCTCCGCTCCCCGTGGAACTCTCCGAAGAACACTACCATTGCCAGGACGTCGCTCGGCGCAACGGCATCCGCCAGATGGACGCATTCTCTTGGTTCTTCGTGGTGATCTTCTTCGGATATGCGCTGCGCAAGAGTTGGACTTCGCCCGCAATGCCCTGGCTCGTCGCCGCCGCGAGCCTGGCGATCATGGCATACCTCATGATCACCGTGTTCCGCTGACAGCGGCAGATGGAGACCCTGGGCCGGAACCTGCAACCCTCCGGCAGTTGGGCCACGCCGTTTCGGCGCGCAACCTTCATGAGCCGCCCCGGCCTGATCTGGTTCGCCATCTGGTTCGGCGGCATTGCCGCATCGCTGCTCTATTCGGTGTTCTGAGACGAACGTCGCAAAACGACCGCTTCATTCGGCGCCTCTCTCGAAAATCCCGGGCCGCGTGTCCGCCGCAAACCGTGCCACCCTCGAAAATCCTGAGCCGGTGCGTACTCCGCAAATCCGTGCCAGGCTCGAAATTCGCCGCCTTTTGGCG
>OKRF01000070.1:17214-22815 GCA_900290315.1 Candidatus Sulfopaludibacter sp. SbA3 | reverse complement strand
GCGATTGTATTGCTGCCGGTATCGCTCGCGGCACTGCCCGACGACGATCCGCTGGTGGCTGACGCGGTGACGCGCACATCGCGCACGCGCACCGGCTGAGTGGCGGCGGGAACGCTCCAGGTCTCCTGAGACTGCACCCGGCCATCGCTGATGTAAGTGACTGAATAGTTGATCTGTGGTGTGGCGGTAGTGGTAGGCGCGAGTTGCACGCGCAGTACTCCATCCACAACCTTCACCGTGGTTGACTGCGTCACAATACTGGAATTGTCGGCAGCCTGAAAACTGTTCCAACTGATGGTGACGGAACCGTTGAAGCGGGTGCCATCGGCTTTATACAGAACGTCTTGAATTGTGGTCAACGCGGGACCGGCAGCAAGCGCGGACGACACCAACACTAGGGCTGCGAGATGCAAACGGGAAATCATAAATTACCTCCGGAAAGTGAAGCCCGCACCCGGATGGGTGTGGGTTAAAGCGGGACCTCTTCCAACACCCATATTTTAACCGGTCGTACCATCGGTACTGCCCTGAGAGGAAAGGACTGTTTTCGACAAGATATTGAAAAATAAGCACTTGACTGCCAGTGAATTTTTCTGCAACTTTTGTGACCGGCTTTTTGCACACACTCCGCAACATGCCACCCCTCCGCCGTGTTATAGTTTTCAAATCAAATTGATGGTATTGGTGCGGAATCAGACCCGCGACACCGTTTTGGGTGATGCCGTGAGCGTGGCGGACACCAGTTCAACGCGGAGGACGGGCCTGCTCAAGCATGAGCGGCTGGACCCGGGGCAGGGGTTGTGGATCGTCCCATGCGAATCGGTGCACACGTTCTTTATGAAGTTTCCGATTGACTTGGTCTACATTGACAAGCAACGGAAGGTTCGCAAAGTGCGTCATGCCGTGCCTGCCTGGCGCTTGTCTATGTGCCTGTCGGCGCACTCGATTCTGGAGCTTCCACCGGGTACGGCGGCGCGGACCGGCACCCTGGCGGGTGACCAGTTGGTGATGGAAAAGTTGGCGTGACGTTGAGCGTTTTCATGAGATTACGTAGTAGCGAAGCGCAGAGATGCCTGCCCGTCCTGGCGGTTGCGCTGGTGGCGGGGAGTTGCGCGCCACGCGCTCGCACGGCCCAGACCGCACCGGCTCCGGTGCCCGTGACCGCCTTTGAGCGCCAGATCCGCAATGCCCACGACGCCGGCGATGGAGACTACCAGTTGCGCGTGCTGCGCGAGCAAGTGGGTGCGGAGCCTGATTCCATCCCCGCCCGGCTGGAGTTGGCGAAGGCCTATCAGCAGCGCGGATATCCGGATATCGCGGTGGAGATGTACCGCCTGACAGCGGCGCGCTTCCCGGCGTCGGGAGAAGTGGAGTTGGCCCTGGTGTGCGGGTTGCGCGATCTGAATCAACGGCCGGCGGCGATAGAGTCGCTGAACGCTTTCCTGCAAGCTCACCCCCAGACAGCCCCATCCTATTCTTCCTGGCTCGGGATCCTGCTGGATGAAACCGGGCAGTTCGGCAGCGGTGAGCCAGCCCATCGCAAGGCCCTGGAGCTGGCTCCGTCACAGGATTACCTGCACAATAATTTGGGCTACAACCTGTTGATGCAGAAAAAGTTAACGGATGCCGCCAGGGAGTTTCGCGAAGCCCTCCGGCTGAACCCCGCATCGGAAGTGGCGCGCAACAACCTGGCGATGACGCTGGCCGCCCAGGATTCCAACCAGCAGGCAGTAGCCAGTTGGCAGTCCACCACGGATGCCGCGTCGGCCCACAACAACCTGGCTGCGGTTCTGATCGAAAAAGGGAACTACGCCGAGGCCCGCAAGGAATTACAAATTGCGCTCAGTTATAATAGGGCTCATCCAGCCGCATTGAAGAATCTGGAGTTGGTGTCCCGTTTGGACGGGAACGCCGCGACAATGCCTTCCGCCCAGATGAAGACCAGTTGGGAACGTTGGAAGGCCGGTTTTATCCGCCTCTTTGTGGGGCCGCTAGACGAATTCAAGGCGGAAACGGACAAAAACGCGTCCGCCCATCAGTTGAGAGAGGGACAATGAAAGCCTTTGTTGTACGATTCATCCAGGACGAACAGGGACAGGACCTGGTGGAGTACGCCCTGATCGTGGCCGCCGTCGGGCTGGCACTGATCACGACCGTCAATCAGCTCTCGCAGGGAATCGTGAGCCTGTACCAGAGCATGACGGGAGATCTCGCGAGTATCGGCACACCCGGCGCCTAACAATGACTGGCACGGCCCGACTCGTGAGGGATCGGGCCGGTCTTGCATGGTTTCTGCCTGACGTGGCGATGGTAGCCGCGTGTGTCACCCTTTTCTACTGCCTTTTTCTCTTCCAGGGGTACCAGAAACTCTTTCGAGATTCGGACGCGGGCTGGCATATCCGCAACGGGGAGGAGATCCTCATTTCAGGGCAACTGCCGCATACCGACCACTACTCGTTTACGCGAGCCGGAACGCCGTGGTTCGCCTGGGAATGGGGATCGGACGTGATGGCGGGGGCTCTCGATCGCGCGTGGGGTCTGACGGGGGTGGCTTTGTTCTACGGAGCGGCAATTGCCGCGGGAGTCTGGCTGTGGTTTCGCCTGCATTGGGCGCTACAGGGCAACTTCCTGTTGGCATGCGCGATGACGCCGCTGTTTCTTTCCACGGCGAATATACACTGGCTGGCGCGTCCGCACGTGATCAGTTGGCTGTTTTTTCTGGGGACACTGCTGTATTGCGAGCGGCGCCGCGGCCCGTTCCGATGGCAGGAGGGGCTTGCGGCCGCGGTCTTCAGTGCGTTGTGGGCGAATGTGCATGCCAGTTTTTTCTTCGGTCCGGTCATCGCTTTGATTTATGCGCTGGGGGCGGTGCTGCGGGGGCTGATTTGGGGCGATGAGGGCAAGCTCATGCTTACCCCACCACTTTGGGCTGCGTTGATCGGTGCAGTGGCGCCGTTGGCGAATCCTTACGGATATCGGCTTTACGTGCACGTTTTCCGTTACCTTACCGATACCGATCTGCTTGCGCACATCGGCGAATACCAGACGTTCAACTTCCACGCCGCGGGCTCAGGGCAGATCGTCACGACCTTGATTTTAGGGATGTGCGGCGGCACGCTGGCGCTGGTGGGACGGCGGCCGGAACGCTTCCTGCTGGCAGTGTTGCTCACCGCCTTGGCTATACGCTCTGCGCGGATTCTGCCAATTTCGGCCCTGCTATTGCTGCCGCTGGCCAACGCGGCCATCACGGAGGCGCTGGCGCGTGCTGAAGGCCTGAACGTGCGCGTCAGCACCGGACTGGCTGCGTTCCTGGGCTACTCCAGCCGATTGCGCGCTCTGGATACGCGCCAGAACGGCCTCTTGCTGGCGCCCCTGGCTTTGCTAGCCTGTTTCGCTCTTCTGCGCACCCCGGCCATCCGCGCCGCCACGGGCTTCGCTCCCGACGAGTTTCCCGTTGCGGCCTATCCCCACATCCCGAAGGCGGCAAGGCTCTTCGCGCCGGACAAATTCGGGGGCTACCTGATTTACCGTTCGGCGGGCCGGCTCCCGGTGTTTTTCGATGGCCGGAGCGACCTGTACGGGGCGGAATTCCTGAAGCAGTACAGCCAGGCCATGCAGGTGCGGCCCGGTTGGCGCGCCTGGTGGGATTCGTTCCACTTCACCCACGCCCTGCTGCCCGGCGATTCGCCGCTCATTGCGGCCCTGGAGCAGATGGGATGGCAGCCGGTTTATCGCGACAAGACAGTGACGTTGCTGGCGGGGGGCGGAACTTAGGACTGTATGCTGTGTTACAACAAAACATCGGCAGATTTCCGGATGGCACGGGTATACCTGTGCCTCGAGGCTTGAATGAATCGTCAAAGAGCGCTCTTGATTTTCGGTTCGAGTATCCTGGGGGCTGCCTTGCTGACGTGGTTTCTTTACGCCAACACGGTGGCTCCGAGAGCGGAGAAACAGGTCCGGATCGTGGTGGCCGCCCACGACATGCCGCTGGGTGCGTTGCTGCACGCTGGCGACCTGAAACTGGTCAACTACTCCGAAAAGGACGCCCCCAAAGGCGTGGTTCTCAAGAGCGCTGACGCCGTCAATCGCGTGGCACTTTTCCCGATCCAGGCGAACGAGCCGCTTCTGGCCAGCAAACTCTCGAGCACGACTGCCGTGGAAGGGTTGTCTTCCACGATCGATACCGGATTTCGCGCCGTGGCTGTGCAGATCACGGATGTGAGTGGGGTGGCCGGGCTCATCCAGACCAATTCGCGGGTCGACGTGCTGTTCACGCGTCCCGGCACTATGACCGAGGCCAGCACTTCCACCATTCTGCAGAACGTCAAGGTGCTCTCTGTGGGACGCCTGACGGCTACCGGTGCGGCAGTGGATCCACGCGCGCAGCGTTCGCCGGTGGTCACGCTGGTGCTGGCGCCCGCGGATGCGCAGAAGTTGGAACTGGCCAAGAACGAGGGCCGAATCAGCCTCTCCCTGCGTAATCCGCTGGATAGCTCGCAAGCGGAAGAGACTGGCCCGATGACCACCGAGGTGCTCGACCCCACTCTGGCCGACCGCATCGCCCGGGCCCGCAAAAAGGGCGGCGTGGGCGACGACCAGACCTGGAAGGCACTCACGGCCGTCAAGAAGGATCCGCCCAAGGAGCCGCCCAAGCCGCGCGCGGTGGTGGATGTTTACCGCGGTGACAAGCACGTTCAGGAATCGTTTCGATGAGGATTGCGGATAAGCTGCGTGGCGCGGTGGCGCTTGCCGTCCTCTGTTGGATGGCCGGCCTTCTGGCTCTGGCTCAGACCAGCAATCCGCACGAAATCACCCTGGTTGAAGGCCGCGGGCACCTGCTGCAGTTCCAGCGGGACATCACCACGCTGGTGGTTTCGGAACCCAAAATTGCCGATGCGGTGGTGGTATCCCCACGCGAAGTGATGGTGAATGCCAAGGGTCCTGGCACTACTACCGTGGTGGTTTGGGAAACGGGTTCCGATCCGGTGCAGTATGAGGTGACGGTCACCAAAGACAACAGCGATTGGGAGCAGTTCACCAGGAAGATGCAGGAAGGGACCGACGGCAGCCCGATCGGCGTGACCGGCAATGCCGAGACCATTGTGCTGACGGGCGCGGTGAAGAGCGCCGACGAATCCAAGCGGCTGGCCGGTATCGCGCAGGGTCGCACCAAGACGGTAATCAACCTGTTGAAGGTGCCACCCACTCCGGAGCCGCGGCAGATTCTGTTGCAGGTGAAGTTTGCGGCGATCAATCGCGTGGCGTTGTCGCAGGTCGGATTCAACCTGTTCAGTACGAATCCCAAGCTACAGGGCGCGACCAGCACGGAACAGTTCACGCCGCCGCGCTTCAGCGCGCTGCAGCCTGCCAATGCCGCTTCCACGGTGAACTTCTCGGATCTGTTGAACCTGTTCGCCTTTCGTCCGGACTTGAATATCGGGGCCACCATCAAGGCGCTGCAGGAGCGCGATCTGCTGCAGATTCTCGCCGAGCCCAACCTGATGGCGCTCGACGGCAAGGACGCCAGTTTCCTGGCCGGCGGCCAATTCCCCTTCCCGACGATCACCACCACGCCCACCGGCGGAGCCACCGCGCCCG
>OKRF01000070.1:0-17204 GCA_900290315.1 Candidatus Sulfopaludibacter sp. SbA3 | reverse complement strand
AGATGCCCGGGATTGGCAGCATTCCCATCATCGGGAGGCTATTCAGTAGCCGCAGCACACAGAAATCCGACGACGAGTTGCTAGTGGTGATCACGCCGCATTTCGTGAAGCCTTTGAGTCCCGAAGAAAAAGCCAAGATGCTGGACATGCCGGCGACGTTTCTGCCGACGGTGACGCAGGAAAAGGCGAAGGGCAAGAAGAAGGACAAGAATCCGCCGGCGCCCACCGGCGATAAGCCGGAGTTTGTAGGACCCAGTGGCCAACAGATACCAAAGCAGCAGCAGTAGGCGAGGTGGCGACCGCTTGCTGACGCGCGCGGCTCTGGTCGGAGCCGCGACCGTGAGAGAGCGGGGGCTCAGGCTATCCAGCGGCGCCATCACCTTGCAACTGCTGGTCATCATGGTACCGGTACTGTTTGGGCTGATGGGGTTCGCGCTGGATTTGGGGCGACTGTACCTGATTCGCGGCGAACTCAACCAGGCGGCCAACACCATGGCCCTGGCTGCCGCACAGCAACTGCTGGGCACGGCCGCCTCGTTGGGAAATGCCACTGCTGCCACGGCGAATTCTGTCGATCCCAGCACCACCACTGCCAACGCGTACAATTTCGGCGCCATAGTTGTCGGCCAAAACTCAGGAAATCTCACCAGCACGGTGAATCCGCCGGCCTTTTTTGCGACTATGGCGGATGTGGTTGCTTCTGCCTCTGGTAGCGCCTCTCAGGCCGATGGCACCACCGCGCACTATGTGCAGGTCTCGGTTCAGGCGGATGCCCCCCTGCTGTTTTTTTCCCTGCTGCCTGGGGGCCAATCGCAAAAGACTACCGTGGCCGCCCAGGCTGTTGCCGGCATCAGCACTCCGCTGTGCGTAGCGTGCAACATTGAGCCGTTCGCGATTGCCAATCAGGACACTACCGGGACCGACACCACCCATTTCGGACTGATACCGGGCCAGCTATACACCTTTAACTTCTCTTGCAATGGCGGCACACAGCCCGCTCCGAGCGCGGGTATGCTTCCGCTGCCTTACCTGATACTGAATCGCTACGACACCAACAACGGCAACCTGGACGAGACCCAGCAGCTTTTTCGGGATTTTGCGGGCGGGTTGGTGGCTTCTACGACGCTCAACAATTCCAACGTCCCCTACTCTTGTGTTTCCATTAGCGATCCCACAGAGACCTTTTGGCTCTCCGCCCCTCCGGGCACTTGCGCACTGTCCGCCGGCAACAGTGTCATCGAAGCTTTGTGCGGTCTACAAACCCGCCAGGATAACACCGACCCCAACGGAGTCTGCGCCAATCTGGTAAGCGACTGGTCTAACCTTTCCTCGCTCTACCAGCCGGATGTTCTCGACCTCACGGGCGGACAAACCGACTACACCACATACAGCGGCAACGGCCGGCGAATCTTTAACGTGGCTGTGGTCGACGTTCTCGCCGCCAGCACGACCGGCACAATGACGGTCCTTGGCTTCCGCCAGTTTCTGCTGGAGCCGGCCCCTGCCGATGGCGTCACTCCGATTAATC
Source organism: Candidatus Sulfopaludibacter sp. SbA3 (assembly GCA_900290315.1). GTDB lineage: Bacteria > Acidobacteriota > Terriglobia > Bryobacterales > Bryobacteraceae > Sulfopaludibacter. The sequence continues at coordinate 15,676 of OKRF01000070.1, read as the reverse complement.
CGGCCAATCCCAACGGGCAGTTTGTGGCGATGTACATAGATGTTACTCAGGCGCAGGCTCCTGTGAAATCTGGATGGGTGGACGATCGCTTCCAAACCAGTTGTCCGGTGCCGGTGGCTTCCGGTCCAGGAAAGGTGGTGCTGCACCAATGAGGCGGCGCACCAGTGGCAACATGGTTCTGGAAGGCATCCTGTGGATTCCCGTCATCGTACTTTTGGTGGTGGGTACCATCCAGCTTGGCAAGATCAGCTACACCTATTACTCGCTGCGCAAGGCCGTATTCACTGCGGCACGCTACCTGGCGGTGCAGCAGGGGACGGACGTCTGCAACCTGGGCGGCGACGCCAACGTTCAGGCCGCGCTCAATCTTGCGGTTAACGATCCGAATTCGCAAACTCCCCTGATTTCCGGTCTCACCGCCGACAATTTCCTCATCTCCACGGAGTGCGTGGATCCAGCGTCCAACACCGTCGGTGCCTGCCTCTGTGGCGGCGTAGATGGCGAACAGCGTCCCGACTATATCGTTGTGAGCGTGACCGGGTTCTCGATCCAGCCGCGGATTCCCGGGCTCACGCTGGACCCGATCGCCTTGAGTCCTTCCGTGACTGTCGCATTCGGAGGCAGCAGCTTATGAGACGGCGCAAGCGCTCCGGACAGGCCACCCTGGAATTTGCGCTCCTGTACGGGGGCGTGGTGCTGCCCCTGACCTTCATGACCATCTTCGTTTCGGAGATGTTGTGGATCTGGCACAGCATGAATGGCTTCACGCGCGATGTAGCGCGCTATGCCACCACCCACTGCTGGATGGCCGACGGCAGTAACGTCAACGCCTACGTGCTGGCCAACGTGCCGCCCATGATCGATCAGAATCAGTTCCAGACGGGTCAGGCCACCTTGCAGGTTTCGTATTTTGCCGAGGACCCGGTGACCGGCACTCTCAGTCCGTATGCGGGCTGCGATGCCGGAGAGTGCAGCCCGGCCTGCATTCCCGACGCAGTCAGCGTGAGCGTAACGAACTACCAGTTCCTGCGATTCGCCAGCTATTTCAAACTGCCGCCGGTGACGATACCGCCATTCACCACCAGTCTGCCGATGGAGAGTGCGGGGTGTGATGAAACGGGGTTGTGCGCGCCATGAGAAAACAAAAACTCACCGCGGAGGCGCAGAGAACACAGAGAAAGCGCAGAGGAGACAAGAGTTTGATTTTCTCCGCGTTTTCCTCCGCGTCTCCGCGCCTCCGCGGTAAGAATTCTTCTGGGAGATTCAGTGCCTAATTTAGCCCTATTGGTCGCTTCCAGCGACGAACATTTCCGGGAGATGGTGCGGGACACCATTCTCAACGTTCCCAACGCCAAGATTGTTGGGGAGTATCAGGAAGTGGCTGCCAATCTGTATATTCGGGTGCTTCAGGATCTGGAACGGAATCCGGGGGCCGGATTGATGGTCGATCTCTCCGGCGATCCGGAGGGGTCCATCAAGGCCATCGAAAAGGTGAAGCAGGCGTCGCCCGATCTTTTTGTAATCGCCTCCAATTTTCACGCCGATGCCGATACCGTGATCTCGTGCATGCGCGCCGGGGCCAATGAATTCCTGCTCCAGCCCCTCAAGCGCACCGAGTTTCGCGATGCCATGGCGCGCCTGGAGCGGGCGCCCCGGAACGCGGTGGCGACGGAAAGCAAGCTGGGCAAGGTGTACACGTTCATCGGCACCAAAGGCGGGGTGGGCACTACTACGCTGGCGGTTAACTTCGCCGCCGTGCTGGCGCAACGCAAACTTTCCACAGTGGCGATCGACCTGGATTGGATCGGCAACGATGTGGCCATGCAGCTTGGCGCCTCGCCGCAGTACACACTGATGGAGGTGGCGGAAAATCTCCACAAGATGGACCAGGCGCTGTTCGAAGGCTTCGTGACGCGCGATCCGCTGGGCTTTTTCCTGGTAGGTCCGCCGGACGCACTGGAGCAGCCCGGGAACTTCAGCGAGCACACGCTGCGTGAGTTCGCCACGTTCGTGGTGGAGAAGTACGACGCCATTGTGATTGACGGTGGACGCGCCATCTCGAACGAACTGGTGAGCGCCGCGGCGCACGTATCGGCCGCGGTATTCCTGGTAGTGGACCAGGAGTTCCCTTCGATTCGCAACGCCCAGCGCTACATCACCTACCTGATGCGCATGGGCTTCAATCAGGATCAGATTCGCGTGGTAGTGAATCGATACAGCAAGAAGATCGTCGCCAATATGGCGACTTTGGAGCAGCTCCAGCAGACTCTGAACCAGCAGGTGTTTTATGGCATTCCGCCTTCGCCGGCGGTGATTGCCTCCATCAACAAGGCCCGGCCTTTTGTAGCGAACCGGGAACAGGCGGGCGAACTGGACCGGATTTTCCGCGCGTTTGTGGATAAGGCTACGGGCGGCAAGAAGACCGCTGCGGCGGCAGCGGGCAAGAAGGTGGCCCGGACGGCGTAAAATGAAACTACTCGCACTCGGTATGCAGAAGATGACAGGCGAAAGAAAACGATCGTCTGTCCCACTGGGAGGTCCTATTGGGTAGCCGTTCGTTGATCCGCCCTGGTTCGGGTGCCGATCGCTGGTTTGAAATCAAGAGCCAGGTGCACCACAAGCTCCTGAATTCGCTCACTGCCGAGCAGCTCAAGAATCTCAACAAAGACAGCGTGCGCGGCCAGGTTGGGATGGCGGTGGAGAAGCTCATCATCGATGAAGGGCTTCCCATGACGATGGCCGAGCGCGAGAAGGTCATTGAGGAAATCCTCGATGAAGTTTTCGGCCTGGGCCCGCTGGAGCCGCTTCTCAAAGACGCGACCATCAGCGACATCATGGTCAACGGCTTCGATAACGTGTACGTGGAACGCGCGGGCCGCCTGGTGGAAACCAACATCCGCTTCAAGGACCAGGCGCACGTCCGCATGATTATCGAGCGCATCGTCTCGGCCATCGGACGCCGCATTGACGATTCGTCGCCCATTGTAGATGCCCGCCTGGCCGATGGGTCGCGCGTCTGCGCCGTCATTCCGCCCCTCTCGCTGATCGGGCCGGTGATGTCGATTCGCCGCTACGGCAAAAAGGTGCTCTCCACCGAGGACCTGCTGAAGAACGAGACTTTCACTACCGGCATGCTGGATTTCATGAGCGGATGCGTGGAAGCGCGGCTCAACATTGTGATCTCTGGTGGTTCCGGATCGGGTAAGACCACCATTCTGAATACGCTCTCGCGCTTCATTCCCGAAGAAGAGCGCATTGTCACCATCGAGGACACGGCCGAGTTGCAATTGCAGCAGAGCCACGTGGTGCGCCTGGAGACGCGTCCGGCGAACATTGAAGGGGCCGGCGCGGTCAATCAGCGCGACCTGCTGATCAACACTCTGCGTATGCGTCCGGACCGCATCATCGTGGGCGAAGCGCGCGGCGCCGAAGCGCTGGACATGCTGCAGGCCATGAACACGGGCCATGATGGGTCCATGACCACGGTGCACGCCAATGCCCCGCGCGACGCCTTCTCGCGCCTGGAGACCATGGTGATGATGGCCAGCGCGCACGTACCCGACAAGGTGATTCGCCAGCAGCTCGCCAGCGCCATCAACGTGGTGGTGCATTGCTCGCGCATGAGCGATGGCACCCGCAAAGTCACCGGCATCGCCGAAGTGGTGGGGGTGGAGAACGACCTGGTGGAGATGCAGGACCTCTTCGAGTTCGAACGTACCGGCATCAGCCCGCGCGGCAAAGTGGTGGGCCGTTTCCGCGGCTGCGGAGCGCGCCCCATCTGCCTCGACCGCATGAAAGGCTACGGCATCCATCTGTCCAATGCCATCTTCCACGAAGAGCACCAGGTGAAGGAAAAATAGATGTTCGTTCTGGTCGCGATGGTCATCTTCAGCGTGGCAATGTACATTGCGGCCTACTACGTCTGGACCGTTCCCCAACAGCAGGCCGAGAAGCTGCTGGCGGCTCGCATGCGTGAACTACGCGCTCACACGCGCGGTGGCCGCGACCGGAAGGCGCCCGGACTGATGCGCCAGGAACAGCGCGGCACATTTGCGTTTCTGGGCGACCTGGTCACCTGGGTCGGGGTGTTGCGCCGCCTGCAGGAACTGATCGACCAGGCGAATCTGAAATACCGCGCGGCGGACGTCTTCGGCGGAGCCGTGCTGCTGGGCGGGCTGGCGTTCGCCATCATGACGGTTACCGGCGGCACGATTCTCCTGAGGGTGCTGATCGCGTTCATGGTGGGCTTGGTGCCGGTCTTTTACATTGTGCAGGTGCGCGGCAAGCGGCTTCGCAAATTCGAAGCGCAACTGCCCGACGCCATTGACCTGTTCACCCGCACCATGCGCGCCGGCCACAACATTCACAGCGGCCTGGAGACTATCGCCAACGAAACGGCCGACCCGGTCCGCATGGAGTTTCGCAAGCTGATGGAGGAACTGGCGCTGGGCTCGCAGGTGGAGCCCGCCTTGCACGGATTGGGCAAACGCGTCCCCCTCATCGATCTGAAGTTCTTCATCATCACGCTGATTCTGCAACGTCAGACCGGCGCCAACATGGTGTCTGTGCTGGAAGGCCTCTCTACGCTGGTACGCGAACGCTTGGGGATGGCTGCCAAGCTGAAGGCGCATACGGCGCAGCAGCGCTTTTCGGCCGGAATATTGTGTGCGCTGCCGATTGTGTTCGGCCTGGGCTGCTGGTTCCTGAAACCCGATTACATCCGCCCGCTGTGGACGGATGAGCTCGGCAGCAAAATCTTCACCTTTGCCATCATTTGGGAACTGATCGGTATTCTGGTGATTCGCCGCATTTCGAGTATCCGGGTATGAGGCCTCTATGGTAATCGACGCACTCTTCTTCCTGGTGTGCGGCACCACGCTCAGCCTGATGATCTGGGCCGCGACGGAATTGTTTCGCACGCAGGAAGATCCGTTGAACGACCGCCTGGACGAATTGCAGTCGAATGCCTTGGTGGCCACTGCGCGGGTGGCGCGCCGCAAGGCCACCGGCACCGGCCTGGACCGCTTGCTTTACGTAATCAGCCTCATGCCGGGCGGCGAAGACTGGATCCGCGGCAGCGAAAAGCTGCTGCATCAAGCGGGCATCCGGCGCAAGCAAGCCGTGGGTGTCTACATTCTGCTGGCCATCGCCTTTCTGCTGATTCTGGTGGTGGGAACGCTGAAGCTGCAGAATTTCCAGGTGGGCACCAACCTGGTGGGCGGGCTGGCCGCCGCCGGCATTCTCGGTTTTATGCTGCCCAAGATGGTGTTGCAGCGGATGGTGAAACGGTATCGCCGCAAGCTGCAGGACGCCCTGCCGGATACGGTGGACCTGCTCGGCATCGTGCTCGGCACGGGCCTCGCGCTGGATCAGGCCATGATGCGGGTCAGCGAAGAGATGGAGTACATCTATCCCGAGCTGGCCGGCGAATTCGGCACGGTGGTGATGCAGGTGCGCGCCGGACAGGAACGCGGCGTGGCATTCAACCAGTTTGTGCGCCGCACCGGCATCGAGGACATCAAGTCGCTGGCGGCGATGATTATCCAGAGCGAGAAATTCGGTACCAGTTTGTCGGTAGCATTGAAAGTCTATGCGGAGGGGTTGCGCAAACGTCGCACTCTGAAAGCCGAAGAGGCGGTAGCGAAGGCCGGCATCAAGATGCTCTTTCCCATTGTGATCTTCATTCTGCCGGTGCTTTTCGTGATCACGCTGGTGCCCGGCCTGCTCAGCGTGATGAAGGACCTGAAGACGCTCAGCGGGGGGCGCTAGCAGGTGGAATTCCACCAGTTGGAACTGTTCCTGGCGGTGATCGAGTGCGCCAGCGTGACGCGCGCGGCCGAGAAGGTGAATCTGTCTCCGGGAGCCGTCAGCCTGCAACTGCACAATCTGGCCGCCGAATTACGCACGGACCTGTTCGTGCGCAGCGGCAAGCACATCGTTCCCACCCCGGCGGCGCTGCGCCTGGCCGAACATGCCCGCAGTGTGACCGCCCAGATGCGCCAGATCGAGCAGGAGTTCGCCAGCGATTCGCTGCACGACCACCTGCCGTTCCACTTCGCCACTGGCGCCACGGCGCTGATCCATCAACTGGGGCGGCCTCTGCGGCTGTTGCGCAAGAATTTCCCGGAGACATCCATCGGAATTACGGTGGCTCCCACCGAAGAGATGGTCGCCGGCCTGCTGCAGCGCCGCTTCGACCTGGCACTGATCTCGCTGCCCTTTCAGAACGACGACATCGACGTCATTCCACTGTTTGAAGAAGAACTGCTCGTGCTGAAGCCCTCCGTACGCCGGGTCACCGGCTGGCGGGTGGGCACCATAGAGCCCGACGACCTGGCCGGCGCTTCCCTAGTGCTGTACCCCAAGCGGAGCAACATGCGATCGATGATCGACGGCTTTTGCCGCGAACTGGGCGTGAGTCCGCGGGTGATCATGGAGGCGGACGATACCGAGGCCATGAAAAAACTGGTGGAGACCGGCTTCGGCTACTCGATTCTTCCGGAGTTTGCTCTGCGGGGCGGGCCGCGATTCTTTCAGGTGTTTCGCGTCCAGGGGCGGCGCCTGGCGCGCACGCAAGCCCTGGCCATGGCAAAATCGCAGCATCGGCGGGCGCTGACGGACTCGATCGCGCACTTCCTGAAAAATGCGTTGACTCCGGAGAAGTAGAGAGAATTCATTCACCGCGGTGAAGCATAATCTTACTGCGTCAGCGGCTGCCCGTTGCGCTTGACTCCTTCGAGCTTCAGCCCTTCCACGTTTTCAATCACGTTGGGCTGAGCGACGTTTTTGAAGTTGCAGTTGGCGAGGCGCACCCCGGTGATGGGGGCGTTCTTGAAGCCACGGAGGTACAGGGCGTATTTGCTCTTGGCGCTGATGACGTTCTCCACCACAACGTTGCGAACCTGGGGATTGTGGGGGCCTCCGTTGCCCTCTTCGTAGTTGAAGTCGATATCCACCACAGCTTCGGACACCTGCCCCACGGTATTGTTGGTGAAGTAGATGTTCTCAAACACGCCGCCGCGGTAGGTATTACTTTTGAGGCGCAGCGCGCGGTCCAGGTTGGGACTGTCCATTCGGCAGTGGTCCACGAATATGTTGCGTGCGTCGCCGGAAACCTCGCTGCCGATCGAGACCCCGCCATGGCCATCTTTCATGGAACAGTTGCGGATCACCAGGTTCTGACACGGCGTGTGGACGCGGCGCCCGTCTTCGTTACGCCCGCTCTTGATGGCGATGCAATCGTCGCCCGTGGAAAACTCGCAGTTGTCGATCAGCACGCCGTCGCAGCTCTCCGGATCGCAGCCATCGTTGTTGGGGCCGTGGCTATCGATCTTCACGTTGCGCACGGTTACGTTGCGGCAGAGTACCGGATTCAGTTCCCAGAATGGCGAATTCCTGATGGTGATCCCTTCGATCAAAACGTTGGTGCAGCGATACGGTTGCACGAAGGGCGGCCGCAGGTAGTGGCCCGGACCGAAGACGCGCTGGCTGACCGGAACGTTCTTATCGCCCATCGCCATCAGCGAGTCGCGGTCGCTTTTCTGTTCGGGCATGCCGGCTTTCCAACCGGACCGGGCATTGCCCTTCCAGGGCCACCAGATTTCGGTATTGGCCTGCCCATCCAGCATGCCTGTGCCGGTCACGGCGATATCGGTCTGCTCGAAGGCATAGATCAGCGGCGAATAATTCATGCACTCGGTGCCTTCCCAGCGGGAATACACCAGCGGGTAGCGCTTGGGGTCGGTGTAGAAGCGCAGGATAGCGCCTTCCTCCAGGCGCAGATTGGTGTGGCTCTTCAGGTGGATGGCCGCCGTGAGGAAGGTGCCGCGCGGCACCACCACTGTTCCGCCGCCAGCCGCGGAACAGTCCTCGATGGCCTGGCGGATGGCATCGGAGGAGTCCGTGTGGCCATCGGCCGCTGCGCCGTAGCGCACAATCTCGAACTTATGATCGGGAAACTTGGGAGGTTGAATGCGAGCAAGTACCGCCGCCATCTCTCGATCAGCGACGGGCGAATCGGCAGCCAACGCCATGCGAACGGAGATCGCCGCCGCACCACTTACAAACATACGCCGTGTCATGCCGGTACTTTATGTGGATGGGGCCAGCTTTGTCAAACAGGCCCGAATCGGACCGTTTAATCCTGCTAAACTATCGATTTAAGAAACTCGCGTTGACGGAACCAACACCACCACCTATAGTTGGGTTCAGGAAGCACAGGGTTCGATTTCAGGCGGTGTTCTGCTAGCCCGGAGCGCCGCCAGTTTTTCAGGGCAGACCAAACTGCGGCTTCGGGAGTACGCCAAGTGAGCGACGGAAGATCTGGGATTGTCATCGAAAAGTTTTCTCTCGGTGTGGGCGATCGGTTTGCCCACCAGGCGAAGCCTCAGTTGGCGGCCTGCATGAAGGCTGCGGCGGCGGGCGTTTCCGTCGTTCCCGTCTGGAACAAATCCAACCGCGAACATAAGATTGTCGGATCGGAACCCTCCGGCACTCGGGCCGCGGCGGATGCTGCTGTGCGCGAACTGGGCTGGAAGCATTCCTACTACGTGGACGCCGACCACATCAACCTGGACACCGTGGACCGGTTTCTCGCCCCTAGCAACTTTTTCACGTTGGATGTGGCCGATTACATTGGCCGCCCGCCCCAGGCCGGAGTGGCCGAAACCTTTCTGCGCCGCCATCCTGAACTGATCGGCAGCATCCAAATTGAGGGAGTCTCCGAGCCCCTGTCCGTGACTCCGGAACAGGCCGCCGGAGCAGCCGCCAAGTATCTTTTCCCGGTGGCCGAAGCGGCTCAGATCTATAAGAAGATCGCCGAGCGCAAAACATGCGCCTTCGTCACCGAAGTTTCCATGGACGAAACGGACTGCCCGCAGACGCCCTGGGAACTGCTGCTGATCCTGGCTGCCATTTCCGATGCCGGCATCCCCATTCAGACCATCGCTCCGAAGTTCACCGGCCGATTTAATAAGGGCGTGGACTACGTAGGCGATGTGGCACAGTTTGGCCGCGAGTTCGTGGCCGACCTGGCGGTGATCGCACACGCCGTCAAGCACTACGGTCTGCCCTCGAATCTCAAACTGAGCGTACATTCGGGCAGCGATAAGTTTTCGATTTATGCGTCCATCCGGTGCGCTTTGCGGAAGACAGGCGCGGGCGTCCATGTGAAAACCGCAGGGACCACGTGGCTGGAAGAATTGATTGGCCTGGCCGAAGCCGGTCCGGAAGGGCTCGCGCTGGCCAAGCAGATTTATGCCGAAGCTTTCGGCCACTACGATGAGTTGTGCGCGCCGTATGCGGCCGTCATCGATATCGACTCCGCGCGTCTGCCTTCGCCCTCCGAGGTGAACGGCTGGACGGCCGAGCAGTACTCTGGCGCGCTGCGCCACGATCAACAGAATCCCTTATTCAATCCGCATCTCCGCCAGTTGCTGCATGTGGGTTACAAAATCGCCGCAAAACTGGGCGATCGTTATACCAGCATGCTGGAAGCTTGCGAGGAATCCATTTCGCGCAATGTGACGCAGAACCTGTTCGATCGCCACATCGAGCCGCTTTTCCTGCGCGCATAACCCACGTCTGCTGGAGGCAAAACTTATGTCACGAGTAATTCTGGCGGGCGCACTTGTGTCCGCCATGCTACCCCTGTGCGCCCAGGACACACGCACAGTCACTGAACCTGTGATTCCACACAGTTGCACGGTATTGACCGCACAACTCAAGGCCGCCGGCAAAGTGCTGGCCCAGGCGGACGAAGAGAAGCCCGACACAACTCGCATTCAGGCCGCCCTGGACCATTGCACGGCAGGCCAGGCGGTGGAACTACAATCCGCCGGCGCCATGAATGCGTTTCTCGCCGGACCTGTGCAGTTGCGCGCCGGCGTGACCCTGGTTGTGGATGGCGGCGTCACTTTATTCGGCTCGCGCAATCCGCGGGATTACGATCTTACTCCCGGCAGTTGCGGCACGGTGAGCCAGCGGGGCCACGGATGCAAACCGATGATCGCGGTGGACCACGTGGCAGGCGCCGGCGTCATGGGCGATGGCACGATCGATGGGCGCGGCGGCGCGAAACTCCTGGGGCAGGACGTCACCTGGTGGGATCTGGCGCAGGAAGCCAAGGTAAAGAATCTCAATCAGAGTTGCCCGCGGATCATCATCGCAACCGGGGCAAACAACTTCACGCTCTACCGCATTCGGCTGGAAAATTCGCCCAATTTCCATGTCTCTTACAGCGGCGGCAATGGCTTTACCGCATGGGGCGTCATCATCAATACGGGGAAAGAGGGCCGTAACACCGATGGCATCGACCCCGGAAACTCCACCAATGTGACCATTACCCACTGTTACATCCGTGCGGGCGACGACAACGTGGCCATCAAGGCGGGTACCGGCGCGCCCACCACCCACATGACTATTGTGCATAACCATTTCTACTACGGCCACGGCATGTCTATAGGCAGCGAAACCGATGGCGGCGCCATCGCCATCCGGGTCACCGACCTTTCCATCGACGGCGCCGACAACGGAATCCGCATCAAGAGCAACTCCAGCCGCGGGGGCCTGGTAACCGACGTCGTGTATGAGGATATCTGCATCCGCGAAACCAAGAATCCGATTTTTATGGATACGAACTATTCCTATCGCGGTGCGGCAACAGACAAGATCCCCGTTTTCACGGGTATCGTGCTGCGCAACGTGCGTGTGGACGGCCCTGGCAAGCTCACCCTGGACGGGTTCGATGCGCAGCATAGGCTGGGGATGACTTTCGATAACGTATACTTTGGCAACCCATCTGCGCAAAAAATAGAAGCAAAATACGCCGACCTTATTTTAGGGCCGGGTGCGACGAACATCCAGGTCACGGGTAACGACGTGAAGATATCGGGGGTTACGGGTAGCACCAAACCCAATGCCTGCGACGGGAAGTTTGTTCCCCTGCCGGCCGCGGGCGAAAGACATTAGGTTAGTCGATCTTCAAGGAGTTTTGTGCGATTTATGAAACGCAGCTTTGTCGCTGTTCTTTTTCTGTTGTTGGTTCCCGCCGCGCTACTCTGTCAGGAGTTTCGCGGCACGATTAGTGGTGCGGTCACGGATTCGACCGGCGCTTCCATTCCCGGTGCCAAGATCGTAGTTACTGAAACTCACACTGGCACCAAAATCCAGTCTGTTTCCGATTCGGCGGGCCAATACAATGCCCCGTTCCTACAGCCCGGCGATTATGAGATCTCGGCGCAGATACAGGGTTTCAAGGAGTTTCTCCGCAAGGGCGTCCACGTGGGCTCCGGCGACCATCCGGTAATCGACATCAAGTTGGATGTCGGCGACGTCAGCCAGAGTGTGGAAGTGACGGGCGATATCCCCATGCTGAATACCGAGAATGCTTCAGCGGGACAAGCCATCACCACCAAGGAAGTGGAAGACCTGCCGCTGAACGGTGGGACTCCCATGGCCCTGGCGGCTTTGTCGCTGGGAGTCATCGGCACAGGCCAACCAGGCCTGATCCATCCGTTCGACGCCGGCGGTGCCGCGGGCTGGAGCGTCGCGGGCGGTTATGCCCAAACCAGCGAACTGCTGATTGACGGTTCTCCCGACTCCACTTGGGACGGACGCCTGGCTTACAGTCTGCCGAAGGACGCCGTTCAGGAAGTGCGCGTCAAAGCGTTCGATTCCGATGCCTCTTACGGACATACCGGCGGCGGGACTCTCAACCAGATCATGAAAACCGGCACCAACTCGTTGAAAGGTACCTTATCTGAACAAGTACAGCCCAACACTCTGGCGGCCAACAACTTCTTCAACAATGCCAAGGATGTGGCCCGTCCGGTGACGCACTACAACCAATATGCCGTCACGGCCGGAGGTCCCATGTGGATTCCCAAGGTGTATAACGGCAAGAACAAGCTGTTCTGGTTTTTCTCCTTTGAAGGACTGAAGGATGCCCAGCCGAACGCTGCGTTCACCACGGTTCCCACGGACCTGGAACGGCAGGGCAATTTTTCGCAAGTCCTGGCTGCCGATGGTTCCAGCGCCCAGCTCTACGACCCGTATTCGGCCGTTTTGAGCGGCAGCACCACCAGCCGCACGCCTTACGCCAACAACACGATTCCTACCAGCCAGTTCAGTCCCGTCGCGCTGGCGTACATGAAGTACTATCCGGAGCCGAATATCGTGCCTACGCGGCCGGATGGCTTCCAGAACTTCGCCAACAGCGCCACCACCAACGACAATTACAACAATGAATTGGGCCGCCTGGATTACAACATGAGCGAGCGAAGCCGTATCTTCTTCGACATCCGGCGCACCGGTTACACCCAAATCAAGAACGACTACTTCAACAACGACGCCGAAGGATCGCTGCTGTTCCGCAACAACTGGGGCGGAACCATCGATGAAGTCTTTGTCGTGAGCCCCACCAGTGTCCTGGACGTGCGCGCGAACTTTTCGCGCATGGCCGAGACGCATTCCAGCCCCGGCGCCGGTATGGACCCAACCACCCTGGGCTTCCCGTCCTACATCACCTCCCATTCCGAATCGCTGCAGATGCCGATCATTGGTTTCAGCAGCAATAGCGGCTTCCAGGGACTGGACTATTCCGGCGGCAGTGCGGTGGGCAACAACAATCTGCCTTCCCAGTCGGCGCAGCTTTTTGCCAGTTGGAACTGGATTAAGGGCAACCACAGCTTGAAGTTCGGCATGGATGCGCGCCAGTACCGGTTGAATACCCTGACCGTCGGGAACTCCACCGGCACCTTCAGTTTCAGTGCCAACACCTGGGTGCGAGCCACCAGCGCGGCCTCTTCCACGGTGGTGCTGGGACAGGATTTTTCAGAGTTTTTGCTCGGCCTGCCCACGTCCGGTTCCTATGATTTGCCCACGTCGGGCTCCTGGTATAGCTACTATATGTCGCCGTTCGTCCAGGACGATTGGAGAATCAGGAAGAATCTCACCATCAGTTGGGGCTTGCGATATGACTGGAATGGCCCGTACCACGAAAAGTGGGGCAGAACGGTGAATGGTTTTGACGCTACCGATGCCAACCCGCTACAGGCTGCGGCTCAGGCGGCCTATGCCAAGAGCCCCAGCCCCTATCTTCCGGTGAGCGCCTTCAACGTCCCCGGTGGCTATTCATTTGCCTCCCCGAGCAACAATGCCGTGTACCAGAACACCTCCCACATTCTAAGTCCGCGCGTGGGTTTCGCCTGGACACCCGAAGCCCTGCATAACAAGACCGTCATTCGTGGCGGCGTCGGTGTGTTCGCCAGCCCGGTCACTATTTCCCAGTTGGCCCTCAGCGGCACATATTCAACCAATCCGTGGGTCAATCAACCGGGTTACAGCGCCACTACCACTCTCACCGCGCCGGCTTCCACGGCCCTGGTCACATCCACCACCCCCACGCTGAGCAATCCCTTCCCCAACGGGTTCACCGCGCCGGTGGGCGCCAGTGGAGGCTTACTTACGGGCGTGGGTGGAGCCGTTACATTCATCAATCCGGAGATGAAGACCCCTTATTCCATGCGTTGGAACTTCGGCTTCCAGCACACCCTGTCGCCCAATATGGTGGTGGAAGTGTTGTATGTCGGAAACCACGCCGTCCACACTCCGGTGGCGGCGACGCAGCTCAATGGAATTCCGCGGAAATACCTCAGCACCTCCGAGATTCGCGATCCCAACCAGGCCTACCTCACCACAACCACTGCAGACCCGTTCAACGGCCTGATTGCCAGCGGTACTCCCTCCGGATCCTCTATCAATATCATCCAGCTTCTGGCTCCCTATCCCCAGTTCCCGGTCGGCGACAGTTCCTCCGGCTTCAGCGGCAGCGGCGGCGTCCTCGAAGAGAACAATTCCGTAGGCAGCTCGTACTTCCATAGTCTGAACGTTGGCGTACGCAGAAGGCTTACCAGCAACCTCTCGCTCAATGTCAACTACATCAAATCCAGGCTGATCGAATTTGATTCCTGGCTGAACGATTCCGATGCGCGGCCGGAAAAGCGCATTTCCCCGACCGATCACCCGAATCGCTTCGTCACTACCCTGACCTACACTCTGCCGATTCGCTTTCAGTCGCATCTGTTGAACAGCATCGCCGGCGGATGGTCGGTCAACGCAGTGTATCAGTATCAGACCGGCGCACCGTTGGTCTGGGCCAATGGCAGCACGACCAGCCCCGGGGACTATGTGTACTTCGGCGCGCCGATCAATCTCAGCAATCGCCAGATCAACGGATTTGCGTTCGACCCGACGGCATTCGATACCAAGAGTGCCGACGCGTTCAACTATCACCTGAGGACTTTCCCCACCACCTTCAACAACCTGCGGCAGGATGGCATCAACCAATTAGACAGTTCCATCCTGAAGCGTTTCCAGATCGGGGAAACCCGGCGTTTCGAACTCCGCGGCGAATTCTACAACCTTCCGAACCACGCGGTTTTCGCGGCTCCCAGCACCACCGCAAGCTCCACCGCGTTCGGAACGATCACGGCCACTTCAAACCTTGCTCGCACCGTTCAGCTTGTAGCGAAGCTGTACTGGTAGTCTTCCCAAGCGGCTAGTCGGAAGGCCGGGATCCGGAGAGTAGTATACCTTCCGGGTCCCGGCTTTTTTTGTTTATTCGAAACGTTAGATGAAGCCCGCGCTTCCTGATACAGTAGTCCAACATGCGATGGTTGCTCGTGCTCGCCCTGCTGCCGCTGCCAGTCGCTGGCCAGTACACGCTCTACACCTGTGTGGTGACGTCGAAGGGCTACGTGGTGGGGGCCAAACTGCCTCCCAGCGGGTTCTTCCTGAAGCGGGGAGCGAGTGAATGGCGGCACGCCGGCTACAACCATCCCTTCCTCAACGCCCTGGATTACGACCGTCGCGATCCCGGCACGGTTTACGTTGCCGCGGGCAACGGCTTGCTGCGCGTGACTGGCCGCGGCGAACAGTGGAAGATCCTCACCGGCAGCGACGTTACCGAACTCCTCGATGTCGCGGTGGACCCGAACGCTCCCGGCACCATCTATTTTACGCACAGTGCCGGCATTCGGGTGACGCACGATCAGGGAGTCACGTGGAGCGANNCGTCGATACGCGCCGCAGCGGATTTCTGGTGGCAGGGAACGAGGAAGGAATTTTCCGCAGCGAAGATTCCGGCAAGTCCTGGAAGCTCGCCGGTGCGGCTGGCTACCAGGTGCTGCGGGTGGAACAATCGCCGCACGATCCCTGTTACTGGCTCGCTGCGACACAAGGCGGCGGGCTGTTCACTTCCAGCGATTGCGGCGTCAGCTTCGAGAGCAACGGAAACCTGGGCGTGGGCCGGAATGTCTCCGACATCGCCTTCGATCCGTCCTCTCCCAACCGCCTCGCCGTGGCCGGATGGGGTCTGGGCGTGGCGCTCTCCGAAGACCGTGGCAAGACCTGGCAGTTGCGAAACTCCGGACTTCCCTCCTCCGCCGTCTGGAGTGTCGCTTTCGATCCCGCCACGTCCGGGCGCATCTACGCCGGCGTGCACGAAGAGGCGCTCTACGTCTCTCCGGATTACGGCGTCTCCTGGACCAAAGATGGATTGGAGGGCAGCCGCGTATTTCGCATGCGATTTGTCCCGGAGGTACCCCAACGATGACGCGGCTCGTGTGGTTGTGCTGCCTGCTCGGTCTGCCCTTGCATGCGGAGACTCCGCCGTTCC
>OKRF01000122.1 GCA_900290315.1 Candidatus Sulfopaludibacter sp. SbA3 | reverse complement strand
CCCCAACCGCCCCAGCCTCCCCAACCCCAGCCCCCAAAGCATAGTCCCACATCAAAACCGGGGTAGAATCCAAAGCCGAAGCCGGGATACAGCAAAGGAGGATAATATCCCCACACCGGCGGCCCCCAGATGTACGACGGGTCATAGGTCGGCACATAAATTACCTGTGGATCTGCCGGTTGGATCTCGATGGCGGATTGTCCATTTTGGGTATCCGTGGTCACAACCTGTTGTGGCGAGGAACGCAGTTTGCCATTCGCCTGCGCGGAGGCGCGCCTCCTTTGCACGGCGCTCATCACGTCGGCTTGTTGCGCCAGGAATGCATTTCCCAGGTCGGTGGTCCATCGTACGTCCTGATTGAGTAGCCCCAGGACATTCGGAAAAGCCACCAGGGCCTGCACACTGGGGTCCCAATTCTGCTGCCGCGCCGCATCCATCAGGGCGGTGCCCGTCAGGCCGTTGTTCTTCTGCAGCCACTGCTGCGCTTCCACCACCTCCAGCGGATAGGTGCAGGCCACCAATACCTGGCTGAGCATCGGATCCGGATAAAGTGCGATGGGCGCCACCAGGTCGTCGAGTTGCTGTGGCGACAAGAGTTGTGCGGCCGGCTGCTGTCCCGGGGACGGTGCCGGCGTCTGAGCCATGACCACGGCTCCGCTTCCCGCAAGAGCCCATACGAGCCCGGCTGCAAAGGATCGCCGAAAGAAAAATGATCGCGCCTTCATTTGCTGCCTCCTTCTATCCCATCCGTATCATTGGACGCACCTTATGGCAGCCCGGTGTCGCCTTTTGTGGTCTCATTTACTTTTCCGTGATTTATACCCGATATGCAGTAGGCGAACCTGGGTAAGCCGGCACGAAATGTGCTGGAACGCACTGGGAGGTAGCCCCTTCGAGTCAATCTTTCGGCAGTTCCTGTGGCTACAATCGACGAGTGAAGCCTTTCGTGTGCCCGGCAGTCGCGGTGGTCGCCGTTTGGGCGGCGGCGGCGCAGACGCTGGTGGAACCGGAACGCCTGGCAGCCGCGCGGGAGGCATTCCAGACTGCCGGTAAGTCGCCGCAATTACGCTGCGAGATCAAACCCGTCCGCCCAGCGCTGAACTACGGCTTTCGCTTCCAGACTGGCTATGTGATCGACGTTCCGCTCAACCAGTTTCAGGGATCGGGACACGATCTCACGGTGTTCCTGCAGGTTGTTCCGGATAGCCGCGAGGCCACCTACCTGAGCAGCCAGCAAGCCTTGCCGGAAGTGCCCGCGACCGCGCTTGACGGTGAGTTCACCGGGAGGTTTGTGGTAGGCGAGGGCAATTACGCGGTGGACGCCCTGGTGCAGGACGATCTCGGGCGCGCCTGCTATAGCAAATGGCGCATCCAGGCCAGGCGCACGGGGAGGGAGCGCGAGCTGAAGCCGACCACGCCGGCGGCTGCCGTGGAGGAACTAAGCGGCGGCGGAAGGCGTGAGGCCGAGCCCGCTCCCGGTGAGAAAATCGAGCGGCTCACCATTCTGCTGCACGCGGCGCCTCTGGCACCTGACTCCTCCAAGCTGCAGCCCGGCGATGTGGACACGCTGGTGGAATCGCTGGCAGCCTTGCTGCAACAACTGCCGGCGCTCTCGGTACGGCTGGTGGTGTTCAACCTGGATCAGCAGGCCGTCCTCCTGCGCAAGGTCGGCTTTGTGGCGCACGATCTGGAACAGGTGGCACAATCGCTCGAGCAACTGCAATTGGCCCTGGTGGATTACCGCACCTTGCAAAAGGGCGACCTTCTCAGCGATCTGGTTCAAGGGGAATTGCGCACAGGGAAGCCAGCGGATGCGATCGTCTTTCTGGGTCCACACACCAGGACGCAGGAGATTTCCGCGCAGATCCCGGATCAACGTCCCGCGATGGGCGCGTTGTTTTACCTGCAATATCGCCGCCAGCCGATGCTTCCGCGCATGGCTGGCCGCGGACCGGCATATGCTCCGAACACTCCGGATTCACCGTGGGGCAATCCAACCCCTGTGATGGTCCCGGTCGGGCCCGATCAGCCGGGCCGGCCAGTGCCCGACACCATTGAGCAGTTGGTACAGCGGTGGAAGGGTCAAACTATCGCGATCAAGGCGCCCCACGATTTTGCGGAGGCGATCCGGCTGATGGCGGGGCGGATTCGCACGGTGCACGCGCCCCCTGCACCGCCGCCCGTTCTCGCCGGGAAAGTCGCGAGTCCCGCGGCAAGCGTGCCGGCGAGAAGCGCGGACCCGGACGAAGTGCTGCTGCGTCTGCGGGGCCAGGTGCGGGAGCATGCCGCACGGATTCCGAACTACACCTGCGTGGAGACGATTCAGCGCGAGCGTTATGAGCCCAGCGACGGGCGGTCGGCGAAATCGTGCGACGCGCTGCTGGCGGCGCGCAAGGTGGCCGGTTCCGCGGCGCGGCTGCGGCTGGATCTGAGCGACCGCCTGCGACTGGATGTTGCCGTGGCAGATGGGCGCGAGATCTACTCGTGGGCGGGCGCCAGCAAATTCGAAGAAGGTGAGATCGACGAACTGGTGCCGCCAGGGGCAATCGGCACGGGGCCGTTCGCTACCATGTTGCTCAGCGTCTTTGGGAGCCGGGGTCCGCGGTTCACCTTCGAAGGCGATACCACCGTGGATGGCCTGCGGCTGTTCGAGTATTCCGTCCGCGTGCCGTGGGAGGAGAGCTATTACCGAGTGAAGACCCACCACAACGACTGGGTCATCACGGGTTATAGCGGCACGTTGCTGGTGGATCCGCGGACGGCCGAACTCGTAAGATTCACGGTGCGCACGGACGAGCTGCCACCTGATACCGATAGCTGCGAGGTGGATACCACACTGACTTACGGCATAGTGCCGTTGGCCGGTCTGGATTATCTGCTGCCAACCGCGACTCGGCAGAGATTCATTGGAACCGCCGGTGCCGAGGCGGAGAACGGCATCACCTTTGCAGCGTGCCGCGAGTACCGGGGAGAATCGACGCTGACTTTTGGATCGCGGCCGGCCACGCGCGCAGGCGAGCCGGCGGCGCTTTCGCCGGTGCCTTTACCGCCGGGGCTGCCGGTCAGCGTGGAATTGACCACGCCGATTCCTTTCGATCAGGCCGCGGCCGGAGATCGCATTCTGGGCCGGCTGGCAGAGCCCATTCGTGGTGCGCAGTGGGTCATGCTGGCGCCAGCAGGTGCGATAGTGGAAGGGCGCCTGATGCGCCTGGAGACTCGGCCTTCGCGCGGTGCGGGCGTTACCGTTGCTCTGCGTTGGGAAACTGTGGAAGTGAACGGCGTGAAAGTGCCTCTCTCCTTGCTGCCAAACCGCCAGATTTTGCGCGTAAGAGGGATGGAAATCGCACTCCCTCCACCTGGCACGGAACGCTACGCATTCTTCCATTTTTCGGAACAGAGAACAGGCGTCGACCGCGGACTGCGAACGGAATGGCTCACAGCACAGCCTTGAGTACACGGAAACCGGCGCCTCGCTGGCAGCATCCAAATTGATAGGCGAGGTTGCCACATGAAGATCATACGAGCGTTCGTGCTGGCTGGAATGAGTGTGCTGGCGGCGGCCGGTGCCCAGATGGTGATCACCGCGACACCAATTCATCAAGGCGGCAAAGTGCCTGAGGGTCTGCGGACTGGCGACGTTACGGTGACCCAGGGTAGTACCAATGTACCCGTGGTCCAACTGCAGCGCCTGGCCGGCAGCATGGCGGACATGCAGCTATTCCTTTACCTGGACGATTCCACGCGGTCGTCCAGTCTCGGAATCCAACTGCCCGAGCTGAAGACGTTTCTCAAATCCCTGCCCCGCACCACGCAGGTGGCGGTTGGCTACATGCACAACGGAACGTTCGCTCTGGCGCAGGCATTCACTACGGATCACCAGAAGGCGGCGGATGCATTACGCCTTCCGGCAGCCATCCCGGGCGAAAATGGCAGCCCTTACTTCGCTCTGTCGGACCTGGTGAAGCGCTGGCCCTCGCAGGAAGCAACCGGCCGCCGCGCCGTGCTGGCGCTGACGGACGGCGTGGACCGCTACTACAGCGCGCAGATCGAAGACGATCCCTATGTCGACGCGGCAATCGGCGACGCTTTGAAGAACGGTGTGGCCATCTATTCCATTTATCTGCGCGGTGCCGGGTTGTACGGGCGCGGTGGTTGGGCGACTACGATGGCGCAGTCCCGGCTGATTCAGGTCAGTCAGGAGACCGGTGGATACGCCTACTTCCAGGACCTCAGCGACCCGGTGACGATCGCACCGTTCCTGAGCGACTTTCAGGATCGCCTTGACAATCAGTACCTGCTGACATTCCAGCCATTGAACGGGCGAGGTACCCAGCAAGTGAAACTGCGGACTGAGGTGCCTGGTGTGAAAGTAGAGGGCCCGTCGCGGGTGTATGTGCGGTAAGCCGAGAAAGCAACCGGCCGCAAGACCGCCGGCGTTACCCTCCCGGAATGGTGATCCAGTTGGAGCTGTAGCCGCGCGGCACCACATATCTGGACAGGCGAGTGGGGAAGACGAACGTCCCGCCTCCGTGGAAGCCGGAGCGTGATTCCGTGGTGACCACGCGCCGGCCGGACGAAGCGCGGGGATCCTGGATCTGGTGCGCGCGGTCCAGCATGATGGCGAGCGGTATCGAGGGCTCCAGCATGTCGAAGCTCACCCCCACCAGGAAATAGCCTTCACCTTCGATGTGATGCTCCATGTGCGTGATGCGGCCGTGGACGATCGATCCGGCCTGCACCAGCACGCGCTTCGTGGCCGGGTCGACCACAGGCTTGCCCACCTTGGCCGATATCGCATCTCCGGCGGCGGCGTGATCGGTATCAATCTCGGTATCGAGAGCGAGAATGATCGGCATGCCTGGAGGCAGGTCCGTGGTGGGAAGGGAGACGGAGAGCTTGGGGCCGGTATCTGCTTGCGGAATGGCCTGGTCGAAGTGGACCACCGATTCGCCGCGGAACTCGCGGCACTCGGCATAGACAGTGGCGTTTTCGGTGTAGCTGGCGTCCCGGCCGATGGTCTGGAGCCGCGTCTGCCGGGGAATCAGGTACTCGCCCGCGCCGATGCGCGACTTTTCGAAATCCATCACGGTGGTAGCCTCGCAAGTGGCGGTATCCGCCGGAAGCTCGGCAGTGCGCACGGTGAGCTGCTTCAACTCCGCCGACTCGGGGTCCAGGCGAAATGTGCCGTCGTAAGCGGTGGTCCGCCAGATCGGTCCTGCCTGCACACGGTAATGGCTGGCGCCGAGCGGCACACGATAGCGGTACTCGAACAGGGCGCTCTGTTTGTCAAGATATTGGAATTGGACAGCCGGGTTGGCGAAGATGTCCACCAGGAACGGTCCGAAGGGCCCGGTGCCCAGCGGTCCGCCGCCGGCCATGTCTTCCACCTTCTCTGTTTCAATGCGCGCGGCGCCGGGCCACGCGTAGATCTCGTATCCGCCATCGGCGACTTCCACGTCGAAACGCAGGCGATCGGTAACGGCGAGGGCAAGCTTGGAGCGGCCGTTCCTCTGGTTGGCGACGATGGTATCGCAGGCGCGCGGTATCTGGCGCGTCTCGCGGAAATAACTGCGATCCACCGTTTGCCTGCAGGTGTATTTGGGGACGTCCGCCGCCGCAGCCGCTAGTTGAGCCTGGGCGCGGGCGAGCACACGGCCGGGGTCCGCGGGTTGCTGGGCGAAGCAGGCGGCGGCACAGAGGAGGAGAAGCGCGCGCATTCACTGCTCCGCGCGCGGCAGGAAGGTGACGGAGCCGCAGTCGCCCGAAATCTCATCGTGGACCACCACGCGGATTTTGGAAGAAGCGTCGCTCGCGGGCACCTCCAAAGGAAACCGCAGGCCTCCGCGCAGCGCCTCCGCGCGCTCCTGCTCGCTCAAATCCAGCTTGATCCGCACGGGGTCGGAACACGCCATCCGGCGGCCTTCCGGCGTGTAGCAGAGCGCTTGCATGATGAGGCTGCCGGAGTAGCGGCCGTTCCGTGGGAAGAGCAGCACGTCGGCGGCGTCCGCATGCACTTCGACGCGAAGCCCGCCCGCCACCTGCTTTGGCGCGGACACCGAAATCCCTATAGCCGATTGCTCATACGGGCTGGTGATCGCGTAGTCGGGAATCGCCGGCCGCCATTCCGTGGCAATGTCATCGAGCCGTCCTGCCTCGTACCACGCCGGCGCCAGCAGGCGCACTCCTTTGCGGGTGGAGACGACACTGATCTTGTGCCGCTTGCCATCCCAATTCTCAGCGGGAGGCAGGTACGCGATGCGATAATTCGACCTTCCATCGGCGATGGCCTGAGTGATGACTTCCGCGATTTCCCCGGTGCCGTATGCCCGGCCACCGGTGGCCTCTGCCAAAGCTCCAATCTCATCGAGCGGGACCGGACCGGTGTTATCGTCCACCAGGCTGTTGGCCCGTGCTCCACCCGCGACGTACACCGCCACGCGAGCCAGACGAAATGCGTCCGCCAGGTGGCGCAGTTCGGTGGCCCGGACCACCTCCGCGGCATCCGCGTTTTGGTCCCACTGGGCGGACCGCGCAAACAGGCAGCCGAAGCAGATGAGATTCTTGCGTCCCGGAAAGGCCGCCAGACGGGTTGCAAACTCCATGTAGGGGGACACGTCAATCATGCCAGTCCTTCGCCCGGCTCGATCGACACGCCAAGCCGCCTCGAATGCCGGAAGGTATCGGTCCATCCACGGCCCGTTGGCTGCCGGCAACGCAGCGTCCGGGTTGGGGAGCGCATGCACCGGCAGTAGCGCTCCGGTGCCGGTCACCGCATAGAAGTACAGTTGCTCCGATGTCTCAAACTGGCGCATGGCCCGGACGGCTTCGATCCACCGGGCGCCCTTGATGCCGCCATCCAGCACCACCAAGGTGACGCGCGGGACATCCGGGCGCCGCTGATTCCAATGCCAGTAAAGCACCGGTTGCACCTTCTTGTTATCGAGCAGTTGGATCTCGCTCGCTTGCAGGCCAGGCACCGGCTGTCCGTGAGTGCCCACGGCGACGACGTCCATGGTGATGAATTTGGCCGGAGTCTGAGGAAAAGCGGTACAGACTGCCAGAATCAAGACAGCCAACCCTCGTCTCGTAAGCGCGCCCTCTCATCCTGAAGATATCACGCCGACCTCGCCGCAAGGCGACAGACGACAAAAAACGATCGTCTGTCCCACAGTTTCACTTGCTCATCGGCTACGATGGAGTTCCATGACGATGACTCGGCGAACGCTGCTGGCGGGACTGGCCGCGGCGCCCCTGGCCGCACAGTCCGCGCGGACGCTGTACGCCTACGTGGGGTGCTATACCACGGCTCAGCGTTCCGCTCGTGGCGATGGCATCCACGTATATCGCATCGATTCCGAGACCGGCGTTTGGACTCACGTGCAGCGAGTCGGCGACCTGGTCAATCCGTCATTCCTCGTGATGGCCGCGGACCACCGCCATCTCTATTCGGTACACGGCGATGAAACCTACGCCGCGGCCTTTTCGGTGGATCGCGCCACCGGCTTTCTGCAACCGTTGAATCGCGCCGAGACCGGCGGCCGTAACGGCGTGCACCTG
>OKRF01000065.1 GCA_900290315.1 Candidatus Sulfopaludibacter sp. SbA3 | reverse complement strand
TCTATCTCTCGGGCGCACTGATCAAGCGCGGCAAGAGCGTCGGAGTGGCGCGCAAGACCGCGTTATTCCTCTGCGCCCTGGGCATCCTGCCGGTCGTGCTGGTGCCGTTCATCCAGAATCTGTGGGCCGTAGTGGCTTTGGTCTGCCTGGCGATGGCCGCGCACCAGGGCTGGTCGGCCAACCTGTTCACTGTTCCATCCGACCTCTTTCCGAAGGCGGCGGTAGCCTCGGTAGTAGGAATCGGCGGCCTGTTGGGAGCGGGAGCGGGCGCCGGATTCGACGTGTTCGTCGGCCACATCGTGGAGTGGACTCACAGCTACGTGGCCGTGTTCGCTGTGTGCGGCTGCACTTATTTCGTGGCCCTCCTTTTGCTCCACCTGATGTCGCCCAGGTTCGCGCCGGCCAAAGTGAAATACTGACACTCATCCTCGAGCTGCATCCGAATAAGCGCGCCGCACGTCTTCCAGCAGGATCTCCATATCCCGCCTGGTGGTCCGGTAGTTCAGTACGCATCCGCGAAGGGCGAACTTTCCATGGACCCGCGCGTTGGAAAGATAGCTGCTGCCGGCGCGCTGCAGATTCACCAGAACGCGTTCGTTGAGCGCGTTCAGATCTCCCTCATATCCGGGTGGAGTGGCGCGGAAGCAGAAGATGGAGAGCCCCACCGGCGCCAGCATTTCGCAATCGCTGCTGGCCTTCACCAGTTCACCAAAATACTGCGCGCAAGCGATGTTCTGTTCCACCGCTTCCGCCAGCCGTGCGGCGCCGGTGTACTTGATGAGCAGCCACAGATCCAGCGCGCGGAACGGGCGGGACAGCTCCGGACCGTAGTCCCAGAAGGCGAAAGCTTCGTCGCGCTCCAGGCCGATGGCCCGCGTGTAGTCGGCCGCATGACTGAAGGCTGCGTAGGCGGTGGATGGGTCCTTGTAGAGCACGCAACCGCAGCCCACCGGCAGGTAGAGCCACTTGTGCGGATCCAGCGCGACCGAATCGGCCTCGGCGATGTGCGCGAAGAGGTGGCGCGTTGAGGGCGCCAGCGCGGCGAAGCCTCCGTACGCCGCATCCACGTGCAGCCAGAGCCCGTGGCGGCGGGCGAAATCGGCCAGGTCGCGGGTGGGGTCGAACGCGCCTGCAGCGGTGGTGCCGGCGTTCGCCACCACGCAAAACGGACGGTATCCGGCGGCCAGGTCCTCCTGGACCAGGCGGTCGAGATCGCCCAGGTCGATCTCCATCCGCTCGTTGGTAGCCACGGAGCGTACATTGGATTCTCCGATTCCCAGCATCCCGGCCGCCTTGCTGATGGAGAAATGGCCCTCCGACGAGACATAAGCGCACATGCGGCCGGCCGCGGCCATACCGTCGCGGACTACGCTCCCCGGCGCTTTGGCGCTGCGGGCAGCGGCCAGGGCGGCAAAGTTGGCCATGGAGCCGCCGCTCACCAGCAGGCCGCCGGCCTGTGCGGGATAGCCCAGAATCTCTTTCATCCAGTCGATGGTGACGTGCTCCAGGTCGGTCGCGGCCGGGCCGGAGCGCCAGCAGGTGACATTGATGTTGAGGGCCGCGGCCAGCATGCTCCCTATCGAAGTCACCGGAGTGCCCGGAGACGAAACGTACCCGAAGAAGCGCGGATGGGCGCTGTGCCGGCTGTAGCGGGCGATCACATCGTCAAGGGTCTTCAGCAGGGAGTCGAAATCCGTGCCGGCCTGGGGCAGGGGCTCGTCGAGCAGATCCCGTAGGGCGCGCGAAGTGGTGGGAACCAGCACCGGCCGGTCGCGCAGAGTCTCGTAACACGCCGCGACCTGTTCCACGGCGGCCCGCCCCAGGGCGCGGATCTCGTCCGGCGGCGGCATCAATTTGTCCATATAGCCCAAAATAGCGTAAACGCCAGCACGAGTTTTGGAGTTGTAATCAGTAGAGAAAGGATGAAAGCCCTGGCATTCCTGGCGACGGTACCGATTGAAGGTCCGGAAAACCACACGGCAGCCATCGCAGCGGCCAAAGTGGGCGATTTGGCGGCGTTTGAGCTTCTGATGCGCCAGCATGAGCGCCTGGTCCTGGTGACCGCCCTGCGGCTGCTGGGAAATATGGCGGACGCCCAGGATGTCTCGCAAGAGGTTTTCCTGCGCCTTTATCNNACGGCCGGCCGCGGACCCCATGGAGTATGCCGCGGCCGTGCCTGCCGGGGGCGCCGATCCGCAGCAGAGCGCCACCGAAGCCGAGCGCCGACGGGTACTGGAGATGAGCCTGCGGCTGTTGAGCGAAAAGGAGCGGGCGGCTCTGGTGCTACGCGATTTGCAGGGGCTTACTACGGAAGAAGTGGCCCGTGTGCTGGGCTCGAGCGAGGCTACGGTCCGCTCGCAGATATGCAAGGCGCGTGTCAAGGTGAAGGGTTTTGTAGAGCGCTACTTCCGGAGGCGGACATGAATTGCAGGAACTGGGAAGAACGGATCGCCTTGTACGCCGGAGGCGACCTGCCACTGGCGGACGCGGTGGAAGTGGAACGGCATTTGGGCGATTGCCCGGGGTGCCAGGTCTTCGCGTCGGGATTGAAGGAAAGCCTGGAGTTGCTCCAGGGGGCTCACGCGGAGCCTGTCGCCGCGGCGCATTTCGCGGCGGTTCGGGCACGCGTGATGGCGGAACTGGAAGGCGCGCGGCAACCGTGGTGGCGCAAGGTCTGGGTCTATGGCCTGGCGGCAGCCGCAGCGGCGCTCTTTCTGATACTGGCGCTGCGTCCGGGGCCACCGGCGCCCGTGCACCATCTTGCCGTGCAGGCGCCACCGCCGGCCGCCCCCGTCGAGGCTCCGCCGGTTGTTCCGAGAGTGGCGTCCCACGTCCAGCGCAAGAGCGCGACCAGGCGGCCGCACCTTGAGGTGAGCGTCCGCCCCCCATTGGCGCGAGCACCGGACCTTGGCCCCCCGGTAGTCGTGAAGCTGGTGACCGACGACCCGGACGTGGTGATTTATTGGATTACAGACAAGTCAGGAGAATGAAGAATGAAACGAAAACTACTCACGCTACTAATGCTCGCGCTGCCGTTGGCGGCTCAGAATCTAAATCCGCCGGCGGCGATCCAAAAACTGATACCGCTCAAGTATGCCGACCCGCGCACAGTTTCCGAAATGCTGCGTGTCTTCGAGGTGCAGGTGATCGCCAACACGGAACTGCACGCTTTGGCGGTGAAAGCTACGCCACAGACCATGCAGGCGGTCGAAGAGGCCGTGGCGCGCCTCGACACGCCTTCGGCGGCGCCGAAAAACATCGATCTGACGATTCACCTGGTGGTGGGCAGCGATGGCGAGGGCATTCCGGCCGCAGCTCTGCCCAAAGATCTGGAAGGCGTGGTGGCGCAACTCAAAAGCGCTTTCCCGTTCAAAAGCTATCGTCTGCTCGACGTGATGACCCTGCGTGCGCGTAGCGGCCAGAGGGCCGGCACGGAGAGTTCGGGGGGCTTCATGCAGTTCGGTACGGTCATCAAGCCCGTGGTGACGAACTTCCAGATCAATTCCAGCAGCATCGGCGCCGACGGCACCACCATCCGGCTGGACCAGGTTCGTGCGTCATCGAAGATCCCGGTGGAAGTCCAACCCGGCAACTTTAACATCCAGGATCTGTCGCTGAATACCGATCTGGACATCAAGGAAGGCCAGAAAGTAGTAGTCGGGCGGATGGGGATCAATCGCGAACAGGCGCTGTTTCTGGTGCTGACGGCGCGGGTGGTGCAGTAAAGGTTAGCGGACTCTCTCGTCCTTTTCCACTTTGCCGTCGCGGATGTGGATCACGCGATGGGCATGCAAGGCAATATCGTGCTCGTGAGTCACCAGCACGATGGTGTTTCCTTCCTCGTGGAGCCTCTCAAACAGAGCCATGATTTCGTTTCCGGTATTGGTGTCCAGGTTGCCGGTAGGTTCATCGGCCAGTAGAATCGAAGGGTTGTTCACCAGCGCCCGCGCGATGGCCACGCGCTGGCGCTGTCCGCCGGATAGCTCGTTGGGCTTGTGGTCCATGCGCTTTTCCAGATCCACCTGGCGCATGGCCAGTTTGGCCTTCTCGATCCGCTGGCTGGCCGGCATCCCGGAGTAGATCAAGGGCAATTCCACGTTGTGCAGCGAAGTGGCGCGCGGCAACAGGTTGAAGGTCTGAAAAACGAAGCCAATTTCCTTGTTGCGGATGCGCGCCAGCTCATCGTCGGTCATCTCGCTCACCAGGTTGCCGTTGATGTAATACTGCCCCTTGCTGGGAGTATCCAGGCAGCCGATGAGATTCATCAGAGTCGATTTGCCGGAGCCCGAAGGACCCATGATGGCCACATACTCGCCCCGCTTGATCTCGATATCCACGCCGGACACCGCGTGAATCTCCTGGTCGCCCATCACATAGGTTTTCCAGAGATCGTAGGTACGGATGACGATGCCGTCTCGCTTGAGTTGCTCGCCGCGCTCGATGAGTGCTTTTTCTGCCACCGCTGACATCGCTTGGATTCTCGTTTCTAGGACTTCTGTTCCACTACCGGAGCTTTGTTATCGACCTTGACCTGCGCTTCGTTCTTCACCGTGCGGATTACCTGGTAGGTCCCGGTGATGATCTGGTCGCCCTCTTTGAGGCCGCTGAGTACTTCTATATCTGTGGCGCCGGTGATTCCCGTCTCCACCTTGCGGAATTCCGCCTTACCGCCGGCCACTACGAAAACGCCCTGAATCTCTTCCTTGCGGGCTTTCTCTTCCGCCGGGGTGAGTTTCGCCGGGATGATGGGAGCCTTGCCGGGCGCAGGCGCCGGGTCCAGGTCGCCCTTCTGTCGCACCGTCAGAGCCTGAATCGGAATGGTCAAAGCATTCTGCCGCGTGGCCGTGGTGATTTTGGCGGTGCACGAAAGGCCGGGACGAACCTCATCCGGAGGATTGTCCATGGCGATGACCACCTTAAAATCCTTGGCTTCCTGGCTGGATACGGCGCTTTGCGATGCGGCCACACCGGTGGAACGGAGAATGGCGGTGTTGCCGATCTCAGTAACGTGCCCCTTGAAGGTCTTGTTCGGAATGGCGTCAATGGTGATATCGGCGACCTGGCTCAACTTGATGTTGACGATGTCGGTCTCATCCACCTTTACTTCGGCGGTGATCAGCGACATGTCGGCGATCGTCATAATGTTGCTACCCGCCGAACTCTGAATGCCCTGCACTACGGATTCGCCCAGGCGCACGGGCAGATTCGTCACCACCCCATCGATGGGGGAATACGAGTTGTGCTTGCGCAGGATATCGTCAAAGCGCACCAGCACGGCCTTGGCCTGCGCGATGCCCCTCTGCGCCTGAGACAATTGGGCGGCGTACTGTTCGCGCTGCACCTTGGCCTGCGATACGCGCGCCTCCGACTCACGAATGGCAGCCTTTTGCGCCTCGTAAGTGAACTTCTTCAGTTCGTAATCCTGCTTGGCCAGGAGTTTGGCGTCGTAGAGTTGCTGGCTGCGGTCGAAATCCGCTTTCATGCGGTCCTGATCGGCCCTATCCTTTTCCAGCGCAGCCTGCATGGTGCTGATGTTTTCATCGGCCGATTTCAAACCGGCTTCGGCCGCGGTGGAGTTGGCTTCGGCGGAGCTCAACGCGGCCCTTTGCGCATTGACGTCAGCTTCGGGCTGGACGGACTCGATTCGTGCCAGCAACTGGCCTCTCTTCACCCGATCACCTTCCTTTACCAGGATTTCGGTCAGGTCGCCCGCGGCGTCGGCGCCGATGTTGTGATAATCCTTGGGCTTGATTTCACCCGAAGCGGTGACCACGCTAGTCAGATCCTG
Source organism: Candidatus Sulfopaludibacter sp. SbA3 (assembly GCA_900290315.1). GTDB lineage: Bacteria > Acidobacteriota > Terriglobia > Bryobacterales > Bryobacteraceae > Sulfopaludibacter. The sequence continues at coordinate 394 of OKRF01000065.1, read as the reverse complement.
CCGCGTTACCTGCCCGGTTTGCACGGTGACAACGCCGCGCTTGCTATAAACGGTGCTGGCATACACGCCCACCACAGCAATCAGTAGAGCGAGTAAAGTTATGAGAATCTTCCACTTACGCTTCACGACGCGAAATCTCCCTTATTTTGTGCGATCACCCTCTTAGACGCTGTTTGCCGGTTCGAAGTTCACCTTATTTTACACTTCGGGATCTGTTGCACGCGGGATGCCGACCGGCGTATCCGAAAGATTGACGAATGGCGCGGCGCGTTATTAGCTCTTTCGAAAATGCTTGGTGACGCCGGCGGTCTTGCGTGTGCCCCAAAGGGGTTGATTACCAGTGGGGGAAGGACCCACTCGAACAATTGATGGTTAGATTCGATAGCTGGCGAGC
>OKRF01000245.1:296-12233 GCA_900290315.1 Candidatus Sulfopaludibacter sp. SbA3 | reverse complement strand
AACCCCGGTTTTTCGGCCCCCGAACCCGCGCCGGAGCCCGTAGCCGCTACCCCGGCCCCCGGTCCCCGGTCCCTGACCCCGAGTTTCTGGCTGCTCTCGCTATTCACCCCGGCTGAGGACGATACGGTGGACTGGGCCCGCGGCAACTACACCGTGATGTCTCGCGGCGGCCGCGTGGAAAGTCCCTCCGGATCCGGAGAGTTGAAGAAGCAGGTGCAGATGATTGCCGAGGGGTCGGTACTCTACTCGGCGGGCGCGCCCCAGGGAGCCGCCGCCGATGTGGCCCCCGATGGCTTCGCGCATCCGGTGTTTCGCGCCGGATTCGCCCTCTCGATTCCGCTGCCGGGCGGAGAAGGGAGCGCCAGTTGATGCGCTATCGTCTGACATGCCTGACGCCGCTGCTGGTGGGTGATGGCCGCAAGCTGAGCCCCATCGACTACATGGTCTGGAAAGACCACGTGAATGTGCTGGACCAGTGGCGCATCTTCCGCCTGCTGGCCAAGGGGCCGCGGCTGGAGGGTTACCTCAATCAGTTGAAGACGGCCGAGAAGCTGGATTTCGCCAGTTGGGGCGGCTTCGCCCAGAACTTCGCCGGCCGCCGCATCCCGTTTGAGAGCGCCGTCTATTCGGTCTATTGGAATCGCGCTGGCGGAGACAGCCTGCACATCCCCACATTTGCCGCCGGCGCTTCGGGGCCTTATCTGCCCGCCACCGCTATCAAGGGCGCGATGCGCACAGGCATGGTGTTCGCCAACTGGCGCGATGGCATGTTGCAGGATACGCTGGCGCGGGTGAAGGGCGAGCGATTGCCGCGCCGTCCGGCCGAGGGTGTGGAAGAGCATGCCCTGGGACCGGCTGGCGCGAACAAAATGCGGCTGATTGGCGCGGGCGATTCCGCGCCCATCGGCACCAATCAGTTCAAGATTTACCTGCTGCGGACCTCCACTTTGCAGGCACGCGGTCCGAATTTCGCGCTGGGATGGAAGCAGAGCCCGCGCGGCGCGGTGGATGGCGCGCGTCCGGAAGACAGCACTCCGGTGTTTGCGGAAATGGCGACGCCGGGCACCGCTTTCGAAGGCGCGTGGGATGAGAAGACGTTCTTCCTGCAGCCCGAGGTGCGGCGCAGCGTGCGCTGGCCGGAATCGTTCAACCGCGCCAAGATCTTCGAAGCAGTCAACATTTACGCGCAAGGTTTGCTCTCGCTGCAGCGGCAGTATGCATCCTCGGCGGGGCTGGGATTGTTGGATCGCAGCCTGGACGAACTGGAGCAGAAACTGGCGGCCGCCCGCGAGAAGGGCAGTTGCCTGCTCTCGCTGGGGTGGGGCGGCGGGCTGCCGGCCAAGAGCGCGTGGCTGGACACCACGAACGCCGACTATCGGCAGATTCTGGAAGCGTTCCAGTTCTACAATCGCGCCCTGGCGTCGAACCTGCCGTTCCCGAAGACCCGCCGCATCGTGTTCCTGGGCAACAAGCCCGCCACGCTGCCGGGATGGGTGGAACTCGAAGTGCAGGATAGCGCGCAGCGGTGACACGCGCAGATTTCGCTGCCATGTGGGTCGAAAAACCGGCACAGCGAACCGGTAACGCCGGCGATCTCGTCGCCGGTCGGCGAGTGCAGCCGGCGCTACCCCGCCCGTTTTTCATCCCGTTTTGCGGGGCGGTCCACGCCTGATTGACAGGGTCGAAAAACCGGCGTAGCGAGCGGGTAACGCCGGCGATCTTGTCGCCGGTCGGCGAGTGCAACCGGCAGCTACCCCGCCCGTTTTTCATCCCGTTTTGCGGGGCGGTCCGCCCCTGATTGACAGACGACAAAAAACGATCGTCTGTCCCACAGGGCAGCGGTGAAGAAGCTGAAGCTGATCCTACCTATCGTCGGGAGCCGAGTTGTCATACACGGCTAACGCATCTTACCTTCTAGTTCTTCTGCTTAAAAAACTAGGACTCTGCTTGCTATTTATCGTAACTAGCGAAAATGCCCATGTCGTAACCGAGTGGCTTAATTGCCCGTGGGGACCCGGTCCGCGTTGTCGATGATTATGAATTCAACCGGTCCACGGACGATTTCGAGGCGCAGGCCGAGCTTTTCTCTGAGAGCCTGGAAGATGCTGAGTGGCGGCTCGGCAGGTGTGAAGCCGGGAAGCAGGTCGCCCGCCGGGCCGGGCTGGGGTCCGGAGATTCCGGGCGGGGGCGCGAAATCGAACGAAAAACCGTAAAGGCCGGTGAGCTCGGTGGCGTCGCGGACCGGGCCGTCCATCATGCCGCTCAGGATGTGAGCAAGCGCGGAGATGGGCTGGGAGTTGCCGAGGATCAGCACCGTGCCGCCGCCGGCTATGGCGGAGAGGCCTTTGCCGGCCAGCGCCACCGGCCGGCCGAGCGCATTATCGGGGACCGTCAGGCCGCCGTTTCCGTCGGGGATGATTGTGGCGCGCTCCATTGACTCACCGCCGGTACCCGCTTTGAGCCTTGGCCCGCCCTTTTCAACGGCCAGGTTGTAGCAGCGGCCCTCCTGGGTTTCGCGATGCATTGCAAGTTTGAACCGCGCGGCCAGTAGTGTCTGCATCATCTCCCGGGCGTCCGCTTTCGATGCTCCATGGGGAACCTTGGCGACGATGGTATAGCGCTCGGAATCGAGCCAGGAAGGTGCGCCTTTCAATTGGTAGGGCCGGACATCATATGCGCGCACGATGATATCCCACCGAGTCACGTTCTTGCCGGTGATCTGCCCGGGGTCGTTCGTCCCCGGGCCGCCTGAATAACTCCACGGGATGACTCCTTTTGAGGGGCGCACGGAAGCCGCTTCGAAGGATTGCTGTGCGTGGAGGACAAACCACGCCGCGATGAGCCATGAAACTCGGCGAATCATGTTTCGTTACCTGTCAAGTTTACTCCAAACTGCGCGGAGGCAGTCCCTCCGTCCGTTCAAGGTCAATTGGCCATCGCGGCCCAGGCGGCCGTCGCCCGACACGCAAAACACTGTGATCTTCAGGCCGTTTCGACTCGCCCGAAGCGCGCGCTACTCTAAGAGGTACACAACCGTCGTCTCAGTGTCGGCCGGATCTGGCGTCGGATCTCCGTATATCTCCCACGAGTGACCAGCGGACTCCCTCCGATTCGCCGCCATCCATTTTCTGATCGCGTCGTGCGCCGCGTTCATGCGGTTGTATGGGCCGCGGTGGATGGCGACGGCAGCCTTGCCTCCTGGCGTTTCAGTCGCGTACACCTCTCCGGCAGTTTCAAATGCGCGCGTGACCTCGACACCGAAGTCGCACAGTATCGGCGCACCCGGCTGGGTCGGGTGGTGGTAGAGAAAAATGTTGTGGCCAACAGTCCACAGGCCCGGCTGGCTGCGAATGAAGTCCCAGACCTTGCCCACTGCCGGCCCCCACGCTGAGCCAACCGCGCCCGGCGCGACCTCGCGCCGCACCGCAGCCAATTTGCGGGGGTGAACAGTCAGTAAGTTGACGGGGACGGACATTCCTCGATCATAAACCAAAGCGGATCGGTCTCAAGTAATGCGCTAGATTTGTCCGGTTGAACGCCGCGAAAATGAGCATTCGTGCGTACGCTGTGTCGTCACTCACCGCTGTATTGAAGACCATTCCGCGCCGCCAACTTTCCGGGGCCTCTGGGTGAACGCCGCTGAGAATTATCCAACCTTTTCCAACAGACCCTTCGACGATTGCGGGGGTTCCGTCTGGATACTTACCGACAACTTCACCCCACCCGGCAAATTGAGGTCCGCTCTCCCAATATTGATCGAGCGCTGGCCCTTCAGGCGTGGTAATCCTCACTGTCGCCTTATGGGTCTCATACTGCGGACCCACTTCCGGACGAAAACCGTACAGTTCGCTCACATGGCCTGGAACGTTACCATTCGTTTCGGGGAAGTAGAAGCCGAATTGCACACCCGAGCTTAGATTGAAGCTATTGTAGGAGGCAGGAAAACGGCCTGCCAAAAAACCGCCCGCACAGATTCCAAGGTAATTCATACCACTGTTCACAGCGTTGCGAACGTTCGCTGCTGTGCTTGCCGTTAGACTATTGCCCATTTTGACGAAATTTCCACCAGGCACAATGAGCAGTCGGTACCCGGAAATCCGCGGCTCTGTCATCCCATTCAACTGAAAAGAGTTCACAGTCGAGTAGTCGAGGTGGCTGTTGTCCAGGATTGTTTCGATGGCTGCTACGTCGTTAGGAGACGCTCCAGTGCCAGCGAACAAGAGAACGGGCGCGATCCGGTGTGAGCTTGCGCACCCCAGACCGCAGGCCGTCAAAGCGGTCGAGATCAGGAGGAGAGAGGCAGCAATGGAATCTCTACACAGTGCACGGTGTACGGTGCGATCAGGCTGTGAGCAATTGCGTTGATGAGGGTACGAATTCACCATGTCTGGTTGCGTGAGGGGGGCCCTACCTGGAGATGATAACTGGTTTCCTCATGGGCGCGCCTGCTGCTGTCAGGTAAGCACGGATCGATGTGAAGCCTACTGGATCGCCGGTCCAGGGTCGTCCGATTGACGAGGCGGCGGCAACCGGCCGTGCGAGGGCCGTTTACTCTGGCGCTTTTCGGCGGCCAACTACGCCCAACGCAGCGGGCGGGCAGGCAGAAATGAACGGATCGCGTTGATCGATTGTGTTTGCGCTTAATCGAGCCCACGATACCTACTTCTTCGATCGGCCCTCGCAGATGATCGCTAGTGAGATCGAGCCGCCCGATCTCACGATCGACAACGAGCGCATCTTACGACGGCAGATCAATTCTCTCACTCTCGAAAAGCTCGACTTCCAGTTTCACGACAAGCTCGGCAAGTTGTTTCCGGAAGGCCAATCTGAGCTGACGCTTCCTGACCTCGAGGCAGAACTCCGGCTGCGCAGGAACGGATCGTGGAGCGGGACGCCCTCTTCCATGAGATTCTAAGCATCGCCAAGGGACAGGCGAGGATTACCCTGGACCGTCGCTGTGTGCCTGCCGTTTGTCCGAACGGCGGTTGCATCGACTCATGACAGTCACATAGAATGACCGTCTGAGGTCGTGAACCGGAGAGGGAGAGTCCTATGAGCCGCTTACGTCACACGTCTGTTGTATTCCTGCTTGCGACAGCTCTTGCGTTTGCCCAGACTCCCCCCGCGGGGAGCCCTCCCGCGGGGAGAGGAGGACCGGGCCGCGGAGCTTTTGCGCCCGTCGTGATCGGTCCGCCGGCGCCGGTACCGCCAGAGGTTGCGATCCCACATCCCACACCCGCGGAGTTGGCGCAAGTCAACCAGGAGATGCTGCGGTTGATCAGCTCAGACAAGTCCCCGGCCAAGACGCTGCTGAAGAAATTCGAATCGCTGCTGATGCTTCAACGCCCGCGGCTGAATGCGGCGGCCACCTATACTCAGACCACGCAGCGGATGGGTGCCCGTCACGAAGGTTTCGTAGAGATCGCCAAAAAGGGCAACATCGACCTCCTGCTGGAGGGCGACTCCATCACCGATTGGTGGGTACAGGGCGACGCCAACAAGGCAATGTTCGATAAGTACTTCGGGGACTACTGGACGGCCAACTTCGCCATCGCCGGCGACACGACCCAAGGGGTCTGCTGGGGCCTCAAGAACGGCGAGGGGCAGGGATTCGAACCGAAGGCGATCATGCTGATGATCGGCACCAACAACACTGGTGGGACCAACAATGCGGGCACCATGACGGCCGCAGAAGTTGCCGAGGGGATCGGCGCCGTAGTCCTGGAGATGCGCAGCGATTTCCCCCAGGCGAAGATTTTGCTCCTCGCCGTCTTCCCCCGCGGCGTGCCCGGCGATTCGGTGCGCGACAAGATTGCGGAGATCAACCAGATCATCGCGAAACTGGACGACCAACGTCACGTTTTCTTTATGGACATCGGCTCCAAATTCCTGGACGACAAGGGGTACTTCCTCCCGGACGCGTTCCGGCCGGACAATCTACACCCGCAGGCCAAAGGCTACGACATCTGGGGCGCCGCGGTGAAGGACAAGTTGGCCGAGTTGATGAAGTAAGAACCAGGGTCCGGTGCCGTGCGATCTCAATACCCGTGCGCCGCGGGTCAGACTTCTTCAGTCCGCACCGTTCACGTCACGGTGACGGTGGCAGCGGCCGCGCTACAGCCCGAGCCGAGGCACGTAACATTCGTGCCGGGTGTGGCTGGGTTGGCGACTGTAATCGAGTTATTGGGCGCAACCAACCCGGTGGTTACTGCCGGCGCCATCCCTCCTACACCGCGGCCTTGATTGTGGGAACCAACGCCCCTACGGTCAACTCAGTGCTCAATTCGGCGAGCAATGCCGTGGCCAGCCTGCCGAATGCGGGCGTCGCGCCGGGGTCGATCCTGGTCGCTTATGGGACATCATCGGGCCGGCGAACCTGGTGACAGTCGGCTCATGAGGCGAAGCATCACCCGCCCGGATGAAAATTCGTTGGCCCCGTGGGACAGACGATCGTTTCTTGTCGTCTGCCTTCTTGAGGCTATGCGGGCATTTTCGAGGGCGCCGGGATATCCGTGGCCGGCCACTCTCAGCGGCACTCCCCGCAAGTCACGGTAAGCGGGAAGGCTGTCAGCCTGCTGCTGTACTTCGGCGAATCAAATTCCGGGACTGCTGCCTTCGAGTACGGCGGTGGGCGCCGGACGATCACGGCCACCTTCATCGGACGGGCCTCGAGTCCCGCGCCGATTACGGTAACACCGAACAATTTCGGCGTGTACACGGTTCCGCAGAACGGCTCTGGACGATGGGCCGCTACCGGGAGACATGCCGAATCTGCCGGTACAGGTGTGGGAGTGGAGCCGCGGCGAATGTAGTGTATCGCGGCCGTTCAGGTTGCTGCGTGGGCGAGGATCAGATCGCCTTTTGCGTGCCGGCTTACAAGACCTACCCGGCGGGCGTTACCGATGCGGCCCAACCCCGCGGGGCGTATGTCCAATTTATCCGTGCGCTCTATCCTCCGGCGACTTTCGCCGGGGCGCCCACCAGTTCGGACTTCGGCGTCGCGCGATTTGTGCAATTGGGGGAAACGATCTCGAGTTTCAACATTGCGCTGGACGGTCCGCCGTTCGACTCCTGCCTGGTGGCCAGCAGCGTGGGGACGGGTGCTCCGCCGATTCTCAATCGGCTGGATGCCGGGGCGACGCTCGCTAACGCTGGTGGGGGATTGTACGGCGGCCAAATCGGCAATGGAACGGCATCCTTCCAGATTTCGTCGTTCACGTGGCCCAACCAACCGGCGTCCAACGTCGTCCCAGTGATCGCTCGCGCCAGCGGGACCACGGTGAAGTGGAGCGGTAGAGATCCAAACGGCTACGTGCAGATTTCGGGCTGCGCGACCAGCAGCAACAACGTGACGATGGGGTTCGTGTGCACGGCACACACCGCGGACGGCACGTTTACGGGTCCCGTCATGGGTGCTGCTGGCGCTCCCCGCTGCGACGCAGGCGGAGCTCACGGTATCGAGCAACCCGGCGGGAACGCCGTTGTCCGCGACTGGGCTGGACGCCGGCATTGTGCTGACTCAGTGGAGTTCGGCGAGCTACGTGACCTTCCAGTAGGGTAAGAGCGGGATCAGCAAATTCACTTCTTCGCCTGCAGCGCCGCCATCACGCGGTCCGTAACCGCCTGGACAATCGCCTCGATCTCGTCGCTGCTAAGCGATGCCGGAGTCCCGCAGGGTCGCGGCTCGATCGCGATCGCTCCCGGGATCTCCGGCAGATCGCAAAGCTCGCATTCTTTGAGCTCGTGTCTGGGGTCGGGCAGTCCGAGCTTCTTCTTGATGGCCAGCAGATCCGCGGCCTTATCCGAGGTGATGTGCGAGACCGGCGCCCCCAGTTGCGCCGCCAGCATCAGGGTCCAACAGTAGGTGTCCACCACCTCGGCGTACCATTCCGCGTGCGTCACGGTGTCGCCCCAACAAACGATCCCGTGATTCCCCAGCAGGACCGTGTTGTGATGCCTCACGAACGGAATCACCGTGCGCGCGAACTCCGGAGTACCCGGCGTCTCGTACGGAGACAGCGCCACTTTGCCGATGAAGACCTCGTACTCGGGAATCACGCAGGTCGGCGGCACTCGTCCGGTGATGGCATACGCCGTGGCGTGCGCCGGATGGCAGTGGACCACGCTCTTCGCCTCGGGGACCTCTTTGTAGATCTCCAGGTGCATCAGGATTTCGCTGGTGCGCGGACGGCCGCCCGCGAGTTGCTTGCCGGTGAGGTCCACCATGCAGAGATCCTGCGGTCGAAGGTCGGCCTTGCTCATCAACGTGGGCGTGCAGATCACCTCGTTGGGGCCAATGCGGTAAGAGATGTTGCCGCCGTTGCCGTCCACATATTGCCGCTGCCAGAGCTTCCGCCCCACGGCGCAGATCTCTTCCTTCACCGCTTCCGCTTCAGGCGAAGTGAACAGGTCGTGAATCGCGCCGCTGGGTGAGCTCGTGGCGGCCGCCGCTTTCGCGCCGCGGCGGACCGAGATGCGCCGCTGCTCGGTGAACTCCAGGGCCGAAGGCGTCATCACCGCGCTCTCGCTCACCAGCAGTTCGCTGGTATCGGCCTGCGCCGCGGCGGCCAGGTCTCCCATCGTGATGACTTTCTCGTGCGTAAGATCGATCGACTTCATGGCTTTGATCCTGAACTAGAGAATCCGCAGGGCGCCTCCGCCGATTACGATGCGGCGCTGCCGCGTGAAGGTCATGGGCGTTGTTACGCCCTCGCCGGTCGGTGTCGCGATGCTGTGACTGAGATAGCTGGGCACGTTCAGCGAGGCAAAGCAGGGCGCGTTCTGTACGAACAGTGTGGCATTCATCGCGCGCGCCATTTTGGTCGCATTCTCCAGATTGCGCGAATGGATCATCGCGGTGTGCCGGTATCCGTGCTCGGCGCGCACCGAGGCCTGTATGGCGGCATCCACGTCGCGCACCCGCACCACCGGCAGGAACGGCATCATCTGCTCCTCCTGCACGAAGGGGTGATCCTCCGTGGTCTCGCCAAAGAGCAGGTCCGTGCCCGCCGGCACGCCCACGCCCACCGCCTCGGCGAGCACCGCCGCGTCTTTGCCGATGAAGTCACGCTTCACGTGCGGGTGGCGCGCCCCCTTGCCATCGTCCGTGAACGTGAAAGCGGCGTTGGTCAGCGATTCAATCGCGCGGGCATCCAGTTGGACCGCTCCCGCCCGCCGCATGCATTCGAGAAACGCATCGGCGACAGAGGCTACCACGAACACTTCCTTCTCGCCGATGCACAACAGGTTGTTGTCGAACGATGCACCCTGGATGATCGCCTTCGCCGCCGCGTCGAGATCCGCGGTCTCGTCCACCACCACCGGCGGATTTCCGGGACCGGCCGCGATCACTCGCTTGCCGGACTTCATGGCCGCTTTGACCACCGCCGGCCCGCCCGTAACGCACAATAGCGCGACATCGGGGTGCTGAAAGATCTGCTCCGCGTTCTGAATCGTCGCCTCCCGCGCCATAGTCAGGACGTTGGCCACGCTCAGTTCCTTCTGAATCTCGCGATTGAACATCTGCAGCCCGCGGGCCGCCACCTTGACGCCGGCCGGGTGCGGGCTGAACACCGCGGTGTTGCCGGCCGCCAGAATATTGATGGCGTTGCTCGCCATGGTGGGGACGGAATGCGTGGCCGGTAAGACCATGCCGATGACGCCCCACGGCGCATGCTCGACCAGGCACAGGCCCGAGGCGTCTGAACTGGCTTCGGTTTGCATGGCCTTCGCGCCCAGCACCATCCGGATATTGCGCAGCTTGGCCGCTTTGTGGTCCGCGCGGCCGATCTTGGTTTCGGCCAGTTCGATGCGCGCGAGCTCATCGGCATTGTCGTGGCAGATGCGGCGGATAATCGCATTCATCCGCTCGCGATCTTCCAGTCCCATGGCCGCCACGCGCCGCTGCGCCGCCGCTGCCGCCTGCACCGCCTGGCCGACTGTCTCGAATACGCCATCGCCGCCCGCTCCGAACTGCTGTCCAATCCGCGCAATCACTTCGTCCGCGATGGCCTGAATCAGTTCCCGATTAGCGGTCATTGGTTTCTCCGGATTCATTTGATGAGTTCGATCTCCCTGGCCAGGTGCAGTCCGCAGGCGTTGGCCTCATCGGTATCCATGTGGACGTTCAGGCGCGACGTGGGATCGATGCGCACGGCCACGCGCTCGAACGTCACCGCGGCCGATCCCCCGATTCGCAGCTTCATCAGGCCGCCCTGCCGGACTCCGTAGTATCCGGCCTCCGCGGGATTCATGTGAACGTGTATGGCGGCGCGAATCACTCCCTCCTTCAGTTCCAGGACACCGTGCGGACCCATCAGCAGCGCGCCCGGCGTGCCTGCGGTATCGCCAGAAATTCGAATCGGCAGATTGTCGAACCCCAGGCTGATTGCGTCCGTGAACGCCAGTTCCACTTGCGTCCGCTTGCGCAGCGGCCCGAGAATGCGCAGGTTCGAGATCAGCCGGCTGCGCGGTCCGATGATGGTCACCGTCTCCTGCGTGGCAAAATTCCCTTCCTGAAAGAGAGGACGGTGGACCTTCAGTTCGTACCCGGGACCGAACAGTGTCTCCAGGTCCGCCTGGCTGACGTGCAAGTGACGGGCGGACGCGTCCACCCGAAGCGCGGGAGGTTCCGGACGGCTCGGCCTGCCGATCCGCGCCAGCACGATCTGCCGCACGGTCTGTTCGATCTCCGCACGGCTGACCGTGCCGTGACCCTGTGATAGAACTGTGCCGTCGTTTGACATGGTCTGGTTGGAGACCTGAGGCGATGCGATTAAAGTCTATGGTAGCCGATTCGCACGCCTTCGCGCGTATGGCCCGACGGTGGACCCCCGCAGATGGGTAACGCCGGCGATCTTGTAACCGGCCGGAGCGGACACCGGCGGCAAAGACCGCCAGCGCTACCGAATCCATCGCTCCTCAGCGGCACGAATCCGGCGCCCCGGCAGAATTTTGACAGTGAACGGAATGTCTTTAGCCCGTTTTCTCAATTACTTAAGAATGGACCGTGAAATGCCATAGATGATTTCATGAGCATGGGTTCTATCTACAATCTCTCCAGTTATCTACAGTCGGCGCTCACCACCGCTATCCAGGGCACCGGCCTGTCCAATCAAAACACTGGCAACAGTCTGAGCAGTGTGAACACGTCGTCCCTGACTCTTCCGCCGGACAACAGTCAACTCTCGCCATTCGCCCAAATGATGAGCACTCTGCAACAGCTTCAACAGAGCGATCCAACCAAATACGGGCAGGTCACCCAGCAGATCGCTACGAACTTGCAAACCGCCGCCCAAAACGCGCAGTCTGCTGGCAATACCACCGCGGCCAATCAACTCAACCAGCTTTCGACAGACTTTAGCAACGCGTCCAAAACCGGCCAACTGCCCAGTATCCAGGACCTGGCACAGGCAATCGGCGGCGGCCATCACCACCACCACCATCATGCCCACGTGGATGCGGACAGCAGTTCCAGTGCAAACGGCACGTCCAGCACTGGCCCGACCAGCAATTCGATCCTCTCGGCGTTCCAGACCGGTGCTTCCCAGAATGACTCGCTGAATCCCCTGGCGATCATTTCCAGCACCTTATCCAACGCCGGCATCACGAACTAACCATTCCAGGTGGTAGAGCGTCTACCACCTGGAGGGTACATGAGACTGCAAATGATCTGGGCGGTCCCGGCACTGGCCGGACTGATGGCGGCACCATACGCCCAGGCGCAGGACCAAACCGCACCGGCATTCGAGGTGGCTTCCATCAAGCCCGCTCAGCCCGGCGCAAAAGGCGTATCCATACGCAGAGACCCTGCCGGTGGTCTCACCGCGCTCAACATCAGCCTGCGCGACCTGATTCTACTGGCGCACCACGTGCAAGGGTTTCAGGTTATCGGTGCTCCCGACTGGGTTCGGACAGAACACTGGGATGTCGTCGGAC
>OKRF01000245.1:0-286 GCA_900290315.1 Candidatus Sulfopaludibacter sp. SbA3 | reverse complement strand
CGGACGGGCGCCCGCCGGTTCCAATAGGGACGAGACCTGGCTCAAGCTCGCCACACTGCTGGCGGAGCGATTCCACCTGGCGGTTCATCGCGAGACGAAAGAACTGCCGATTTTCACCCTGGTGACGGCCAAGAGCGGGCCGAAGATCCAGCCAGCGCACCGCGAGCCGAATGAGGCTGACGGCAGCTTCAAAACCGGCGACGGCCATCTTTCTGGTTTGATGATCCCCATGGAGTACCTGGCCTTTGCGCTAGGGGACGTCTTGGGCTACCGCGTGACGGACGCA
>OKRF01000165.1:23688-23978 GCA_900290315.1 Candidatus Sulfopaludibacter sp. SbA3 | reverse complement strand
CCTGGTCTTGGGCTCGGCTCGCGGCCAGGGCCGCGCTATTTCGAACGGTGGTCCCCGGCAAGAAACGGAAATGCCTCGAAGATCTGTTCCCGCAGCCGCCAGGTATCGCCGTGCATGGCGTGCCCGATCCACGCCTGCACCGATTGGTTCACCGTTTCTTTGCCGATGAGCCCGGCGTGGTAGTCCGCGTGAAGCCGGCGGAGCCGCCGCCGGAAACGGACCACGTTCGCCCGGGCGAGGCGCGCGTGTGTGGGGAACAGCCGGAAGCCAAGGAACGGGAACCCGTCGCG
>OKRF01000165.1:0-23678 GCA_900290315.1 Candidatus Sulfopaludibacter sp. SbA3 | reverse complement strand
GAACCCGTCGCGACAGCGGTGAACACGGCTCTTGCCCGGATGCAACGTGAGGCGAAAGCGGCAGAGGAACTCGCCAATCTGACGATGCATTTCGTGGAGTTGCTCGCTGCTATCGGAAAAGAGCAGGAAATCATCCACGTAGCGTACATAGGATCCTGGGCGGAGATTGCGGACGATCATGTGGTCCATGGGATTCAGGTAGACGTTGGCGAAGAACTGCGACGTCTGGTTGCCGAGTGGCAGGCCGCTCCGGCGCTCGTGCGGAGTGAAGAGTGTATCGCCCGGGAAGTAGTGAAGCACGGTCTCCTGGATGAGATGGATGAGACGGAGCGTATCGGGGCAGTGGATCGCGCGGGCCAGCAGGTCTTCCAGAATTTGGTGGTCAATCGATGGAAAGTACTTTTGGACATCCAGTTTCAAAACGCATGAATAGCGCGCGCAAGCGCGCCGGGCATGGGCGAGAGCTTTGTGAGTCCCGAAGCCGGCACGGCAGGCGAACGAGTAGGGAATAAAGCGGCGTTCGAAGACCGGCTCCACGATATTGGTGAGGGCATGGTGTACCACGCGGTCCCGGAAAGGCGCGGCGGAGATGAGGCGCGGCTTGGGGTCGACTGTGCGGAAGGTATGGTAGGGGCCCGGGCGGTAGGCGCCTTCGATGAGTTGGCGATGCAGGCGGAACAGTTCCGGTTCGAGGTTGGCCCGGTAAGCGGCGACATCGGGCCGCGACTTTTTCCCTTCCGCTGCGCGGCCAGCGGCATCGAAAGGGTTTTGAAGAGATGTCAATTCGGGCCACAGCGGGTTCATTGCGATTTCCTCCATCCTCCGATCATGCGGCCGATTTCGTCGAGGAGCCCGGTAGCGTAGGTGTAGGAGTCGAATGAAAAGACATGAATGTCTTTCGCCAGGCGAAGGAGAATGCGAAGTGAGTTGACGCGATCGCTGGCGGTTTGCAGGGCGCGCGACTTGCGTAAGGGTCGTGACGAGGTCGAAGCGATTGGGCATCAATGCGCCGCCTATAGTGAGACGGTGAGTGTGTAGGCTTTGTCGAGAGCGACTGGCGCGGTTGGCGGTGAAGGCATAGACCAGTGTGACCGGCGCCCGGCCGCTCTGCCGTGACAGTCGGCTCATGAGGCGATGCCTCAGATGAAAATGGCGGGGAAAACGCGTCGGGATTCGTAAGAGGGGCAAACTCGAGCCAGGCACGAAGATTCGCCAAAGAAAAAGCGGCGAATTTCGAGCCTGGCACGGGTTTGCGGCGGCCTCCTGCCAATAGCCCCACTTCAAAACTCTGAAAAGCCGATTCGGGGATTCGCTCCTGAGCTAGGGATGCGGAAACGCGGGCAAGGTTTTTTCGGCGCAGTAGTACACTAAGCTCATGATCCGAAAAGTGCTGCTGTTGTTGCCGCTCCTGGCCGGTTTCGCCTTCGCGCAGAACCGGGTTTATGAGTTGAGAACCTACACCTGTAACGAGGGCAAGCTGGAAGCGCTCAAGACCCGGTTCCGCGACCACACCATCGAGATTTTCAACCGGCACCACATGGAGAGCATCGGCTACTGGGTGCCGCAGGATGGCGACAGATCGAAAAATACCCTGATCTACATTCTGGCCCACCCCAGCCGGGAAGCAGCCGCCCAGAATTGGAAGGAATTCGTTGCCGATCCGGAATGGAAGAAGGTTTCGGCCGACTCCGAAGCCAACGGAAAGATCGTGAACCATGTGGAATCGGTGTTCATGGATCCCGCCGATTTCTCAAAGCTGAAATAACGTGGACCTCGCTCGCCAGGCGCACATGCGCCACCTGGTGGAACAGTTGGAAAAACTGGAAAACCGTCTGCGCGAAGGCGGAGGCGCTTCGCGCGTGGAAAAGCAGCACCGCGCCGGGAAGTTGACGGCGCGTGAGCGGATTGAGACGTTGTTGGACGCCGGCAGCTTCTTTCTGGAGATCGGGCTGCTCATCGCCCACGACCGCTACGACGGGCAGGCGCCGGCCGCGGGCGTGGTGACGGGGCTGGGCAAAATCGAAGGGCGGCATGCCGTAATCGTGGCCAACGATGCCACGGTGAAGGCCGGCGCATGGTGGCCGGAGACCATCACAAAAATTCTGCGCGCCCAGGAAATCGCCATGCGCAACCGGCTGCCCATCGTGTACCTGGTGGATTCGGCGGGGGTGAATCTGCCCTATCAGGACGGCATTTTCCCGGGGCAATACGGCGCGGGCCGCATCTTCTATTACAACTCGCTGATGCGGCGCAGGCTGCGCATTCCGCAGATCGCCGCGGTGATGGGGCCGTGCATTGCGGGAGGCGCGTATCTGCCGGCGTTGAGCGACGTGATCTTCATGGTGGAAGGGGTCAGCTTCATGGGGCTGGGCGGACCCAACCTGGTGAAGGGCGCCACCGGTCAGGTGATCGATTCGGAGCCTTTGGGCGGAGCGCGGCTGCATACCGCCATCAGCGGCGTGGCGCACTACATGGTGAGGGATGACGCCGATTGCCTCGGGCGCATCCGTCAGCGCTTCCGCCAACTGCCCGAACCAACCGCCGGTTCCGCCACCGCTGTCGAACCGGCGCGCAGCAGTGCCGAAATCTACGGAGCGCTGCCGGCCGATCACCGGCTGCCCTACGACATCGAGGAAGTGATCTTCCGGATTTTCGATTCCGGCGACTACATGGAGTTTCAGCCGGAGCATGCGCCCGAAATGCTCTGCGCCAGCGCCCGGCTGTCGGGTCATCCGGTTTCGATCATCGCCAACCGGCGCGGGTTTCTCAAGGCCGATGGGCGGCCGCGCATCGGTGGCATCGTGTACACCGAATCAGCTCGCAAGGTGGCATATTTTGTGGAGGACAGCGAGCGGCAGGGCGCGCCGCTGATTTATCTGCAGGACGTTTCCGGATTCATGGTGGGGCCGGAGGCGGAGCGCGAAGGCATCATCCGGGCCGGCGCGGAGATGGTGGAGACGATGTCGTGCGCCACCGTGCCAAAGCTGGTGCTGACGCTGAATCACGCCAGTGGAGCGGGCTACTACGCCATGGCCGGCCAGGGATTCGATCCGAATTTCACCTTCAACTGGCCCACCGCGCGCATCGGCGTGATGGAAGGCGAATCCGCGGTGGTGGCGCTGTTCGCCGTGGAACTGGAGAAGTACAAAGGACAGCCGCTGCCCGCGGAATTGCAGCAGTCCATCGACAAGACGCGAGCTGATTACGAGCGGTGGCTGGATGCCAGGTACGCGGCGGCGCGCGGGCATTGCGACGCGGTGATTAACCCGCTGGAATCCCGCAGAGTTCTCACGTTTGCCCTGGAGGCATGCATGCAAAACCGCAATCCGCAGTCCCTGCCGGCAGGGGTGACTCTATGATCGGCATCGCCAACGGGCAGGGATTCTGGGGCGATTGGCTGGAAGCGCCCGTGCGCCTCGTGGAGCAGGGACCCATCGACTACCTGGCTCTGGATTACCTGGCCGAGATCACCATGTCGATTCTGCAGAAGCAGAAGGAGGCGGACCCGCAATTAGGTTATGCGCGCGATTTCCCGCCGCTGGTGGCCCGCATCTCTCCGCGCATTCGCGAACGCGGCATCAAGGTGATCGCCAACGCGGGCGGCGTCAATCCGGTGGCCTGTGCGCGCGAAGTGGTGAGGCTGGCTCCCGGGTTGAAAGTTGCGGTGGTGCTGGGGGACGACGTGTTCGCGCGGCTGGACGAGTTCCTGGCCAAGGGTTACGAGCTGCGTGACATGGATACGGGCGAACCCATCGCACCGATTCGCGATCGCATTCTGAGCGCGAACACGTACATCGGCGCGTTTCCGTTGGCTGAAGCTCTGGGGACGGGCGCGGACGTGGTGATCGCCGGGCGCTCCACCGATACGGCGCTCACCCTGGCGCCCATGGTCCACGCGTTCGGATGGCAGGATAGCGACTTCGACAAACTGGCCGCGGGCACCATTGCCGGCCACATCATAGAATGCGGAGCGCAATCGACCGGCGGCAACTGCCAGGTAGACTGGCAGAATATCCCCGACATGGCCAACATCGGCTACCCAATCGTCGAGGCCGAGGCGGATGGTTCGTTCTGCGTGACCAAGCATGCCGGTACCGGCGGCCGGGTCAGTGTACACACGGTGAAGGAGCAGTTGCTGTACGAATTGGGCGATCCGAAGAACTACATCACGCCCGACTGCATCGCGGACTTCACGAGCGTCCGGCTGGAAGATGCGGGACCCGACCGCGTGCGCGTGAGCGGCATCCGGGGCGGCAAACGGCCGCCTTCGCTGAAGCTATCCATCGCCTATGCCAACGGGTGGAAGGCGGTAGGCACGCTGGTTTACTCCTGGCCCCAGGCCATCGAAAAGGCGCGCGCGGCAGATACCATCGTGCGGCAGCGGCTGGCAGGGCTCGGCCTCCAGTTCGACGAGATCGCCACGGAATTTCTGGGTTGGAATGCCTGCCATGGAGCGGCGGCGCCGCCCAATCCCGACCCGCCGGAAATTCAGGTGCGCATCGGCGTGCGCGGCAGTGACAGGAAAGCCGTGGACCGGTTCACGCGGGAGCTGATTCCGCTGGTGTTAAACGGGCCGCCGGGAGCGACGGGCTTCGGCGAGGGCAGACCGCAGGCACGGGAGATAGTGGCATACTGGCCGGCGCTGGTGCCTCGCGAAGAGATTGCGACGCGCGTGGAAGTCATCGAATAAGCGGCGCGATCCATCGGCGCAGAATCGGGAAGAGCTGGAAGTACAGAAGGGCCATGGTGACGGAGACCACGTTCCCCACCAGGAAGTACTCGGTTTTCACTTTGTGGCTGCGTTCTTCATCCAGGCGGGAACCGGCTTTGAGGGCGGCGAAGACGGTGAGCCCCTGCTGCACGCCCAGAAGGAGGGTAAGGAACAGCAGGAAGCGCTCCAGCAGTCCAATCAGCGTGGATCCCGATCCGCCTTCGATCCCCTGGTTCTGTTGCCCGGTATTGCGGTTGAACCGGTTCACAATCCAGGGGAAGATCACGGTTCCGGCGAGAGTTTCGCCGATCAGGAAGATGGCGCCGAACGCAATGAGTCCGGCGACGTCCACAGCGTCGCTAGGCATTCAATGAGGGCCTTTACGTGGAAATATTCGTCAATGCGAAGACTGCGCTGACGGCGGAACACCGAACTCGGATGTCGTTTCCATTTTAAGGCCACTGCCTTATAATCGCGAAATTTCAGGAAGAGGGCGATGAGGGGGTAGTCCTTGGACTTCCAGAAATCGCGCGTTGCCTGAAGCAGGGCGAAGGCCAGGTTGATTGCTTGATCCTCGGGGCCGCCACCAGTCTGGACGAGGAACCGGGCGTTGCCCTTCTTTAGATTCTCCAGGGAAGCACGAGCTGCGGTGAGCCCGGCTCCAAGCATGCCGTAGGCTTGCCGGCGATTGATCGGCGTTTCGATCTTGCCGCGGTGGAAGACGTAGCGGAGACGGCACGGAAACCCCGTCGCAAGGGTTCTTTCCTCAAACCAGATTAGAATATCGAGGCCGGCGTGAAAGGAGCGGAGGACGCCCTGAAATTCATCGCCGAGAGTGATAGTGAGGGGAGAGAGGATGTGAGAGGCGAAGGTCCGGTTGGCCTCGTTGACGAGAGACCGGAAACCGCGCATCAAGTGTTGGGGCGGAGCGTTGCGGCTGCGGATTATGTCGGCCATGAGGATCCAGCGTTGACCGTCGGTCATGATTTCTCCTATTGCAAGAATACCGCAATAGGTGTGAATATTGCAAGGATAGTGCAATGCATCAATTAATGCAATATTACTACAATGAAGGGGCGGCAAATAAGGGGGTTCGGGAATCGGGACCGGGAGGGGAACGTTCCTGCCCGGCGAAAGCGCCAGGCAGGAACGGCAGTGGTTTTAGAACATGATCCGCAACGCCAATTGCAATTGGCGCGGATTGGCCGCGGCGGTATATTGGCCGAAGGTGCCGTTGGTTTGGGCGCCGGCGGCGTTGAACGAGGTGGTGGTGCCCACGGTTGTAAACTGCGTATGGTTGAACAGATTGTAGGCTTCCACGCGAAGCTGTGCCCGCAGCCGGCCTTCGAAGAATGGCATGTTCTTAAACAGCGAGGTGTCCCAGTTGTTGATCCCCGGACCGCGAAAGATGTCCCTGTTGGCGTTGCCCCAGCAGATAAAAGGCGGATTGGCGACGCCGCAATAGCTGAGGCTGGGAGCGGCAATCGCGGCGGTATTGAAAGCCTGGTTGATGTTTCGCTGATCCTTGGGGAGGATCGGATTGCCGATCAGGATGGGGCGCGCGCTGGTGTCGCTCGGGGACCCCGTGACATCGGCCGTAGGCGAATATGCCACATTGAAGCCGACCGGCGCGCCACTCTGGGCGGAGTAGATGCCGGAGATCTGCCAGTTATTGAACAGCGCCGCTACCAGCTTATTGTTTACCAGGTTGGAAGCGCGCGGTAGATAATAGTTCCAGTACACGCGGAAAGTGTGGGTGTGGTCATAGCCCGCCATGCCGTAATTCCAAACCTTTGGATTGATGAGCGAGCTCACTTGGGTTGTACTGCTGGAAGTGTCCGTGTCGCTGTAGTCCATCACTTTCGACCAGGTCCAGATCACACCGTACGTCAGGTTATTCTTATAGCGGCGGCGGACTGCGGTTTGCAGTGAGTAGTAGTGGGAGTTGCCTGCATAGAGATAGTACGTGATGTTGCCATAGCCGATATAAGGCCGTAGGAATTGCGAGGGCAGCACCTTGTTGCCATTGCTCGCGTCCAGGCTGGAGGGCTGATAATCGGCGCCGAGCGGGGCGCTGTTGAGGTTCTCGGCCTCCACCAAGTGGCGGCCCAACGCACCTACGGCGGCAACATCGGCCACCGTGCCGAATCCGAGATCCTGTTGGAAACCAAAGCTGAAATTGTAAGTTTTTTGAACCGGCCGGTTGGGATCAAAACCGGTTATATTGCTTGGAAAGTTATAACCCTGTCCGCCGGCTAGCTGGGTCGCGTAAGTGTAGTAAATGATGGGGTTGTACTGCAGCGGCGGGGTCCCGAACTCATAGCCGTAGCCGAAGTTGTCCACGTCGTGAAAATTATAGAAGACACCAGCGCCGGTCCGGATCACGGTCTTGCCTTTGCCGAAAGGATCCCAGGCAAAGCCCAGGCGTGGCCCCGTTTTGACGCCGCCGGTGTAGCGCATGCCCTGGGGATAGCTGGGATCGGTGAGGCGGTTGACGATGCCGTTAGTGGGATTGGGGGCTTCGGGCGCGATGGCGCCGATGGTGACGGCGGGAAGAACTGCGCCAGTATACGGATCCAGGCCGACGCGCTTGCCGGCCACCAGGGTCGGTTGAATCAGTTTGGCCACCTGCTGCGGATTCCACATGAACGGCACGAAAGCAGCTTCCTGGTCATGGTTAGCGTGCCACGGAGTGCCCCATCCAAAGCGCAGTCCGGCATCGATGGTCAAGTTATGGGAGACCTTCCAGGTGTCCTGGAGATACCATTCGAGCGTGGTATTGAACTCGTACATTGGGAAGCGATTGGAGGTCTCGGTATATTGGTCCAGAACGCCCAGCAAGGCGTTGCTGTAAGCGTACCCGGTATCGAGGGGGTTGGTGCTGTCCTGGCTGAAGTTCATGTTCCCGGCGAAATTCGAGGCGTTCTTGCCCTTCATTGCCTGCCACCGTTCGGGTGCGAATCCGGCCTTGATGGTGTGGCCTCCCGCGACCTTAGTCAGGCTGGTGTTCCAGGTGAAAGTATTTTCGACACCTTGCAGGGGGAAGCGGGCGGTGTAAGTGGGGTTGGCGGAATTATTCACCCCGAAGGTGGCCGCCGGGACCAGGTTNNTCGGGTAAAGTTGCGGGATGGTAAAGCCGACCGTGGAACGTTCCTTGGAAACCAGGTCGGCTTCGGTGAGCGGCGGACCGGCTTCGCTGAACTGCGAGAAGCCCATGGTCCCCTGGAACACGAGCGTCGGGTTGAAGATGTGGGTAAGCGCGATGACGCCGGAAGGGGTGATGGCGGTGTAGTGGGTGTCCAACCATCCCCAACTCGTATTGGATGCCGAAACGGCGCTTCCCTGCTGATCCTCGTACCAGTAATTGAAGCGGGCGTAAGCCTGAGTGCGCTCACTGAAGTTATAGTCCAGCCGCGCGCTGTTCAGATATTTAGGAACGTGCAGGCTCTCCTGATAGATGTAGTTGTAAGTGCCCTTGGAGACTGCCAGATCGGCAGCGGTTGTGTAGTTCGGCAGCGGCAGCAGGTTGAGATAGTTCTGCAGCGACGGGATGATGCGGTTGGCGGGGATGATGTTACCGGGGAACGGAGTGCCGGTGGCCGGGTCCTTGACAGTAACGGCCGCGCCGCCCGCGGCGATGGGAGTGCCTTTGGAGCCGGACAGCGTGAAATTCCCCTGACGTTCCAGTTCAGTAGGAACAGTGACGGTCACGAGGCCCTTGGGCCGTAGTTCGCCGATTTGCTCTGCGGAGATAAAGAAAAACAATTTGCCCCTGGTGGAATCCATGTGCGGAATGTGCAGGGAACCTCCCAGGTTGCCGCCGAAGTACGAAATGCGCAGTGGCGTTTGTGCGATACCGGAACGGTTATTGAAGAAATTGTTGGCGTTGAACGCCTCGTTACGATCGTAATAGTAGCCGGCTCCATGCAACTGTTGGGTGCCGCTCTTGCTCACGGCGAGGACCGCAAAACCGTTATTGCGGCCATACTCGGCGGAATAGTTGGACACCTTCACCTCGACCGTCTGCGTGTTGTCCAGGCTGATGGTGGTGTTCATGTTGCCCTGGTTGGTGTTGTTGGTGGGAAGGCCGTCCACCATAATGTTGTTGGCGGTGGAGCGTCCGCCCAGCACGTTGAATGTGTTGTTGCCGCTGAAGGTCTGGACGGCAGCACCGACGTTGATGACTACCCCCGGTTGCAATTCTGCGAACGTGGTGAAGTCGCGATTGATGACGGTAAGGTCCTTGATCTCTTCGCTGGTAACGATGCCAGCGCGTTCGCTGCTGGCGGTTTGCACCATGGCGCCCTCGGCCTGTACGGTCACCGCTTCAGTGACTTCACCCACGGTGAGGGAAAGGGTGCCGACGGCCAGGTGATCGGTAGGCGTAAGCTCGAGATGTTCCTTCTGCAACTTCTTAAAGCCGGGATGCTCCGCACTGACGGTGTACATCCCGGGTGGAACAGCGGTAAAGACGAAATTGCCTTCGGGGTTGCTGGTCTCGGTCATCACCGCGCCGGTACTTTCCGAAACCAGTTTGACAGTGGCTCCGGAGACGGCGCTTCCGGATTGATCGGCGACGGAGCCGGCGATCGAGCCGTTGACTTGAGCGAGGACAACGGAGGAACAGAGCAGAAACAGCCCAAAAAACACGCTTCGCAACATGGCTAACCTCTTTTCGGTGCCGGACCGCGCACCGGCTTTCGTTCAGACTATAGCGTTAACGTAGTCAATGTCAAGCAAAAACTTTCAGGATTCGACGTGCGGCGTTCCACATCGTGAGAAGACTTGCGTGGGGGAAGATCGTCGGTTGCTATCGATAAAGTAAGGTCTTAATATCTTCTTAACGTGGTGGTCCATGATGGAACAGGCCATCTCGCATTACCGGGTCCTCGAGAAGCTTGGCGAGGGCGGCATGGGTATTGTATACAAGGCGCGCGATACGCGTCTGGACCGGTTCCTAGCCATTAAGGTTCTGCCGCCCGACAGACTAAACGACCAGGATCTCCGCGGATTACTTTGCCAATCGCGACCCCGTGCTCGCTGCAGTGTGAGAGGTCATTCGCGGCGGGAAGTAGGATGCCTGAATGCCCGATCCTTCCTTAATGGTCACCAGGCGGCCGGCCGCTACGTTCGGGACGGTCTCATGCAGACCGTTGGGCCAGCGGATTTCGAGCGACGCCTTGGTCTCTTGCCCGAGGCCGAAATGGAGGCGCCGATCGTTCACCGAGAGATATGACGATTGCGCCAGGACTGCCTGTGCCTGCTTGCGATCGCCGTAAGTGGCGATCACCTGCGCTCCGATCGCCGAACGATTGGAGGCTACGCCGATCAGCCGCACCTTGAGCCAGTGATTCGACCCGGTCATGTCATTGCGCAGCAGCGAGGGGGGCTCGTTCATGTTCATGATCAGGATGTCGATGTCGCCATCGTTATCGAAATCGCCGAAAGCGACGCCGCGGCTGGAATGCGCCTCCAGTGGGCCGGGCCCCGCCTCCGTGGTGAGTTCCTCGAACTTGCCGCCGCCCAGGTTGCGGTAGACCACGCACGGGGTCTTATAGGGGATTTCCGAAAGTTTGCGCTCCACCTCGGGATAGACCATGCCGGTGGCGAAGAAAAGGTCCGGCAGCCCGTCGTTGTCCAAATCGGCAATGGCGGCGCCCCATCCCACGTAGCGAGTCTCCACGCCCAGACCCGCGCGATAGGTAACGTCGCGAAAGTTGGCCTTGCCGTTGTTGCGGTAGAGCGCGGGCGTATCGTCGCGGAAATGTGTCTTGAAGATGTCCAGGTTGCCGTCGGTATCGAAATCGCCGATGCCGAGCCCCATGCCGGCTTGCGCCTGGCCGTCTTCGCTGAGCGAGACGCCGCATTCCAGGCCTTGCTCGGTGAAGGTGCCGTCGCGATTGTTGCGAAAAAGCAGGCTGGGCGAGGTGTCGCAGGCTACATAGAGGTCGGGCCATCCATCGCCATCGAAATCGGCGGCGGCTGCGGTGAGAGGGTAGCCAGGGGCTACGGCAAGGATGCCGGATTTCTCGCTGACGTCGGTGAAGGTGCCGTCACCGTTGTTGTGATAGAGGCGGCAGCGCTCCTGCGGCAGTCCGTCGGGGCGGCAGTAGACGGGCACGCCGCGGTACACACAGGTGGGGTCTTTACCGCGGATGGGCAGCGCCTCGCGGTCGAACACCATGTAATGCGCCACGAACAGGTCCACGCGTCCGTCGCGGTCGTAATCCACCCAGGTGCAGCCGGACCCGAATCGCACGCCGGGGTGCAGCAGGCCAGCCTTTTCGGTGACATCGGTGAAGGTGCCATCGCCGTTATTGTGAAACAGAATGTTCTGGCCCCAGCAGGTGATAAAGATATCGTCGAAGCCATCGTTATCGTAATCGGCAACAGTGACGCCGGTGGCCCAGACGCTGCGTGCCATGCCGGATTTTTCACTGACGTCGGTGAAGGTGCCATCGCGATTGTTGTGGTACAGGCGGAGGATGGACCCGGCGGGAGTCGCACTCCAGCGGCGGCCGGTCAGGAGCAGGATGTCCTGCCAGCCATCGTTGTCGTAGTCCAGGAATGCTACGCCGCAGCCCATGGAATCGAGAATGTAGTCGTTGGTGGCGATGTCGCCGTAGATGATGGGCGAGCGCAGGCCGGCGGCGCGCGCGACGTTGGTGAAGTGGGCGTGAAACGGGAGGCCGGAAGGCTTGCCGCGCGGAATCGCCTGGACGTTGCGCGAAGCCATGCCGCGATTCAGGCAAAGGGAAGCGACAGAGCTTGCCGGCGAGTCATAGTGTTCAGCATAGCGTGCCGGCGGTGGTAATATTGGCGACGGCGGTCCGCGCGAGTTTATGAGAGCCTGGTGGGGCATGCTTGAGCTTGCCGGCCGGCCCCCAGGCCGGCTATGTGTTGTCGCGGTAGTGTTCGCGTTGTTTCTCGGCTGGAGTGCCGGACAGGACGCCGTGCCCCTGCGCATGATCGTGGTAAATTCCGCGGACGAGGCCGAAAAGATTCAGGCGGAGTTGAAGAGGGGCGCCGACTTCGCCGTGCTGGCGCGGGAAAAATCCGTGGACGCCACAGCCATCGATGGTGGTCTCATGGGTCGCGTGGACCCCGGCACGTTGCGCGCGGAGCTGCGTACCGCGCTGCAGGGACTGGAGGCCGGCAGCATCTCGCAGACCGTGAAGATTCCGTCAGGCTACGCCATTCTCAAGGTGCTGGCCCCCAGCGACATGGCGGATCTGGAGAATGTGGAGCGCGCCCGCCAATTTGCGGTGAGCGCCGAAGGCAGCGTGCGATTCGATTTCGATATCTCGGGTCTCAACGAGGCCGAAGCCGCCCTGGCGAACTTCCCCAAGCCGGGAGGCTGGAACCTGAATCTGGCAACGGCGTGCGACATTCGCAAACAATCGTACGCCGTGATGGTGGATCGCGCGGAACGTCTGATTGCTGGTGAAACCGCGAGTACGCCGGCCGCCGATGCCATGAGCGCCCGGGTGGCCAGGGGCCAGCTCTACGCCTATCGCGGCGAGATGGACCCGGCGGTGAAGCAGTGGGAAGCAGCGTACGCCCGGGCCGTGCGCGATCTGCCGCGCGCCCTGCCGTATCTGGAGGAATTGCTTGGCATCGGCTACCTCCACAAATCGGAAATGGCCAACGGGGTGTATCGGAATCCCGGCGAGCGCTGCCTGTTTCCCATGACGCCGGCAATGAAATACGGCAAGCCGGCCGATTCCCAAAAAGCCGTGCAGCATTTCCTGGCGTTCCTGAAAGACAGGCCCAACGACCTGGAAGTGCAGTGGCTGCTCACCCTGGCCTACATGACCCTGGGAGAGTATCCCGCGGGTGTGCCGAAGGAGTATCTGCTGCCGCCAGCGGTGTTCGCGTCATCGGAGGATATCGGGCGCTTCAAGGATGTCGCGGCCGCCGCAGGCATCAAGCTCTTCTCCATGGCGGCGGGCATTATTGTGGACGACTTCGATAACGACGGGCTCCTGGACGTCGTAACGTCCAGCTTCGATATGTGCGAGCCCATGCACTTCTTCCACAACAAAGGCGATGGCACGTTCGAAGATCGCTCAGCGAAAGCCGGACTGAGCGGGCAGTTGGGCGGTCTGAACATCATTCAAGCCGACTACAACAACGATGGCTGCCTGGATATTCTGGTGCTGCGCGGCGGATGGGAGATTCCACAGCGCATGAGCCTGCTGCGCAACAACTGCGATGGCACGTTCACCGATGTCACCAAAGAGGCCGGGCTGGCGCAGCCCATCAGCACTCAGACGGCGGTGTGGGTGGACATCAACAACGACGGGTTGCTCGACCTCTACGTGGGCAGCGAGAGCGGACCCAATCAACTGTTTCTCAACAACGGCGATGGGACTTTTAAGAACATCTCGCACGCCTCGGGAACCGATAGCTCAGCCTTCACCAAGGGAGTGGCGGCGGCCGACTACGATCACGACGGCTTCGTGGATCTGTACGTCTCCAACTATCGCGGCTANNGGGCAGTGGGCACGGATTCCCGGCATGGTTCTTCGACTATGATAACGATGGCTGGCCGGACCTGTTCGTCTCCAGTTACTTCATGTCGGTGGACGAGACATTGCGCACTTACCTGGGGTTGCCGCACAACGCCGGCACGTTCAAGCTGTACAAGAACCTGGGGAACGGTGCGTTTCGCGACGTCACCAAAGAGGCAGGGTTGGACAAAGTCTTCATGCCCATGGGATCGAACTTCGGGGACATCGATAACGATGGTTACCTGGACATGTACCTGGGAACCGGCGACCCCACATACGCGTCCATGGTCCCCAACGTGATGCTGCGTAACAAGGACGGCAAGACGTTCGTGGATATCACGGCGTCCAGCGGCACCGGCGAATTACACAAAGGTCACGGAGTGGCATTTGCCGATATAGACAACGATGGCGACGAAGACATCCTGACGGTGATTGGCGGCGCTGTGCCGGGCGACGCGCATGCCTTCCGGCTGTTTGAGAATCCGGGACACGGCAACGATTGGATCAGCGTGCGGTTGATCGGGGTGAAGAGCAACCGGTCGGCGATTGGGGCACGAATAACAGTGACTGTCAGAAATGAGGGCAAGGCGCCGCGGAGCATTTATCGCACGGTGGGGAGCGGCGGATCGTTCGGGGCTTCGCCCCTGGAGCAGCATATCGGTCTGGGGAAAGCAGCGCAGATCGAGAGCCTGGAAATCCTTTGGCCGGCAAACGTGGGAACGCCGCAGCGATTTCTCAACGTGGCCAGGAATCAGGCTGTCGAGATCAAAGAGTTCGCCACCGAATATAAAAAGGTTGCGAGGAGGCCGGTCCGGCTGGGAGGCGGCGCCCGATGACTCGGCGAACGCTCCTCGCGCTTTCGGCCGCGGTAGCAGGCACGGCGTGGGGCGCCAAACGTTACGCCGTGACGGGAATCATTCTGAAAATCGATCTGGCGCGTCGCAGCTTCGTGGCATCGATTGCGGCCATTCCGGGCTATATGGAAGCTATGTCGATGCTGTTTTCCGTGCGCGACTCGAAGGAACTCGCGGGCCTGCAGCCCGGTGCGCATGTGGAGTTCACGCTAGTGGTGGATACCGGCGATTCGTGGGCGGAAGGGGTACGCATCCACCAGTTCGTGAGCATGGAGCAGGAGCCGCTGCTGGCGCGGCGGTTGCAGCTCTTGCAGGGCGCCGCGGAGTCCGCCAAACCTCTCACGGCCGGGCAACCCGTACCGGACTTTACCCTCACGGATCAAGCCGGCCAGCGTGTGACGCTCTCGCGATTGGCCGGCAAGGTAGTGGCGGTCACCTTTATTTATACAAGCTGCCCGCTGCCGAATTACTGTTTCCGGCTGTCCAACAATTTCGGCCGCTTGAACCAGCGATTCTCCACCCGCATGGGACGCGACCTGATTTTGCTGAGCATCAGCTTCGACCCGGTGCACGACCAGCCGGACGTGCTGGCGAAATACGCCTTCACGTGGAAGGCAGACTCGAAATCGTGGCATTTTCTCACCGGAGCGCTGCCCGATGTGCAGAGTGTGTGCAGGCAGTTCGGTTTGAATTTCTGGCAGGATGAGGGCCTGCTGACGCATTCCCTACATACCATTGTGATCGACCGGGAAGGCAAGCTGGCGGCCGACTTCGAAGGCAACGAATTCACCGCGGAGCAGTTGGGAGATTTCGTGCTTTCGGTGATGCAAAGGTAAGGAAGAATTCACCGCCGAGACGCCGAGGCACCGAGAAAACATAGAATCTTGCCATCCTGCTGTCTTCCTCGGCGTCTCGGCGGTGAAAATGTCTTTATTGCGAACGTTTCAGCATCTTCTCCAACTGACCTCGGCAAAAATCGGTGCAACGTCGACCGCTTCGCCACTGCCTCAAGCGATCGGAGATATCCCGGGTGGCGGCTCGTTATCGATCACACTCCGCTTCGCCGCGGCTTGTGTGGGAGCGCTGGGGACCGCCGCCGTGCTCTCGTACGCCGGGACCTACACCGGCAATTCGTTTGGCGGCTCGGCTCGCGTTACACACCATAAACGGAAATGAGGATCTCGATGCGCACCCTGGTACCGCTCTTTTTCGGACTCGCCCTGGCCTGTCGCGCTGGTCCGGCCGTAACGGTGGCGTTTACCCCCGCCGTCGTGACCGGGGGACCGGTACAGATCCGGTTGGCAGCGGGCGGGCGTTCAGAAGGGGATTGATCACAGATCCATCCGTCAGGCGGTTGCGGATCGCATGAGGTGGCGGACGCTGACCCGCGAGCCCGCGACGTCCCGCTTGGAAAAAATGGCTGTTGAGCAGGTCGATGGTGCGGTTGGGTCCATGAGGTACTTCTAGCGGAGGTCCAAGAAAACCATGCTCGATGGAGTACCGATCGACGTGTACTGGCCGGTGAAGGACAAGCGGCCGGTGCGCGGATCGACGCGAAAAGTCGTGATTGCATCGCCTCTCTGGTTGCACGAGTAGAAATACCTGCCCGTGGGGTCGATGCTGAAGCTGCGGGGGTAATCGCCTCGCGTCCACTCCTCGCCGACATACCTCAACTCACCCGAACGGCCAACGGAGAAGATGGAGATGCCGTCGTGCAGACGGTTGGCGGCATAGACGAATCTCCCATCGGAGGAAACCATCACTTCGGAGGTGTAATCCGTGCCTTGAAAGCCACTGGGCAGGCTGGAGATGGTCTGCTTAGGCGAGAGGGTTCCGTTGGTGGCCTCGTAATCGAACTTGACCAGGGTGGAGGATTCCTCCTGAAGCGAATACATCCAGCGAGCGTTGGGGTGGAAGGCGAAATGGCGGGGACCGCCACCGGGAGGCAGCGAGACAAATGCCGGGTCGTTCGCGGTCAGGGTACCTTTGCCGGCATCGAACTTCCAAATGAAAATGCGATCCAAGCCCAGGTCGCTGGCGAGCACAAACTTGCCTGAAGGATCAGCCTGGATCATGTGCGCATGCGGGTGGTCGTGGCCGCTGAAGGCAAAACTGCCGGGAGGGGAGGTGGCGGAAGGAGTACGGAAGACATCGCCTTCGTCCTTCCTGACGTCGGTCGCGGGACCGAGCGAACCGTCCGGCCTAATGGGGAGCACGGCCACCGTTCCGCCGGCATAGTTAGCCACCAGAACATACTTGCCAGAAGAGTGGACGCTGAGGTGAGCGGGACCAGCTCCTTGCGAACTGACCGTATTCATTAACGTCATATGGCCGGTGGAGCGATCGATCAAATAAGCGCTCACCGAGCCGGAGTTCGCGCCCTCGAAGGTCGACGTCTCATTGGCGGAGTACAGGTGGGTTTTGGAGGGGTCTAGCGCGAGGCACGACGGATTCCAACCATTGGCTATTATTTCGCGCAGCGACAGCTTCCCGTTCGATGGATCCATCCGAAAGACGTAGATACCCTGTCCATTGCCCCTGCTGCCCTCGGGGCCCTGCGGCGAGCTGTAGGTTCCGACATAAGCCAGAATCGCGCGGTTTGCTGGCCCGTTCTGCTGTGCGGGCAGCGCGGCGGCAACCGGGAGAAGCATCAGAAGCAAATGCATGATCGTCAAGTGTAACCGGACGCGCTATCGCATCGGGGTACCCCTGATCAATTCCGCGCTCCAGGCGGCCACCGGGCGGGCAGATGTCTTTATCGCGAACCTTTCAGCATCTTCTCCAACTGCCCCCTGATATTCTCTTCGGGCTTTTTGAAGAAGTCGCTGTCCCCCGGGAAGTCGCCGCGCACCACTCCGGTGCGGTCCAGAAACACCATGTGGGGCACGAAGAAATTTGCTTCGAGAGTCGAGTAATGCAGGTATGCCCGCACCGCCGCGCCGCTGCTCCAACCTACCGGAAACGGCGGATGGAACTGATCAAGGAATTCCGGCATGGTGGCGGGTGCGTCTTCATTAAAGGCGCACTCCAGAAACTGCACACCCCGTGGTGCATATTCGCGCGATAGGGGCTTCAGCGCTTTGGTCAGATCCTGGCAATGCGGGCACGTTGTGAGGATGAACGCGACGGCCAGCACCTTGCCGCGGTATTGACCGAAGGACACCGTCCGGCCGTTGAGCACTTGCATCTGGAACGGCGGGGCCGTGGCAGCAATTCCGAAGGCAGAGGCGCACATAGCGGCGATCATCGCGATACGCATGGCGGATTCCTTATACTACAAGTTCCATACGCATTCATGGCGCCCTTCCGTCCGCTGTTCCGCAATCCGCACCTGCAGACCATCGCGGCGCACTATTGGCCGCGGCCCAATGGGAACCGCCGCTTCCCTTTGCAGCGCCGATTCTTTCACACCGAGCCGGACGTACAGGTGCTGGTGGAATCGCAGAGGCCTGCCGGGGTACCGAGAGGCGAAATTGTCATGGTGCACGGCCTGGAAGGCTCCGGCCAGGCGGGATATATCCGCAGTTTGAGCGCGCTGGCGCTGGAGCGGGGCTTTACTGCGCATCGCTTTCACATGCGCACCTGCGGCGGCACCGAGCATCTGTGCCAGACCTTGTACCATGCCGGCCTCACCAGCGATCTGCTTGCGGTGCTTCGCCAACTCAGCCGGGAAGGCCGCGGGCCGATGTTCCTGACTGGTTTCTCGCTGGGCGGCAACGTGGTGCTGAAACTGGCCGGCGAACTCGGGGAACGAGCACCCGAACTGGTGTGCGGCGTTTGCGCCGCATCCACCCCGCTCGACCTGGCCGCCTGCGCCCGGCGCATCTCTGAGCCGGACAACCGTTTTTACGAGCGCCGCTTTGTCAAAAAAATGCGTGAACGCCTGTGCGCCACCGGCCGCTATTCGGCGCGCGATTTTCGCGGTCTGAACTCGGTGGAGGCCATCGACGACCGCATCACCGCGCCCTCCTTCGGTTTCGGCGATGCCGCCAACTACTACCGGACGCAGTCCGCCATCGCGTTCCTGGACCGCATCCGCGTGCCCGTTCTCCTGGTACAGGCCAAAGACGATACCTTCGTGCCGTTCGATATTTTCGGCCACGCGGCGGTGGGCGCCAATCCCCGTGTCGAACTGCTGGCCACCGAGGCAGGCGGGCACCTGGGTTTCCTCGGCCGCGGCCCTGACCGTTTTTGGCTCGACCGGACGATAATGAATTGGATCGTTCAACGTCAAGGTCTATAGATGAAGACTACCCACGCGTCGTTTTGGGAGGCCGTCTCCGGCGCGGTGCAATCCCTGCGAGGCAGCAAACTGCGCAGTTTTCTCACGCTCTTAGGCATCATTTTGGCCACCACCACCCTGATTGCCGTGATGAGCGTGATCTCCGGCATGGATGTCTATATCGCCCAGAACGTCTCCAACATGGGCGCCGACGGGTATCGCGTCACGCGCATTGTGATGATGCAATGGGATCCCAAGAAGTATCTGGAGATGCTGCGGCGGAATCCGCAACTGAACCGCGATGAGTACGACTTTCTGAAGGCGCGCGCCACTCTGACCAAGGAGATTGGGATTTCGGCGTCGCGCTCGGTGAACGTACACTGCGGCAAGGAAGTCGCCGAAGCGGTGACCCTGATGGGCGTCACTCCTAACATGGCCGTAGTCCGCAATTTCAACGCGGCCGACGGGAGATTTCTCTCCGATACGGAAAACGACCGGCACCTGAATGCCGCGTTCATCGGCAACGATATCAAGGTCAAGTTCTTCCCGCAGGGCAGCGCCATCGGCCGGACCATTTCGCTGGAAGGCTTGCCATTCCAGGTGGTGGGCGTGGCCGAGGCCAAGGGGTCCGTATTCGGCCAATCGCAGGACAACTTCGTGATTGTTCCGTCGGAAACCTTTTTCAAAATCTGGGGCTCCCGCGGAGGCATGGATTACGCCGCCATCGCGGTGGACCACGACCACTTGCAGCAGGCGCAGGAAGAGGCGCGCGTGCTTCTGCGGTCCTATCGCCATCTGGGACCGCGCGACGATGATACATTTTCCATGCTCACCAGCGATGCACTGCTGAAGTTCTGGGACCAATTGACCGCCTCCATCGCCGCCACGGCGGTGGGCGTGGTTTCGGTCTTCATGGTGGTGGGCGGCGTGGTGATCATGAATATCATGCTGGCGGTGGTCACGGAGCGGACGCGCGAAATCGGCATCCGCAAATCCGTGGGCGCCCGCAAACGGGACATCCTGAATCAGTTTCTGGTGGAATCGGCCATGCTCTCCGGAATGGGCGGAGTGATGGGCGTGATGCTGGCCTGGTTCGTGGCGGTGCTGGTGCGGACGGTGACGCCGGTGCCCATGGCCGTGCCTGCCGCGGCGGTGGCGCTGGGCGTGGCGCTGTCCACTGTGGTTGGGCTGTTCTTCGGAATCTATCCCGCGCAGCGCGCCGCCAGGCTGGATCCGATCGAAGCTTTGAGGGCGGAAAAATGACCATCAGTTCTTTTGGCGCGGGAGTCCGCCTGGCTCTGGCCACTACGCGGGAACACAAGATGCGCTCGTTCCTGACGGTGCTGGGCGTGATCATCGGGACCGGCGCGGTGATCGGCGTGGGTTCCATTATCGCGGGTTTGGATGGCGCCATCACCGGCCTGATCCGCAGCTTCGGTCCGGAGACCATCATCGTTTCCAAGACCACGGCGATGGGCCACGCCACGCGCGAGGAGCGGGCACGCCGGCCTCTGAGCCTGGAGAATGCGCGCGCCATCGAGGCGCGCTGCCCTTCTGTGCAGCATGTCAGTCCGTATCTGTTCCCGCCCAATGGCATCCACAGCGCCCGCTATGGCGGCAACGATATTTACAACGTTCAGTTGGGCGGCACCGAGGAAGGCTATGCGGCCGGCGGCACCACCATGAAGTTCGGCCGCTTTTTCACCGATACCGAGAACACTCATCACATGCCCGTGGTCGTGGTCGGAGAAGACGTCGCCAGGCAGTTGCTGCCCAACCAGGATCCGGTGGGCAAGCGCATCAGCGTGGATGGCCATGGATCGGCCGGCCGCCTCGCTGCCGGGCCAGGATGATACCCGGGTGCTGATTCCGTACCATACCATGCGCAAGATTTTCGCCAGCGCGCAGGAGCATATGCTGATTACCCTTGCCTATCCCGGAATGGTAGACAAGGCGCAGGATGAAATCCGCGCCGCCCTGCGCATCGAGCGGCGCGTGCCGTTCAATTCGCCGGATAATTTTTCCATGACCACCGCGGCGCAGATGATCGAAGATTTTCACCGCGTCACCGCAACGGTCGCTATCGTGATGGTGATTCTCAGCTCCATCGGCCTGCTGGTGGGCGGCATCGGTGTCATGAACATTANNCACGGAGCGCACGCGCGAGATCGGCATCCGTAAAGCCGTGGGCGCGCGCAAGAGTGACATCATCGTCCAGTTTCTGACGGAAGCGGTGGTGCTCACCGGACTGGGCGGCGTTGTGGGGTTGATCCTGGGGTGGACTATTTCCCGCCTGTGCGGCCTGATCTTCCCCAATCTCCCGACGGCGGTACCCGTTTGGGCCGCCGTGTCGGGAGTCATGGTGTCGGTGGGGGTAGGCCTCTTCTTCGGGATCTGGCCGGCGGGCAGGGCCGCGCGGCTGGATCCGGTAGAAGCGCTCCGGTACGAGTAAGGATTCTGCTACTGGGGCGGCCTGTTGAGCCGCTCTTCAATTGCCGTGATGCGGGTTTCCAAGGTGGCCACCCGGCTACGAAGCAGCGTCTCGTTCCCTTCGACTTCGAGAGGGCGCCCGTCATTGCTTTTGGCATAGCCACAGAAGGCGCCCAGCAACTCTGTCTCGACGTTGCGAAGGGTTTCCAAAACAGAAGCTCTACGGAAACACGCCGAACGCGCAGATGTAATACACCATGTCGTTGGGTGCCGCTGCCCGAAGATCCGGCAGGTTGAAATTGGTGGTGCCGTCACCGCCGTAATGGGTTCCGATCAGACTGAACAAGGCTGAGTCGGCACTGATCAGCACCGTCCTGCCATCGGCCGGCAACCAGTTCGACGTGTATACCGTCGGGACGCTCAGAATGATCTGGCCGATCGTACACTGCACGCCGGTGCCGCCCGTCCCACTAAAGGTGAAATTGTTCGTTCCGAACAGGGCTGCTGTGCCGGCGGGACCTGTGGCGCCCGTTGGGCCCGTAGCGCCAGCCAAGCCAACGCCAGTGGGACCGGTTGGACCTGCAGTGCCAACCCCGGTGGGACCTGTGGGTCCGGTTGGGCCGGCAGTGCCGATTCCGGTGGGCCCGGTCGGACCTGTTGGACCCGTGGGGCCGGTCGTGCCCACGCCGGTGGGACCAGTGGGCCCGAGTGGACCGACTGCACCAGTTGGACCTACGGCACCTGTCTGCCCCAGAATCACAGTCAGGACCGCCGGATGACTGGTGTTGGTGTTCTCCTTGCTGTCGAAAAGCACGCTGCCGCCGCTCGATGTCAGCATGAATCCGTTATTCAACGAGGGCGAGTTGATCCACCCTTGCACGGCGCTGGTGGCGTCCACGGTGACGTAGGTATTCGCGGTCGAAATAGACGGACTAGCCACGGGCCCGCCTTGTGACGGAAACCCAGTGGTGCCACTTACTACTGGTTCCTGCCAGGCGCCAAGCGCCAGATTGATGCTGATGATGCCCGGTACGTTGACCTTGTTGGCGAATACCGTCAGGGTGGCCTTCTGTACCTGGGCGCCAGTGGTGCCCGGAGGCAACCCGCTCAAATCGAACTGAATCAGCCCCACGCTTGCGGGACTACCCACCGTGACGCTGGGCGCCGCACCAAAGTTGCTTGAATTGCCCGGAACATAATAGGCATCCTGGGACGTTGTCAAAGCTTGTCCCCAGATGGTTGCCGGCAGCAAGAGTGCCCCGGTTGAAAACAGTCTTGGTATCAAATTTCCTCCTGAAGCTGTAGAAAAAATCCCAGTTATCGCACCTGGTAGTTTATCGCACGCCCGCCTAGTAAGTTACCAGCAAATGCTCGCGCCGGCAATGAGTTTTTTGCGGCAGTACGTTGTACTACCGTGTTACCACGGTCGGCGAATCGCGGTACCAATATCTCGCAACAATCACGCGTGAGTTAGTTGCCGGCAGGCGAATTTACCGCCAAGCGGGCAAAACGGAATAGCTCGAAAACCGGCCGTCCATACCGATCGGAGATGACCGTCAGCTTCTGGCGATGATAACCCGAATCCGCGGCAAGCTGCAGCAGTTTAGGCGTTGACCCAGGAAAGAACTCATGGTTGCTCGTATGGGCGATAAACACGTGAGAAGGCTCCGAAATCATGCGCTCAATGATGGCTTTATCAGACACGCTCAGCTCCGGTTTCGAAAGCTGTTCGTCAGCGCCCGCCAATGCGAGATGGCCGCCATTCAGGAAGCGCAGAGGGTCCGTAATCCCCCAATCCAGGGAAAGTACTTGTTTGGCGGGTATGTATCTCAGGTAATCGGAAAGTTCCAGGATGCCATCATTCCATGCCATAGCGCCGCCGTTCCGTAACATGACGGTGTAATACTCATTCATCACCAGGCCACCACTTACTAACATGATCGGCACGATTGCCGTAATGATAACTCTCCCAGCGCGTCCAAAGCGCCGGGAAGCCGCCGCGAAAGAAATGGCAATTACCATCTCCGGAAGAGGCCATAACAGGATCGTATGGTGGACGCTGCCTCCCGCATTCGCCGTGGTAGCCATCTGAATCCACGCGACTGCCATCGCGATACAGGCGAACATGATCGCGCGCCGCTCCTGTGGTGCCGCCAGGGGTGCCAGCGCCAGGGCCAGGAGGAAGCCATACAGGGCGAGGCTCCGCCGCGGATGGCCCGCAAGCTTCGAAATCGCGGCCGAGGCCCGCTGAACAGGGCCGCGCGGCTGATGAGGCGCAGGGGTTTGCGAGTCTTCCGCGGTGAGCCACCCGAACAGCCCGGGGCCGCCAATGGTCTCCTCGAGCATGTGGGCCTTTGCGGCCAGGTTGGCGGTGTCGCGATGCACGTTTTCGTTAAACGTGCGGAAGGAGTTTCCGATGTTGTACACCAGCAGAGGCAGTGCGCCGATGCAAAACGCCAGCCCGGCGGCGGCCACGCGTTGCGCACGGAGTGCCCGCCGGATTTCGCCGGAATACAGCAGCGCGGCGCTCACCCCCAGGCCCGATAGCATCCACACGGCCAGGGCCTTGTCCCATAGCGCCAGTCCAAATAGAAAAAAGGCGCCCGCCAGCGCCGCCTGCGGGCGTTCCTGATGGAACTTGATCACCAGCAGCATGCCTCCAATGATCAGGACGTGTTGCAGTGCCACAGGCCCCCAGTCGAAGCAGGTCGTGACCAGGTATATCGAGTCCGTAGCAAGCAGGCTAGAGCCGATAATCGCGGCGCGATCTCCGGCCACACGCCTCAGAAGAAGGAAGAACAGCCATATGCTGGCGGCGCCCACCAGCAGCATAGGCTCGCGAAGCGTACTCAAGCGAGGCCCCAGGGCATGCAGGATCGGCCAATACATCCAGGCCTTCAGTGCTCCGGCGTAACTCGTCAGCATCACCGGGACGTGATAAGGCCCCA
>OKRF01000502.1:4203-8080 GCA_900290315.1 Candidatus Sulfopaludibacter sp. SbA3 | reverse complement strand
TCGATCCAAATCCGTTAGCGTAGAGCACGACGGTTTCGCCTGGCTTGGCGGGCGTGGTCTGGCCCGGGTAAAGGCTCGTTGGGCCGATGAGGCTTCCATCCGCGTGCGTCGAGACGACGTAGGGACCTGCGCCAATGATGAAGAACGACGGTGACTCGGCCTGCGCCTGGACTGAAAACGGTGCGCCCTGTGTGCCATTGGTGAGCACCACTTCGACCGTTCCCGAGAGCGCAGTGGGCGTGAAGCGACTTCCTATCTTTCATTACCAATCCTGGAGATTGGGTGCTGCCGCAATCCTGCTGATCGCGGGAACGACCTTGAGCGCCGTGGCGCAGAGCAGCCCCGAAGAGATCAGTAATCGTTGGACACTTTGGAAGGCCGGTACTCGGAACAGCCATTGAGGCACGGGTCGCGTCCACGAAATCGGTACACTAGATACGTCGCATGACGAGTGAACGATGGCGCCGAATTAAGGAACTGTATCAGACTGCGGCGGAGTTGGATCCGACGGCTCGCGACGGCTTTCTGGCGAAATTCTGTGGGGATGACAACGAGTTGCGGCGTGAAGTGGAAGCGTTGCTCGCGAAGGATCATTCGAACCCGGATATTCTCTTAAATCGCCCCATCTGGGAGACGAAGAGTCATCAGCGCACCGAAACGCTGCTGGCTCCCGGAGCCCGGCTCGGGCCTTATGCGATCGAGGGAACGCTGGGCGCGGGGGGCATGGGGCG
This sequence comes from Candidatus Sulfopaludibacter sp. SbA3, assembly GCA_900290315.1. Classification (GTDB taxonomy): domain Bacteria; phylum Acidobacteriota; class Terriglobia; order Bryobacterales; family Bryobacteraceae; genus Sulfopaludibacter. The sequence goes on along the minus strand of OKRF01000502.1, from coordinate 7,349 downwards.
TGTGTTTCGAGGTCGCGATACACGCTTGGGACGCGCGGTGGCTATCAAGGTCACGAACGTGGAGTTCAGCGACCGCTTCGAGCGAGAGGCGCGGTCGATTTCCGCGTTGAATCATCCGAACGTGTGTACCCTGTATGACGTGGGCCCGAACTTTCTGGTCATGGAGTTGGTTGACGGGCCGACCCTGGCCTCAAGACTGAAGGACGGTCCCTTGAGCCTGGAGGAGACGGTAAGACATGGGGCCCAGATCGCGGATGCGCTGGCGGCGGCTCACGCTCTGGGAATCGTACACCGCGACTTGAAACCCGGAAACATTATGATCGCGAAGGCAGGCGTGAAGGTGCTGGATTTCGGCCTGTCAAAGGCCCCCGGAGATGAGTCGTTAACCGCAGCCTTTGGTGTGGTGGGGACCCCGGCCTACATGGCTCCCGAGCAGCGCAGCGGGAAACAATGCGACACACGGGCCGATATCTATGCACTTGGCTTGATCTTGCTTGAGATGGCCACCGGCGTTCGAAATGCCGAACCGCGAACCCTTCAGCCGGCCGGTTTCGCCCACATCGTGGAGCGGTGTCTTTCCGAGGATCCAGAGTCGCGCTGGCAGTCGGCGCGCGATGTGAAGAGCGAGCTGGAATGGTGTCTTACAAGTCCTGCCAATGGCGCTGCCACGACCACTACTTCCGTGTACCGATGGTGGGCCGTTGGCGCGGCCGCGGCTGTATTGCTGGCTCTATTCGTGGTGCGTCCATGGCAGGGTCGAGGAGGTGCTCAGCCGCACGTGGTGCAATTGGCGATCACCTTACCAGATGACGGAGCGGGCGCGGATCCGGGCCGCACCATCGGGGCGCCTGCCATCTCTCCAAACGGGGAAACGGTGGTCTTCCAGTTGGGAAGTCGAGCTCACAGCGCATTATGGCTGAGGCGCCTGGATTCGGATCGCCTCGAACGCCTACCCGGAACAGAGGGTGGCGTGCAGCCTTTCTGGTCCCCCGACGGCAGGAAGATTGGGTTCTTTGTCGACGGGAAGCTCAAGAAGATCCAGGTGCCGGGCGGCCGGCCTGAGACAATATGCGATTTGAATCCACCCGAGCCTAGGGGAGGAACCTGGAACAACCAAGGCGTGATTCTGTTCGGACTGAACTACCAAGGTCTAATGCGCGTCTCGGAGAACGGCGGGGATCCTGTGCGAGTGGCTGGTCTGGATGCAAGTATCCAGGAAAATNNATTTCTCGCGTACGCTCGATCCGAAATATCACGCCATCTATGTCGACTCGCTGGATCAAGCCGGGCAGGGGAAGCGCCGCAAAATCGTCGCGGCGGACGGGCCGGGGATGGTCGGCCGCGATCCATACTCTAACGGAGAGTTCCTCCTGTTTCCCAAGGAAGACCGGTTATGGGCCCAAAACTTCAACCCGCGGACCGCGCAAGTGGAAGGTCCGAAGGTCGTGATCGCCGACGATGCTGGTCAGTTTACGATGTCTTTGACGGGTTCACTAGTATTTCGTAAGGCGAGCGCGGAACTCAATAGCCTTGGGTGGTATGACCGCACCGGTAAACTGCTCCTGGATGTCGGACAAAAAGGCGACTACTGGGACGTCCAACTATCACCGGACGGGGAGCGCGCGGCAGTGGTGAATCACCGTAGCTCCAGCGGACTGTTTTGGATCGACGTAATTGAGATTGAGCGCAACGTGCAGACGCCGTTCTCAGACTTTACCGCGATCGGCCACGCTCCGGTTTGGACGCGCGATGGCAAAGCGCTGTACTTCGGTATTTTTGGCAAAGAAAGCAACCGGGTAGCGTCCAAGCCCATAGAGGCAGCATCGGCGGCAACCACGCAATTCACCTCGAAAGAGCGGTACCAGCCGCGCGATTTGTCACCGGATGGAAAGACCTTGCTGGCGGATCAGGTGGTCAGTCCGACCCGTCAGATTGTAGTGATTTCGCCCATCCCGCAGATTCAGTGGCGTCCGGTCACATCTGTACCTGGAGTCACCGCGAAGGCCCAATTCTCTTCAGACGGCCGTTGGATCGTCTATCAATCGGACGAGACGGGCGCACTCGAAATCTACATAACAGACTTTCCAGGAATGCAGCAAAAAAAACGCATTTCGGCTAACGGCGGCCAGGAAGCGCGATGGAGACGGGATGGCAAGGAACTTTACTACCTGGCTGGCAACGGGGACTTGATGGCGGTGCAGATCGGCTCGTCGCCGCTGGAGGCCGGCAAGGCAACCGTGCTGTTCCGATTTCATGGCAGATCAGACGATCTGGATGCGGGATTTCAATACGCGCCCGCGGGAGACGGCCAGCGCTTTCTTATGGTGAATGGCGACGCGGGTGGCGGGGCCCGCGATCTGAGGGTTATTTTTGACTGGCCTGAACTGGCGGGAAGGAAGTAGAGGTTGAGGAACCATTTCCTGGCGAAGATCGTGTTCCGAGCGCTTGAGAACGCCCGCCCCGTTGCCTGGCGCGGCATGTGGCTTGGCGGGCACGCTGATAGAATTTGAGGTGTATCGACGTTCTTGGAGAAAGCGCTGGAAAAGGTAGTCGCCCTGCCCCAGGATGAGCAGGAGGCGATCGCGTCGCAGATTCTGGCCTCGCTAGCCGACGAGAACGAGTGGAAAGCCGGCTTTGCGGAGAAACGGGATGTGATCCGTCGATTGGCGGAGGAAGCCATCGCGGAGGACGAGCGGGGAGAGACGCTACCGCTGGACGATCTGCTTTAATGCAGTCGCTGACCACGCGGCAGTTCTGGCGGCTGTTTTCAGATCTTCCTCCTGGTGTTCAGCGGGACGCGCAACGCGCTGATCGTCTCTTCCGAAACAATCCAATGCACCTGGACTACCGCGCCCTCGGGGTCCTAAACAAGGATCGAGTCGTATGGTATTGGATAGGCAGTCAGGCCGGGTACGACCGTCTCATCTGAACCAGGGAGGCACTTGACATAGCGTGGGTGCACCGTGAGTCCTACAATGGACCCGTGACGCGACTTCCTATCTTTCATTACCAACCGTGGCGGCTGGGTGCTGCCGCAATCCTGGCGATCGCGGGAATTACGGTGACCGCCGTGGCGCAGGTCAGCCCCGATGCGCGTGGAAAAGTTCCCAGCGATCCGGCTTCGCCGGGCATGCTCTTCCAGGTTT
>OKRF01000502.1:2941-4193 GCA_900290315.1 Candidatus Sulfopaludibacter sp. SbA3 | reverse complement strand
AGATCGGGCAACTCAAACAGTACGGTGACTTTGGCCTCGGGACGTACGACGGATTGGACGGCGAGATGATCGTCCTCAACGGTCATTTCTACCACATGCGGTCTACCGGCATACTCACTGAAGCGGCGGACGATGAGGTGGCCCCATTTGCCGCCGTGACACGATTTCAGCCCGAGACTCAGTTCACAGTAGGCTCACTTTCCATGGCAGACCTGTCAACCCTGTTGGACACGCTACTGCCGTCCAAAAACTATTTCTATGCAATCAAAATCCACGGCACGTTCAGCGCGATGATGACGCGCGCCATCCCGATCCAGGTCCTGCCGTACCCGCCGCTTTCCCAGTTGATTCCCATTCAGAGCGTTTTCAATTATCCCAACACGGTGGGCACCGCGGTAGATATCCGTTCCCCCGCTTTCGTGGCGGGAATCAACCAGGTTGCCCATCACTACCACTATGTCTCGGATGACCTGAAGGGAGGAGGGCACGCGCTAAGCTTTACCACGGGCCAAGTGGTGGTCTCCATTCAGACGCTGCGGCAATTCCAGGTCGCATTACCGGGCGATGAGCTATTCCAAAAGGCGACCCTGCCCTTCCAGCAGTGACGGCGATAGACGGCTTTAGTACAGCCCCTTCACACTGCCGCCATCCACTGCGATCGAGACGCCCGTCAATCAAATGAACGAAAAGTCCTTCCCCGTGATGTGTCCGCCTCGCGACGCCACAGCCTCGCGATGAGCGACTATTTCGGTCCGCTGATAGAATTGTGGCATGTCCACGTTGTTGGAAAAGGCGCTCGAAAAGGTTGTCGCGCTGCCCCAGGATGAGCAGGATGCCATAGCCTCGCAGATATTGGCGTCGATAGCCGACGAGAGTGCTTGGAAGACCCGGTTCGCCTAGAAGCGTGATGTGATCCGTCGAATGGCACGGGAAGCAATCGAGGAAGATGAGCGGGGCGAGACGTTGCCATTGGACGACCTGTTTTAATGCAGTCGCGCACCACGCGCCAGTTCTGGCGACTGTTTTCGCACCTTCCTACTGACGCGTAACGCGACGCGAAGAGCTCATACAGTCTCTTCCGAACCAATCCGGCACACCCCAGCCTGCAATTCAAGAAGCTGGAAGGCGAAGATAACATCTACTCGGTTCGTATCGGTCTGGAGTACCGTGCCCTGGCCGTGAGGAACAAAGATCGAATCGTGTGGTATTGGATCGGTAGTCACCGTGAGTACGATCGTCTGGTGTGAGATGC
>OKRF01000502.1:0-2931 GCA_900290315.1 Candidatus Sulfopaludibacter sp. SbA3 | reverse complement strand
GATCGTCTGGTGTGAGATGCAGCGGCACTTGGTCGTGTAGTCGCAGGCGCGGGTCGTAGCCGGATTGTCGCGCTATGGTTCGATGAAGCCGGCCCTAGTCTTTCTTAGTACAGCCCCTTCACAATCCCGCCATCCACTGCGATCGAAACGCCCGTAATATAGCTGGCGCATTCGCTGGCGAGGAAGACCACCAGATTGGCGAATTCCTCTGGCCGCCCCACACGGCGCAGCGGCGCCTGGAGTGCCCAGCGATTTTCGATCTCGCTCGGGTCCACGCCCTCCTTCTTCGCCAGCGCGGCGGCCAGCGAAAGAAGGCGCGCGGTAGCCGTGTAGCCCGGGCAGACGTTGTTGACCAGCACGTTGTGAGGCCCGTATTCATTGGACAGAGTCTTGATCAATCCGCTGACTCCGGAGCGGACGGAGTTCGAGAGGATCAGTCCCTCCACCGGCTGCTTCACGGTCATGCTGGTGATGGCGATGAACCGGCCCCAGCGGCGCGCCTGCATGAGCGGCAAGGTCTCCTTGGCGAGGTACACGGTGCTCATCAGGTTGAGGTCAGTAGCTCGCTGCCAGTCTTCGATTGTGGTCTCGGCGAAACTCCTGGAGGGCGGGCCGCCCGCATTGGCCACGCAAATATCGACCGTGCCGAAGGCCGCCACCGTCTCGGCAACAAAGGCGCGCACGTCGGCATATACCGTGACGTCGAAGGCGCGCGCGATTACTTCGGCGCCTGTCTCCGCGCGGATCTCATCGGCCGTCTCCTGCAGCGCCGCGTCGCCGCGCGCGCAGAGAGCCAGCCTGGTGCCTTCGCGGGCCAGGCCCGCCGCGACGGCTTTCCCCAGTCCCTGGCTGGACGCTGCCACCAGGGCGACTCTGTTTTTCAGTCCCAGATCCACGCGCTAACCTCGCAGATACTTGTCGTCTTTGGCCAGCCAGTCGTGCCGGATGGGGCTGAAGATATCCAGGTCGAGCGTATCTTCCAGGGCCACTGCTTTGTGCGGTACGTGAGACGGAATGCGCAGCACCTGCCCCTTGCTGACCACAATCTCCTGACCTTCCAGTTCGAACTTCAAAGCGCCTTCCAGTATGTAGGTGATCTGCTCGCTCTCGTGATGGTGCTCCGGCACCACCGCGCCCTTGGCCAGGAAGACCTGCGCCACCATCGCCTTTTCCCCGGAGATGATTTTCCGCGCGATGGTATCGCTGAGAACTTCCTTTTCCATTTCGTCCCACGTGTAATGTTCCATGTCTTGGATATCTTACCGTACCGTGATCAGATCGTCTTTCGGCTCCCATTCAATCGTCACATCTTTGTACTCATCCAGCAGACCGGCGTTGTGCATCTGCCACGCAATCGGTCCCACCTTGCCCGCCGCGGGGTCCTTAAAACCCAGCACCTCCACCGCCTTGCTGCCCAGCGGCTGCGCGACAGCCATGCGCGCAACTCCCTGGGAGGCGTCGGCCAGAATCTCGACCCGGCTCCACTCGTGGACGTCGAACTTCGTCTTAGTCACGGATGTAAACTCCGCGCCGCCATTGTTGTTCATGCCCGGCCGGTAATCCCAATGCCCGCCGTTGGGAACTTGGAACTGAATGCCGCCGAGCGCATCGAGCGGCCTCTCCCCGTCTTGCGGGCGGCTGCAAAAAATGAGGACGCAGGCCTGGTGGTCCGGATTGCCCGAGACGTGCCGCATCGTAAACATCAGCCGGTAGCGGCTGTAGTCCTTCGCCGTGTAGATCACCCCGCGCCCGCTGCCTGTGCTGGCCATGGCGCCATCGTTCACCACCCAGCCGGTGCTAACGCTCTTCGCCAGCTCTCCCGGATACGCGTCCTCCAGCAGCAGCTTGTTCAACCGCGCCAGTTGCTGGCCGGTTGGATTCTGCAGCAGCACCTGCGCCGTCTCGCTCCGCAGAACGATGCTGCCGAAGCGTGCCTTGTCATAAATCGGCGGCCCGGAGACCACTTGATTGAGGTCCTTCACCAGCGCGGATGCCACGGCCTTGGCGTTGGCCGCATCCGCCTTCGGAGTTTCCTGCAGGTGGCTGCGAAGAANNCGCTGGAAAACGCGGTGGCGCTATTCTCGATCTGCATCCATCCATCGAGCGTCTTCCCATCGAACAGCGAGACGGCGCTGGCGGCCCGCAACACGGAGCCGGCTGCCGCTATTCCCGCCAGTTTCACCAGCGTCCTGCGGCTCAAATCGTTCTGCATGGACCTATTCTACGCCGCCAAAAGCGTGGCACATCCAGGCCAGCGCCAACATGGTCAGTGCGAAACCGCAGACGCCGCTCCATTGCCACCGGCTCCACGCCAGCGCGGAAACGGCCGATCCGAACGCGCCTCCCAGGAAAAAGACAATCATGTAGACGGTGTTGATCCGGCTTCTGGCAGCGCGCGAGAGGCTGAAGATGCGAATCTGATTGGAAATCTGCATGGCCTGCTGACCGGTATCGAGCACGATCACGCCCGCAATCAACCCGGCCAAACGATCACCGAAACCCCAGAGCAGCGCGTAGCCCGCGCATAACAACGCCAGGGCAAGGGTCAAGGCCACCCTGGGCCCATGGCGATCGGCAAGCTTTCCCACCTGGGAAGCAGCGGTGACTCCGGCGACTCCCAACAGGCCGAAACTTCCCGCGGCGCCCGTTCCCAAATGATAGTGCGGCGTGCCCAGAAGGAACGTGAGGTTGGTCCAGAACGAAATGAACGCGGCGAATCCCAGAAAGCCCACTGCAGAGGCTTGACGCAAGACGGGCTGCTCGCGCACCAGGTTCCACAGGGAACACATCGCCACGGAATAGGCCAACGGCTGCGGAGGCGGCGCCAGTGGCAGTCGCCACCGGAGCAGCGGCACAAAAGCAGCCGTGAACGCCGCGGCCAGCAGGAACACCGCCCTCCATCCCAGCATTTGCGCCACGGCGCCAGAGGCC
>OKRF01000263.1:6126-6395 GCA_900290315.1 Candidatus Sulfopaludibacter sp. SbA3 | reverse complement strand
ATTCTCCGGCCAGCAGCCCACGATTTCCGTCTGCGGCGACACTGCCTTGAGATACCCGCCAATTCCCGCGATGAGCCCGCCGCCGCCCACCGCCGCGAAGACCGCATCGATGTGCGGTAACTGGCGATGCAGTTCGACCGCGATGGTGCCCTGGCCCGCGATCACATCGGCATCGTTGTAGGGCGAGATGAAGACTTTCCCGGATGCTTCGGCGGCACGGCGCGCGGCCACTTCAGCCGCCAGTGGATCGTCGCCGGCCTGTCGAATGC
>OKRF01000263.1:0-6116 GCA_900290315.1 Candidatus Sulfopaludibacter sp. SbA3 | reverse complement strand
GCCGCCAGTGGATCGTCGCCGGCCTGTCGAATGCGCGCGCCCATCGCCTCAATGCGCCGCGCCTTGGCGGGCGAGACCTGCGCGGAGACGAACACCTCGGCGGGAATACCGCGCGCCTGCGTCGCGGCAGCGACCCCCAACCCGTGATTCCCGTTGGACGCGGCTATCACGCCCGCGGCAGCCTGTTCCGGCGTGAGCAGGGCGATTTTGTGCGACGCGCCGCGAAATTTGAACGACCCGGTGTGCTGCAGATGCTCCAGTTTCAGCCAGACGCCGCCCAGCGCGGCAGACTCCTCCACAGGCGTCTCGCGGACATACGGCTGGATCCGTTCGTACGCGGCAATGACCGCATCTTTCATACATATAGAATAGATTGCTATGTTGTCCATTCGATTTACCGCGCTGCTTTTCAGCGCCTTCGCTCTCTTCGCCCAGCGCGGCGGCCCGCAACAGGCGCCCCAATCGCAAGACAAGATCCTGATCAAGGCCGGCCACCTGGTGGACGTCCGCGCCGGACGCGTCCTGGCGAATCAGAACATCCTGATTCAGGGCGACCGCATCGTGGAAGTCGGGCCCAACGTGGCCGCCCCAGCGGGCGCCAAGACGGTGGACCTGAGCACAGCCACCGTGCTGCCCGGCCTGATCGACAATCACACCCACGTATTGCTGCAGGCACACCCCACCCCCACCGATTACGATGAGCAACTGATCAAGGAATCGATCGCCTATCGCGCCATCCGCGCTACCGTCTCCGCCGGCATCTCTCTGCAAAACGGCTTCACCGCCATCCGCGACCTGGAAACGGAAGGCGCCATGTACGCCGACGTGGACGTGAAGACCGCCATCAATCGCGGCGTGATTCCGGGCCCGCGAATGTTCGTGGCGACCCGAGCCTTGGCGCCTACCGGCATGTACAACCCCACGCGATTCTCCTGGGAACTGGAGATGCCTGGCGGGGTGCAATTCGCCGATGGCGCGGAAGGCGTCCGCAAGGCCGTCCGCGAGCAGATCAAGTACGGCGCCGACTGGATCAAGTACTACGCCGATGGCGGAACCCAGTTCCGCGACGGCGGCATTCACTCGCGGCCCAACTACACCGATGAGGAATCCAAAGCGCTGGTAGACGAAGCCCATCGCATGGGCCACAAAGTGGCGGCGCATGCAGGCGGTATCGAGGCGATCGATTCGGCCTTACGCGCCGGCGTGGACACCATCGAGCACGGCAACGGCATGAACGAGCAACTGGCCGACCTGATGGTGCGTAAGGGCGCGTATTGGTGCCCCACGCTGTACATTTACGGACGCAGCGGGCGCAATGCCAATTCCGAAATGATGCAATCGCGCGAGAAGGGCTTCCGCGGCGCGCTGCAGAAGGGCGTGAAGATCATCTACGGCACCGATATCGGCGGCTATGCCTGGACCGAATCGCAGAGCAAGGATTTCGCCCTGATGGTGAAGTGGGGCATGACCCCCATGCAGGCGATTCAATCGGCCACCCTGCTGGGCGCCACGGCGCTCGACCAGCAGGAGCGCTTCGGCGCCATCGAAGCCGGCAAGTTCGCCGACATTGTGGCGGTGGCGGGCGACCCGATTGCGGATATCACTGAACTGGAGCGCGTGCAGTTTGTGATGAAGGGCGGGGTAATTTACAAGAAGTAACTCGCAGAGCGACCTGTCGAGGGGTACCCGGGAAAGTCCGCGGGACAGGCCTGTACCAGCAAAAACCCGGCGGCCAGCGTCGATCCCGGCCCCGGTAGTATTACAATTTCTTGAACAGTTTGTCGAACGCGTTCCGTGCGTCGTCGGCATTGCGTGGCGCGGGGGGGCCGGAGTTCACCGGAGGCGCCGACACCTGCGGTGAAGTCGCGCCGCCGGTTGTTCCTTCGCGAGCCACGGTGACGCGCGGCGTGAACGAGGTGCATTCGTTGGCCTTATCCTTTATAGGGATGCGCACCGGAATCGGCTTCAGGCACTGAAAGCGTGTAGACGGCTCGAACTGCGAGCACTGCTTGCAGCAATGCAGCGGCGCGTTGCACTTGGGACAGGTGCCGCTGAAATCGACGCCATCGGGAAGGGCCGTAGAGCAATTGAAGCACCGGGCCGCCGCCACGTGCTGAACCAGTCGTGGCAGGCGGGGTCCCGTGATATCAATGGGTGGGCGGGGCCCCTGAGGCTTGGGACGATCATCACGGGGGCCTCGGGCATCGCGGTCCGAGTCCATGTACCCGTGTTGTCTATACTTGCGATCGCTGTCCATGGGGAAGGTTGCTCCGTAAATAGCAGGGAAAGAACGTCTCGATACTCGATACTACGAACTTGATGCGCCAGATCGTGACATCACCCGAGTCGCCCCACCTGGGCCGCGCGCTGTTCGAGGGGCACGGCTGGAAGCTTGGGAATACCGGAAGGGTTCCGCGGGAATGCCGGAGGCGCCTTGCAAGAACAGGTCCGCTCGCCCGCCTTGCTGCAAATACCTATGTACCACGGAATGGGTATCGTTTGCACGCCCCATCTTTACTTATCCTAAGTTATCCTACCGAACTCCACTTCAACAGACTGGTACACGGCCGGGTTAACGGGTCGTCAAAATGGTTGGGGCTCACGCGCAACGCGTACCCCAGCCGGCCCGTCCGCTCCGGCACAATATCTCTTCCGAACACCGCCACGTGCTCGTTTTGCTCCACTGGCGGCAGCACCATCACTTCGGTATCTTCCAGGTGGCCGTTGCTATCGATGCTGCCGATCACCACTTCCACGCGCACATCGCGGGCGGTAAGCCCCGCCAGATCGATGGCCGCGCGCACCGGCACCGGCTTGCCGCTGGTGATCGCGCCCGCGGGTCCCGATCCCGACTCCACAAAGCGAATGCGGTCCCACACTTCGCGGATGCGCGAGTTCCACCGCGCCTTATCGCGCGCCAGCGCGTAATCGTTCTCCTGGGCACGCAGATGCTGTTCGTGCGCCGGTTCGTAAAGCTCCGTCATGTACTCGTGGACCATTCGCCGGCAGTCGAACTGCGGGCTGATGTAACTGAGCGATTGCTTCACGCGTTTCATCCATTCGCGGGGAGTCTGCTCGCGCCGCTCGTAGAACATGGGGACGATTTCGTTTTCCAGCAGGTAGTAGATGGCGCTGGCGTGCAGATCGTCCTGGTCTTCGGAATAGGGTTCGCGCTCGCCGATGGCCCAGCCGCCGGAATTCTCGTAGGCTTCGTCGAACCACCCGTCCAGAATGCTGAGATTGGGAACGCCGTTCATCGCGGCCTTCATGCCGCTGGTGCCGCAGGCCTCTTCACCGCGCCGCGGATTGTTAAGCCACAGGTCCACACCCTGCACCATCTCGCGCCCGACCTTCATATCGTAGTCTTCCACGAAGACCACGTGCTTCCACAAATCCGGGTCGCGCGAAAGCTGCACCACTTCGCGAATATAGCTCTTGCCCGGCTGATCCTTGGGATGCGCCTTGCCGGCGATCACGATCTGCACCGGCATGTCTTTGTTGAGCAGAATCCTCTTCAGACGCTCCACGTCGCGGAACAACAGCGTGGCGCGCTTATACGTGGCGAAGCGGCGCGCGAACCCGATGGTGAAAGCATTCGGATCCAGCACTTCGGCGGCCCTCCGCACCTCCATGGCCGGGGCCTGACGCCGGGTGGCCGCCAGCGTCTGGCGCGCCCGCACGAAATTCACCAGCCGCCGCTTGCGCCGCCGGTGGACCTCCAGCAGTTCCTCGTCGGGAATGTCTTTGATCTGTTCCCAGATGCTGGAGTCGTTAAACTGTTCGCGCCAGTCCGGCTGCAGGTATTGGTCGTAAAGCGATCCCAAGTCGCCATTGATCCAGCTTGGCAGGTGCACTCCGTTGGTGATGCTGGTGATGGGCACTTCCCACACCGGCAGTTGCGGCCACAGGTCGTGGAACATCTCCTGCGAGACTTCGCGATGCAGCCGGCTTACGGCGTTGCGGTAGGCCGACGTGTTGAGCGCCAGCACCGCCATGGAGAAGCGCTCATCGCGGTCGAAGTAATTCCGCCGGCCCAGCGCCATTAACTGCTGGAAGTCGATTCCCACCTCGTGACAGTAGCCCGAAAAATAGTGATACATCAGGCCGGGGTCGAACAGATCGATTCCGGCCGGCACGGGAGTGTGGGTGGTGAAAATGTTGCTGACCCGGGCAGCCACCAGCGCTTCATCGAAACCGAGGTGCTGATCGCCCATGAACAACCGGATCTGCTCCAGCGCCAGAAACGCCGAGTGTCCCTCATTCATGTGAAACACCGTGGGCCTTAACCCCATGGCTTTCAGTGCGCGCATGCCGCCGATGCCGAGCACGATTTCCTGCCGGATCCGCGTATCGATATCGCCGCCGTACAGGGAATCGGTGATGTCGCGATCCTGCGGCAGCACATTGTCCGGGATGTTGGTGTCGAGCAGGTACAGGGTAATCCGCCCCACGTCCAGTTTCCAGACCTGAATGTACACATCGCCCGTGGGCAGCCGCACGGTGACTTTCAGATCGTGCCCTTCGGCATCTTTCACCGGGCCCAGCGGCAGGGTGTAGAAATCGTTCATCGGGTAGCGCTCCTGCTGCCACCCGTCGGGATTCAGAACCTGGCGGAAATAGCCCTGCTGGTAAAGCAGGCCCAGACCGGTCAACGGATAATCCTGGTCGCTGGAAGACTTCAGGTGGTCGCCGGATAGGATGCCCAGGCCACCGGAGTATACCGGCAGAGCTTCGGTCAGGCCATACTCGGCGGAAAAATAAGCGATCAGCTTGCCATCGCCGGGCGCGGCATTCCGGCGCGTCCGCGCATCGAAAGTCTCGCACGCCTGGCGATACAGCGCCAGGTAGCGCGCGTCGCTGCCGGCCTTTTGCAGCGTGGCCTGCGAGACCCTGCCCAGCATCAACACCGGGTTGTACCCGCAATCCCGCCACAACGGCGGCCAACTCCATAGGATGTTATAGGCCAGATCCGTCATGCGCGAAAGCGAGAGCGGCAAAGCGGGCCGGACCAGAAACTCCCTGATAGGTTGAATGTGAAATGGCATACCTAGGGGCTACTCTTCAAGATAGCAAAATCGGCGAAAGCGCTCTCAGACTGTAGGTACTGCCGGTTCTGGCATGGCTCCACACTTTTGGCCCTGGATGCGTCACAATATTGTTAGGCCCGATGCGCTTACTGGTAATTCTGTTCCTATCCGGCTCCTGTTTGGCGAGCGAGTATGCCGTACTGGCCAGCGGTGCGCGCCTGCTCGTGGATCGCCACGAGACCGCCGGGAACAAGGTAAGGCTCTACAATACCGAGGGTTACATCGAAATGGATACGCGGCAGGTGCGCACTTTCGAGCCCGACGATCACATTGCTCCGGTCCCCGCACCCCCGCCCGCCACTCTTGAGCCCGTGGTTGTGGTAGAGCCGCTGGTACTCTCTCCCCTCGACTTGGCCGATGCCGCCGCGGACCGCTACGCCCTACCCCGCTGGCTGGTGCGCGAGGTCATGCACGTGGAATCCGGCTTCCAGCCGCAGGTGGTCTCGCCCAAAGGCGCTATCGGGCTGATGCAATTGATGCCCGGGACGGCGCAGCTTCTGGGTGCCGATCCCATGGACCCCGCGCAGAATGCCGATGCCGGGGCGCGTTACCTGCGGGAGTTGTTGGATAAATATGATGGCCGGCTCTGGCATGCGTTGGCCGCCTATAATGCCGGCCCGGCCGCGGTAGAGAAATACAAAGGGATCCCGCCCTATCGCGAGACCATCGACTACATCACGCGCATCGACCGGGAACGCAAGAAGAACGAACAGTAGAGCGTTTCACGAAACGTGGCGCAGCAGCAGACCTTCGCGCAGCGTTCGCGCCACCGCTTCGGCCTTCGAGTGCACGTTCAGTTTGCCGTAAATATTCTGAATGTGGAACGCCACGGTGTTGACGCTCACCCCCAGTTTGATGGCCGCTGTTTTGTAGCTGTGCCCCTCCACCATCAGGCCCAGCATGCGGAGTTCGTGGGGCGTCAAGTCGTACCGCGGTTGGGCTGCCGGCTGGTTCCAGGCGCGGGCGCGAATGGCGCCCAGCACGCCCTCCTTCTCATCGCACACCGCCATCAATACCAGGTCGGCCTTG
>OKRF01000139.1:36265-42872 GCA_900290315.1 Candidatus Sulfopaludibacter sp. SbA3 | reverse complement strand
GCCCAGCCCCGAACCGATGGGGGCGGCGAGCGGCATCACGGCGGCCGCGCCGGCATCGATCAGTTTGCGCGCGTTCACCACATCGTCATTAGTGTACGGCAGCACCACGAAACCTTCCTTGACCAGAACTCGGGTGGCTTCCAGCAGCCCGTAGTTGTCCGGGAAAAGCGTCTTTTCGTCGCCGATCACCTCCAGCTTGATCCAGTTGGATAGGCCCACCTCGCGCGCCAGCATAGCCGTGCGCACGGCATCATCGGCGGTGTAACACCCGGCGGTGTTAGGAAGAATGAAGATCTTGGAACGATCGATGTAATCCAGCAGCGATTCCTTGGAGCGGTCGGTGAGGTTGACCCGCCGTACCGCCACCGTCACCATGGCGGCCCCGGAGGCCCCATGACAGCGCTGCATCTCTTGGAAACTGCGATACTTGCCCGTGCCCACGATGAGGCGCGAGGGAAACTCACGCCCGGCAATCTTGATGTTATCCGCCATGCATTCATTGTAGCGGGTAGGTTAGTGGCTTTCCCACTGCACGCTATGGTCACTGGTGACGGCGCGCGTTTCGGCGGGCATGTCGGTGCGGAAGTAGCTCCACGGGCCGGGGATCCAGGGGTAGCGATCCACTACCGACTCGTCCACGGTCACGCCCAAGCCGGAAGTGCGCGGCACAACCAGGCTGCCGCTATCGATCTCCAGCGGCGCCTGCAGAATCTCGGCAGCCAGGGGAAACGGGTACATGCCGGCACGGCCGGGAGCCGAGTAGCAGGGATATTCCAGCCATTCTGCGACGTATCCGGGCCAGCAGATACCCAGGTGAGCGGCTGCGATCACTTCGAGCGCGGTGCCCCAGCTATGAAAGGCAAACCCCAGTCCGCGGCGCGCGATTTCAGCCAGGATGCGGCGGCCCTGGGCATAGCCGCCCTGGCAGCATACGTCCATCTGCACGTAGTCCACGGACTGCGTGAGGATCAGGTCGAGATATCGCTCTTCACTGGGTTCATGCTCGCCGGAGGCCAGGGGAACCAGATCCTTCCCTTTCAGTTGCTGGTACGCCGTGTGGTCATCGGGAGGCAGGGGCTCTTCCAGCCAGGCGATATCGTATTCGGCCATGGATCGGGCCAACTGCTCCACCGTGTCGGGGGAGTAGCTGCGATTCCCCATGCGCCACCAGGTGTGGGCATCCACCATCAGGTCGAAATCGGGGCCCACGGTTTGACGCATGAGGCGCACGGCTTCCAGGTCCTGCTCGGGACCCAGGGCAGGGCGCATCTTATACGCGAAAAATCCCTGGGCGGCGACGGCAGCGGCTTCGGCTGCGTACGCTGCCGGAGGCATATACATGCCGGCGCTGCCATATAGGCGGATGGTGTCGCGGACGCGCCCGCCCAATAATTCCGATACCGGGACGCCGCGAGCTTTACCGGTCAGATCGTACAGCGCGATTTCCACGCTGCAGTACGTCTTGATCAGTTCCGGGCGGGCGGCGAAGGACTCCAGAAACTGGACTCGCAGAGCGTCGGGATCCGCCAGGGTACGGCCGGTGAGGAACGGGCCGATAATCTCCGCGATCTCGCGCTGCGCCCGCTCGTGGCCCGGACCCGGCGCATAGCCGACCAGCCCGCTATCCGTTTCCACGCGGATGAACATGGCGTCGCGCTTGAGGATGGTGCGCTCGCCACCCCAGAACGGGAGGCGGATGGGATCGGCGAAGGGATACGACAGCAAATAGGACCGGACGCTCGCAATCTTCATCGACGCGATTCAGGATAGCACGTACTCCCGATCACTTAGGGGCGGCTTCCAGAACCTGCCGGAGTAACACTAGTTGCCCCAGATGATAGGCATTGTGGTCGGCCACCAGGAGGGCTTCGCGGAGCAGTGTTTGCCCGCTTCCGTGGGGAATTCTCGCCAGCAGATCGAGCTTGGTATCGGCTATCAGTTCCTGCATCTCTTGCAAGTCTTTTTCAAACTGCCGGATGCTGGTCTGCCATGCGGCCTCGCTCGGTGGAGCTTCGGTGGCGGGCCAGTAGTCGTCTGGGAACTTTTTCTCGCGGTATTTGGGGTTGCGGCNNNCGGCTGAAGTCCAGGATGTCCTCCTGGGCGATCCGCATGTGCTCCAGCAGTTGCCAGGCGGTATGGGGAGCGCCGTGCGGCTTGACGCCGCGCAGAGCCACCGGAAAACCAGACACTGCCGCTTCCAGATTCAGGTGTGCGCCCTTCATGTGGAGGAGGTTCGCCAGATGCCTGCGGAGAGAAACGGTCTCTTGCTTTGCCATACTCTCAGTCTCTCACCGGCGGGATATGCACGGGCGCAGACGCAGAGAGCGTACTGTATCGGTACTTCGTGCAGGTCACACTGGAGTTGCTGCCGTGAGGCGCTACGCCCGCCGCCTCGCTTTCCCGAGGCCCAACAGTGCCAGGCCGATGAGCGTTGTGGCGATAGCCGCTGGCTCAGGCGTGAGCGTGTCGGTGACGGTCGCCGGCAACGATGGCGCCAGCAACGATACCGAATATTCGTTGACTGTGTCGTCGCCCTGGGAACCGGGTTCGATACTGTGAATGTCGTAGGTCAGAACCAGATCGCCTATCGCCTGGTCGCCGGGCGAGGCGAAGTCGGCAATCACGTAGGACCCCAGGCCCGCGGAGATCGACGGATCGAAGGCCTCGTCCCAAACGCCGTTCGGCACCACCCAGGACGTCAGGAACTGTGGTGAGACGAAGTCGACGAAGTCTCCGATCGATTGAGACTGATTGTACGTGACGCTATCGACCACCAGCCAACCGGAGTTGTCATTTTGAATCGTCAGCCCCCAGCCGAGCACCTGTCCTGGCGGGCCCGCCAGCGCGCCGTTGAGGGGATCCAACGTAAAAACCGGGCTGGCGGCTGCCGGCGAAACGGCCAGCGCCAGCGCGGCTACAGCAGATAAAGTCCAAGTAAGCAGTCGCATGGTTTTAGTCTTTGCTACCAGGTCTGATTGGCCAACGTGGTGGCGCCAACGGAGGAGCCGCTGTTTGCCACAGAGGCCACTAAGACGGTGAAGCGGGCGTTCGCCGGACATCCCGTGAAATCGAACAGGACGGACAGCGCCGCCGCGCCGTTGACCGCGAGGGTCGAAAAGCTGACCGGGAAAGCCACCGGGCTGATACGCACCGGGGTGCAGGCCGTGCCGTACGTTTGGGTCAGCATCAGGCCCGCGATGAATGGAGAGTAAGCCGACCCAGGGCCGCCGTTGGCGAGCGAAACCGTCCAACTGCGCGCGTTCTGCGTTCCGGACTTCGATAAAACCATCGCGGTGAGGGCCGACCCCGGCAACTGAAGGAACGCGCCGGTAACGGTCCTGGGCCCATTCATCGCGACACCTTGCGGAGTGGTCATGCCGCTCAGGCTGCCGGTGAAGCCGTTAAACACATAGCCGGGATTCGGAAGCGCCGCGACGATGGGATTGGCCTGGGCGTTGTACCAGCCAGCGCCCGTTACCTGGCCCGCTGAGGCCGGGCTTGCGGACGTCGTCAGGAGATACTGGGTGCCGAACTGGGCAGTAAAGGTGGTGTTCAGCCACAGCGCCGCGAAGGAGCGCGGATTGGTGGTGTAGCTATCGTTCCATTGCTGGAAAGTGTAGGTGGTATCGCCCGTGGTGTCTGTAGCGGGCGAGGGGAATGAAATGGTGCAGCCAATCCCGACCGGCAGGGCATAGGGCGTGGTCAGGGTACCGGAAGGGCAACTCGTGCCGGTGGCAGTAAATGACAAGCCCGGCGGAGTGGAGGCGACCGTCAGAGTCGCGGCGCTGGGGGCAAAAACGTAAGCCGCCCCCAGGCCCAGATTCCCATTTGCTCCGATGACTATCGTGCTGCCGCTCACCGCTACCGAAATGCCAAAGTCGTCATTGGCCGTGCGGGTGTCGGCCGTCGCCTTCGACAGTTGCGACCAGGTACTGCCGTTACGCCCGAACCCGTAGGCGGCCCCTTCTTTATTATCTTTGCCGTAGGCTCCCACTACTGCCGTATCTCCGTTTATCGCCACGGACCAGCCAAAGAGATCACCTGAGGCGGGGTCGGAGGCCGTCAGCTTGGTCTGGCTCCAGGTGGCGCCGCTTCCCACGAACACGTAGGCCACCCCCGAGCCCCCTTTCTGCGGGGCTCCAATCACCGCGGTGTTGCCGTTCAGCGCCGCGGACATGCCGAAGTTGTCACCGCCCGTACCGTCTGAGGAGAGCAGTATTGTCTGCTGAGTCCAGGTGGTGCCGCTGCGCGTGAATAGGTAAGCTGCCCCTTGCTGGGTGTTCGCTCCGTTCGTTCTGAAGTACGCTCCGATCACCGCGGTGTCAGCGCCTACTGCCACGGAGGTGCCGAAGTAGTCATGATACGCCCCATCCGAGGCGACCAGTTTCTGCTGCTGGCTCCAGGTACTTCCGGTGCGGATGAAGACGTAGGCTGCCCCTTGTGCGGCGTTCGACCCAACCCGTTTGGCATAGGCACCGATCACAGCCGTATCGCTGCTCAGCGCTACGGAATAACCGAAGAAATCGCTATTCGCGGGGTCGCCGGCTAGCAGCTTGGCCTGCTGGCTCCAAGTGGTGCCAGTGCGCGTGAAGACGTAGGCTGCCCCTGCCGAGCTATAAGGATTTACGTACTTGTTGTATGCTCCGATCACCGCGGTATCGCCCATCACCGCCACGGCGAAGCCGAAATCGTCCGTCGTCGCGCTATCCGCAGCCACCAACTTGGCCTGCTGGGTCCAGACGCCGCTGCTGCACACGAAAACGTAAGCGGCGCCCCGCGAGCTGGCATTCTTATAGGCGCCGATCACCGCCGTAGTCCCGTCCACCGCCACGGATATACCGAAGGAGTCGCCGGAGGCTCCGTCAGTGCCGGCCGTCAGCTTGGCCGCCTGTACGAACGGATCCACGGTGACTGGGTAGACGGCGCCCATATCCGCGATGGCGAGGCGCACGTCGCGGCCCCGCACGTCCAGGCGCGCTGGCAATTCCCGGCCGGTGGCGTCCCATGCTCGCAGGCCCGTGTAACGGAGCTGGGCCTGCCCGGCGGATTCCAATAGCACCGCATCTCCCGCCGGCGCCAGCACCGGCTCCAGTCCGCCCGTAACCTCAAGGACGATAGTGAGCCGCTCGCCAGGCCCCGCAAGACCCGGCCGCGCCGCCAGTGTGAAGCCCTGTTCCACGCCCTCCGGACGATTCACATACCACTCCGTCAGGCTGCCGCGACGGTAATCGATGCGATTCCCGCTTCCCGTCAGCCGTGGCACCTGGGCTTGGATCAGGCGCTCTCCATAACCATAACCCTGCAGGCGCAGGCCGGCGCTGCTCTCCTGGGATTGGAAGAGCACTTCACCCGAGATGAACCGGGCAGAGATCTGCTGCGACGGATTGGAAGCCGCAAACCCGCCGGGGGTGGCCTCCACGCCATACAGTGCCTGCTGAAAGGCGGCTTGCAGCCCTTTATCAGAGTTGGATTGATTGGCAGCCCATCCCGAAGTAAGTGGAAGGGATATCAAACAGATTAAGTAAAAGAAGCGAAGATACCGTTTCACGTGCCTTGCCTCCGGCGGCCTCGCAGACCGAGGTGCAGAGAGAAAGGCTGCTAAAAGATAATATCATTATATTAAGATCTGTAATTCCGAAATAGTTCTGGAATTGATTTTCTTCGTTGGCTTTTTCGTACCGCTGGTACTAACACCGAGGTACCCTTTCGTGCGAGTTCGCACAGCCTCAGAACCCACTACGCACGAAGGTACTGCTGCTGAGCAGTCTGTTCCGCTGCGGTAAGATTGAAAACCCGAGTGCTGCCACGGGATCGTAGCAGAATCCCAGGCACACATCCCGGAAAGCGAACGATCGTTCCTCTGACGTTGGCAGCTTCTCGAGTTCGTGGAAGAGATCCGTAACCTCGGCTGGAGGTTTGGTTCCAGACTCTGTTGTGAACGCGAGGAGTTGGGAGTCTTTGAGGACTACGTACCAACCCTCTGCATTCCAGGACCACATCATTCGGGGAGGAGGCGTGCGCCGCTTCCACAGTTCAGGCGACTGGATCATGGCTTGCGCACGGTGGTAGGCCGGTGAAGCACCATCCAGTAAGGACAAGGCAAGTCGAGCCTGGAAGCGGTACTGGAAGAGCCTTCTGTCAACCCGTTGAACCCAGACTTGTCCAAATCTGAACATATTCACTGTGGTTTCATAAAAGCGCAGGCCACGCTTCTGTAGGTGCAGGATCCGCATTGGCGCATGTGGCGGGTGGTCGTAACCAGGGGCACTGTAAGGTGTCACGGAGTGGACGAACCACGCGGCCAGCACGAAAAATCCAACCGCGAAGGCGGGCCAAGTGCGCCGGCACAACGGAGCCCCCCGCAGCACCCATCGGGCTGGAAATAAGCGAAGCGCAGTGCAGGAAACCGCAATCACGGTGAAGGCCGCAGCCAGGATTCTCAGTTCAAAAAAAACCGGGCCCCAGTCACTGCTGTCCCAAGGTGGCATTTCCGGGTTCTCGTAGTTCAGAAAGATCCAGGAATTCCGCGAACCGAGCCAGACCTCGGTTAGCGCGAGCCACACTAGGGAGATCAGTCCGGCGGCCAATCCAAGACTATATCCGACGC
>OKRF01000139.1:30854-36258 GCA_900290315.1 Candidatus Sulfopaludibacter sp. SbA3 | reverse complement strand
GGGGGGGGGGGGGGGGAGCCACACTAGGGAGATCAGTCCGGCGGCCAATCCAAGACTATATCCGACGCGAGGTCGGAAGAGGATGAGGACACCGGCACATAGGAGGAGCAACGAACTTGTCTCGGCGGCGATCTGCGCCAGATGGTCCCAACTGGACGGCCCTCCGAAAAGGGGCACATTCGGCATTGTCAAGAATTGGCCCGCCATGCACAGCGCCGTGCAGAGCAATAGGACCGCGGTTGCCAGGTTCAACGCGATCTTGCGGCGTGCGTTCCAGGGTCTATCCATACCAATATTGGACGCCGGAAAGCCTATTCGAGCCGCAGCGCGTGGAGGGGATCGACCCGGCTTGCGCGCAGCGCCGGCAACCATGCTGCAACCAGCGCAACGCCGGCCAATATCGCCGGGACTAGAGAAAAGATCAGGGGATCCCACGCCTTCACGCCGAACAGAAAGCCCGCGAGGAAGCGTGTCAACCCGAAAGCCGCAGCGAGTCCGCAAACCACGCCTGCCAGAGCCGGCCGCAGGCCCTGCATCACCACCATCCTTCGAATGTCGCTCGACTCCGCGCCGAGCGCCAGACGGATCCCGATTTCCGGGACGCGCTGAGCCACGGAGTAGGCCATCAATCCGTAAATCCCAATCGCCGCCAGCAACAACGCCGAGCATCCGAAGATGGTCAGCACCAGCGTTCTGAAGTTCTGGGCGGCCGTCGATCGCGAGAGGATTTCCTCCATCGTCCGTACGCCGGCCACCGGTAAGCCTCCGCTGGCTTCGCGCAGCTCCTCCTGAATCGCGGAACGCAATGTCCGCGGCGCCGCCCGGGCGCGGATTACCCAAGCCCACGGTTCCGTCGTCAGTAAGCTGGTGTTGGTCATCTGCGCCGAAAGCTCGTACAGGTTGGGACGTGGGTTGCGATTGAGGGCATCGTCGCGGACGTCGCCGGCCACTCCGATAATTTGGCGCGCCTGCTCACCCACTATAATCTGGTCATTCAACGGGTCGCTGTTCGGCCAGAACTGTTGCGCCAATGTCTGATTGATGATGACAACCGGGGGACCGCTGTCGTCTTGCTCGGCAAACGAGCGGCCGTGTAGAACGGGAATCTTGAATGTCTCGAAGTAACCTGGGGAAACCAGCGTCCATCCCGTGACACCCGGACGTCCGGCAATTTGGAAGCCGGCGCTGAAGCGGTCCTCCAGTGGCACGCAACAGGTGGCGGCCCGCGACTTCGACTCCCGGAAGCGCTCGAATGCGGCGCAATCCCTCGTGAATCGCTTGGGTCGCGGCCGCCGCCTTGGCGAACCGCGGACCGGTCAGCGACATGCGCATCGTCAAGACGTTGTGTGCATCGAAGCCGGGGTTCACTTGCCGGATGGCGATGAAGCTGCGGACCAATAGCGCCGCGCCAATCAGCAGCAGCAAGGCCAGCGCCATCTCAGTGGTCACCAGCAGCGCCCGTGTCCGGCTATGCCGCAAGCCGGTGCCGCCGCGATTGCCGCTCTGTTTCAGCGCGCTGCTCAAATCCGCCCGCGACGCTGCGAAAGCGGGAATGAGTCCGAACAGAATGCCAGTCAGAATCGACACCGCGAGCGTGAACCCCAAGATGCGCCAGTCCAGACCCACGTTGGACCCGCCTGAGCCGATCCGCGGGAGGTTATCGGGGACGAACTTCAGAATGGCGCGGATGCCGGCATAGCCCGCCGCCAGACCCATGCCGCCGCCGGCGAGCGACAGCAGCACGCTCTCCGTAAGAAGTTGGCGAACGATCCGCCCGCGCCCGGCTCCGACCGCCGCACGAATCGCAATTTCGCGCCTCCGGTCCGTGGCGCGCGCCAGCAGCAAGTTGGCAACATTCGCGCAGGCGATCAGCAACACAAAGCCGACCGCACCCCAAAGCATCAGCAGCGAATTGCGCACGCCGCCCGCGACTGCGTCCTGCAGGATCTGTACACCGAAGCTTGCCCCCGTGGTCAAATCCGGCCACTGGCGGGCGTACTCCCGATAAGTGGCTTGTAATTGCCCGTTCGCGGCCGCCAGGGTGACTCCGGGTTTCAAGCGCCCGGCGACATTGAAGTAATGGCCCCGAACTTTACTGTTGGGGTCGAGCTGGAAAGGGAGATAGACGTCCGGCGGCTGGTTGATTTGGATGTCGCCGGATCCCAGGGATTGTTCCGCAATCTGACTGTTGTTGAGCGTGGGGCCGAGGACGCCAATGACTTCGTAGGGCTCCCCGCGCAGGGTGATGCGAATGCCAAGCACCTCGGGGTCGCCGCCGAAGTGCCGCTCCCAGAATGGGTAGGCGAGCACTACGGTTTTGGGTGCGTTCGGCAAGTCGTCTTCGGTGGAAAATGTACGGCCATGCAGCGGAATCGCGCCGCACAGCCGCAGGAAGTCGGCAGTGACTTCCATGATCGGGATCTGTTCCGCGACGGATTCGCCGGTCCAATTGGCAACGTTGAACTGGTAAGCCGAAATGTATTGGAAGGCCTCGCTGTGCTGCCGCCACCAGTTGAATTCCACAGGCGCGGCACTGCCGCTCCGCACGCCATCCCGAAGAGTATTCTGAAACATCACGATCCGGTCAGCGTCGGGATACGCGAACGGCTTCAACAGGACCGTGTTGACTACCGAGAAGATGGCGGTGTTGGCGGCGATGCCGAGCGCCAGAGCTGCGATGGCGGTCACGCTGAAGCCCGGGGACCGGAGAAACATGCGGCCGGCGTGGTGCAGATCCTTGAGAAAGGCATCCATGACGTGCTTAGAGGAAAGGTATCACACGCCATGGTGGAGACCTAATAGACCGCGCCGAAAAGCCACCGGAAACCTGACGCAGCTACAGGTAATGCACCATCAACATCACCCCTGTAGTGAGCACCAGGGACGATACCAGCGGAACGCGCCACAGCCGGCTGGACGGCTGGGGCTGAGCGAAACCAGGAATGGTCTCTCCATCGGTGAGACCTAGGAATTCGCCGGTGGGGGGCAATTCCGGGTCCGATGCCGAGGCGGCTGGCGGCAGATCGTCAAGGGACGCGATGGGCGAGTCCGCAGGCGCGGCGGGTTCCGGTTCCATGCTGCTGAACGGAGTTTGCGGCGGAGTCGCCTCCGCGGCTACGAAGCGCTGCGCGGCACGCCGGCAGATCTCGCCGACGCCCTGGAGCAGATCGAGCGTCGCCTGGTCGCTACCGGCGAGGCGGGCGCGCAACTCGGCGATCTCGCGGTCCTTGGCTTGCACGGCGGCGCGCAGGGGGGCCAGGCGCTCTTCAATGGCGGAATCCGCGGCCGATGCGGCCATAGCCGCCGCATTGCCCACGGTCTGGCGAACCTCCTCGCGAATCTGCTGTTGGAAGGCTTCGAATTGCCCGCTGAGCACTTCGGCCACATCGTGGTGCAGGGTGGAGATCTGTTCCTCCATGACCCGGCGGTCTGCCTCCGCGGCATCGCGGATGGCAGTCAATTGCCTGCTGAACTGCTGCTGCAACTGCTCCATGCGGATTTGCATGCTGTCCGCCACCGAGCGGTCCTGCTGGTGAAGGGTCTTGAACTCGATCGCGACCTTGGCCTGCAGTTCCGTGATCTGGCGTTCCACCTGGCCGGCATGTTCGTGCAGGCGAGCGTCGAGAGCGTTGACTACGGCCTCCAGGACCTTTTGGTCGAAGGGTTGAGGCGCTGCCCTTTCCGCCGGGGCGAGGGTTCGGGGAAGATTCTCGATCTCCGCGATGCGGCTCTCCATCTGTTCCAGACGGTGGGCCAAAGGGGTGAGATCGGTTTGCGGGGCTGCGACGGACGCGCGGCCCGCGGGTTGCGTAAGCTTCATGCCCACGCCGAAGGCCAGGCCATCGCCAAAAGCGACGGCGAGGCTCTTCCAGACAGACGAATCGCGGCTGCTCTGCATATAACATAATGTACAGGAAATGTTTTTAGCATGAAAGTGGTATAACTGCACCTATGGCAAATCCGTTCGGGATGCCGGACCAGGCGTACGACGTACTCCGGCTGGCAATTGCATACGCGCTAGCGCTGCCCGTGGGGTGGTATCGCGAAAAGGAGGCGCACAGCGTGGGCGTGCGCACCTTTCCGCTGGTGGCGATGGCAAGCTGCGGATACGTCTTGCTGACCACCTCTATGGACGCAGCCGCGCCGAGCCGGGTGATTCAGGGCCTGGTGGCCGGAATCGGATTCATCGGGGGTGGCGCCATTCTGAAGAGCGAAGGCAACGTCCACGGCACAGCTACCGCGGCAAGCATCTGGACCACGGGCGTTCTGGGCGCCGCCGTGGCGCAGGACCGCTACTTCGTGGCGGCGACTCTGGCTTTGGTCAATCTGTTTACCCTTCGGGTCCTGCTCCCCTGGAAGCAGAAGATGGACGCGGGCGAGGCGAAAAAGGAGACGTAGGAACGGGGGCCGGGAGCCAGGGGTCGGGATCCAGGGGAAGGTGCGGCCCTTCGGGCCGGTCTTTCAGAGCACTTGACTGAGTAGTGAGCGAAAAGCCTGTCCCCGGTGGCTCACTACGAATTTCTGCTCTTCGCTGGCTTCGCCGAAGGTGCAGGCGAACGGGGGATAGTAGAACAGCGGGTCGTAGCCGAAGCCGCCGGGACCGCGAGCTTCTTCGAGGAGGACGCCATCCACGCGGCCGGTATAGATTCCCTTCTCGACACCGCCTTCCACCATGGCGATCACGCACACAAAGCTGGCGGCGCGATTTGGGACGCCTCTCAGTTTTTCCAGTAGCAGGCGGTTGTTGGCTGCGTCGTTGGCGTTGGGTCCGGCGAAGCGCGCCGAATAAATACCGGGAGCGCCATCCAAAGCTTCTACCACCAGGCCGGAATCGTCGGCAAACAAGAGGCCATCCACATAAGGCGCATAGTGACGCGCTTTGATGAGCGCATTTTCGGCAAAGGTTGCGCCATTCTCCTCACACGGCGGGATCTGCTTGTATCCCGGCACCGGCTCGATCTGTACGGGCGCATGATTCGCGGCCAGGCGGAATTCACGCAGCTTACCCGCATTGCCTGTGGCGCAGTACAGCCGGATCAAAGCCTGGTGGCCCTCTTCTGGATTTCGATCAGTTGGGCGATTCCGCCGCGCGCCAGCTCGACCAACTGCCCCATCTGCGAATCGTCGAAAGGGGAATGTTCGGCGGTGGCCTGCACCTCGATGAGCACCTCGATGAACTTGCCGCTGCCGGTCATCACGACGTTCATATCGACATCGGCCTGCGAGTCTTCTTCATAACACAGATCCAGCATGGGGACGCCGCGCACCAGGCCCACACTGGTGGCAGCTACGTAGTCGCGCAGCGGCACGTTGCGGAGCACACCGAAATCCACCAGTTGCCGCAGCGCCAGGGCCAGCGCCACAAAAGCGCCGGTAATGGATGCAGTGCGCGTGCCGCCATCGG
>OKRF01000139.1:23593-30844 GCA_900290315.1 Candidatus Sulfopaludibacter sp. SbA3 | reverse complement strand
CAGGGCCAGCGCCACAAAAGCGCCGGTAATGGATGCAGTGCGCGTGCCGCCATCGGCCTGGATCACGTCGCAATCCATCACCACCGTACGTTCGCCGAGCGCGTTCACGTCTACCACCGAGCGCATGGAGCGCCCGATCAAGCGTTGAATCTCGTGTGTTCTTCCCGACGGCCGTCCCTTGGTGACTTCGCGCGGTGTGCGCTTGGCCGTGGTGCGGGGCAGCATGGAGTATTCCGCCGTGACCCAACCCTTGCCCGAATTGCGCATAAAGGGCGGTACGGTATCTTCCACACTGGCGGCGCACAGCACGTGGGTGTTGCCGACCTTGATCAGCGCGGAACCTTCCGCGGTCTTGAGGACGCCGGTGATGATTTCCACCGGGCGCGCCTCGTCCCCCTTGCGATTATCTGTTCTCATGAGTTCTCATTTTGTAGTCGCGCCGGTCATTCCGAAGTACAGAAACACCATCAGCAAGATGACGCCGAGGATCACCAGAACGACGCAGGCAAGCCCGCCCTGCGGAGCGACAGAGCTCTTACTTTTTCCCTTCGCCGGCCTAAACTTCGCCATACCTGCGATGGTAGCACCATGATTTGCGAGGTCATGCAAGAATCGAGGGTGGATGACGCGCAGGAATTGGATGATGCTCACGCTGGCTCTCAGTGGTTGCGGCAAGGAGGCGGAGCTTCCGCCGGATCTCTTCCCGGAAACGGTCGCCAGCGTCTGGCGCCGCGGGGAAACGCGAGACCTCGCAGTTTCCGAAGCGCCCGATCCGGTGCCGCGCAACGAAGTGGAACGTCTGCGCGAGGCCGCTTATGACGGGCCGGGAAAACTGCAGGCGCGCGTGTACCAATTGCGATCAGCCGCCGTGGGGCAGGAACTGTCGCAGCGGTGGCGGCCGAGTGCCGACACGGTATTTTTCGATGCCGGCCGCTATTTCGTGGTAGTGAAGTGGCAGGCGGCGGACCTGAAGGCGCTGCGGGAATTCCTCAAAGCATTGCAGACCAAGCTGCGGACCAGCCGGTAGGACAGACGGAGCGCCGTTTGTCGTCTGTCTTCTTAGCGTGCCCCACTATAATAAGAAGACACCATGTCTTCTTCTGTTTCCGCCGCGCCGTCCGCCGAGGTGATTGCGCGATACGAACCCGTGATCGGACTGGAAGTGCACGTACAGCTTTCCACCGCCACGAAGATTTTCTGCGGCTGTCCTACCGGCTTCGGCGCGCCGCCGAATACCAATGTGTGCCCGGTGTGCCTGGGGCACCCGGGAGCGCTGCCGGTGCTCAATCGCGCGGCGGTGGAACTGGCGATCAAAGGCGCTCTGGCGCTGAACTGCCAGGTGCGCGCGCATTCCCGATTTGCCCGCAAGAACTATTTCTACCCGGATCTGCCCAAGGGCTACCAGATTTCGCAATACGATGAGCCACTGGCGGAGCATGGCTTCGCCGACATCGTAGTGGACGGCGCGGCCCGGCGGATCGGGGTGACGCGCGTTCACATGGAAGATGATGCCGGCAAAAGCGTGCACGATGGCTTCAAGGATTCGGACCGCTACTCCTACGTGGACCTGAACCGCAGCGGCACGCCGCTGATCGAAATCGTCAGCGAGCCCGATATGCGCAGCTCCAGCGAGGCATACGCTTACCTCACCGAGTTGAAGCAGGTGCTGCAATTCATGGAAGTCTCCACGTGCGACATGGAGAAGGGCCACCTGCGCTGCGATGCCAACGTATCGGTGCGGCTCAAGGGCGCGGAGAAGTTGGGCACCAAGGCGGAGGTGAAGAATCTGAATTCCTTCCGCTTCCTGAAGCAGGCTCTCGATTTCGAAATCGTGCGGCAGATCGCCCTGCTGGAGAGCGGCGGCCGGGTGGTGCAGGAGACGCGGCTGTACAACCCCGGACGAGACTTTCACCATGCGCAGCAAGGAAGACGCGCACGACTATCGCTATTTCCCCGAGCCCGACCTGGTTCCCCTGCGCATCAGCGACCAGTGGCTGGCAGAGGTGCGGGGCGCCATGCCGGAACTGCCGGCGCGCAAGCGGGCGCGTTTCGTCGGGGAGTTGGGGCTGCGCGAATACGATGCGGATGTGCTGACGCAAACGCGCGCCGCCAGCGAATATTTCGAAACTGCCGCGCGCGTTTCGGGCGACGCCAAGACCACCGCCAATTGGGTGATGGGCGACCTGATGGGGATGCTCAAGGCGGCGGGCAAGGAGATTGCCGATTCGCCGGTGAGGCCGGAACACCTCGGCGAACTGGTGAAGTTGATAGCCACGGGCGAACTTTCGGGCAAGCTGGCGAAAGAGGTTTTTCCGAAGATGTTTGCCACCGGAGACGCTCCCGGGGTGATCGTAGAGCGCGAAGGACTCAAGCAGATCAGCGATTCCGGAGCGCTGGAGAAGATCATCGCGGACGTGATCGCGAGCAATCCGAAGCAGGTGGAGCAGTACCAGGGCGGCAAGACCACAGTGATGAATTTCCTGGTGGGACAGGCGATGAAAGCCAGCCGCGGCCAGGCCAATGTGACTGCGGTCACCGAACTCTTCAAAAAGAAGCTGGGGTGACGACATGCTGAAAGAAGGCGACCAGGCTCCCGACATCCAGGTGCACACGGACACCGGCGAGGCGTTCCGGCTATCCGATTTGAAGGGCCAGCGCGTGGTGCTGTACTTCTATCCCAAGGCCGATACTCCCGGCTGCACGGTGGAGGCCTGCGAGTTTCGCGACGATATCAAGAAGTTCACGAAGAAGGGCGCGGCGATCGTGGGAGTCTCTCCGGACAAGCCCACCGCGCAGGCCAAATTCAAACAGAAGTACGATCTTCCCTTCACGTTGCTGGCCGATGAGGATAAGGCAGCGGCCCACGCTTATGGCGTTTGGAAAGAGAAGAACATGTACGGCAAGAAGGTGATGGGAATCGAGCGCACTACCTTCGTCATCGGGCCGGACGGCAAGATCGAAAAGATCTACGGCAAGGTGAAAGTGAAGGGACATGCGGCGGAAGTTCTGGGGGCGCTGTAGGATCGGGCGGAGCGAGACAAGTCCTCCACGGTAGGTTGGCGGCGGCGAGTCAAACTACATTCTCCCCGATGAGACTCTTCTCACCTTGAAAGCGACGCCCGAGATCCTGGCTGCCCGGATTCGCCTTGCCGCCGTGTCAATCCAGGCTGGGCAGCAGCCGGACTCGAACGCTCTTGCGATCTTTATCGATCAGATCTTGCTCAAGCGCCGCTTGAATGACTTCGCGCGTGGTTGGCACGTCTTTCTACTCCCGCAATTCCACAATGGTCGCGCCCGACCCGCCTTCCGATTGCGGTGCGGGGTAGTAGCGCGCCACGTGGGGGTGCTTGCTGAGGAGTTCCTGAATCACTTTACGCAGGATGCCCATGCCGTGGCCGTGGACGATGCGGATGCGGCTGGCGGTGGCCATGACGGCGTGGTCCAGGAACTGATCCACTTCGTCGCGGGCCTCCTCGGCGTG
This sequence comes from Candidatus Sulfopaludibacter sp. SbA3, assembly GCA_900290315.1. GTDB lineage: Bacteria > Acidobacteriota > Terriglobia > Bryobacterales > Bryobacteraceae > Sulfopaludibacter. The sequence continues at coordinate 27,363 of OKRF01000139.1, read as the reverse complement.
CTTGCCGATGATGTTGATCTCCTGGTGCACGGGGGCCAGTTCCGGAGCGGGCTTGAAGGAAACGTTCTTGGGCAGTTTGCCGGCGGATGGGCCACCTTCCGGCAGCACTTCGATCACGTCGTCGATGGAAATCTGCATCTTCATGAAGCCGGCCTCGACTTCGAAGCGGCCGTTGCCCAGCACGCGGCGCACGCGGGCCGGGTCGCGGACATCTTTCAGGCGGACGCGCACGCCCTCTTCGACGCGCAGGGGCTGAATGCGGTCCTGGCGGGAATCATCCTGCGTGGCCAGCACGGTGGTCTGGAAGTCCTCTTTCAGTTCGCGCTTGGCCTTGGAAACGCGGCGCTGGGCGTCCTGATCGGCTTTGCGGCGATCGCCGCCTTGCACAATCTTGCCCAACGTGTCCTGCGCCTGTTCCTCGAAGCGGGCCAAGGCCGCATCGGTGCGGCGCTCCAGTTCCTTCAACTTGGCGGTCTCGCGTTTTTCCCACTCTCGTGCGATTTCCTTTTCGCGCACGTCGAGCGCGGCCAGCTTTTCGCGCAGGGCCTGCTCCAGTGCCTGGGTGGTTTCGATGCGGTGATGCAGTTCGCTGAGGAAGCGGGTGACGTCGCGCTCGCGATCGCTCATGGAATGGCGCGCACGGCGCATGATGTCCTCGGGCATGCCGAGGCGGGTGGCAATTTCCAACCCCGCCGATTTTCCAGGCAGTCCCAGGCGCAGTTGATAAGTGGGCTCGAAGGTCTGCTCATCGAATCCCATGGATCCGTTGACCACTCCCTCGGTGGAGGCGCCGTAGATCTTGAGCGCCATCAGGTGCGTGGAAACCAGGGTGAATGCGCCGGCGCCACGGAAGTGTTCGACAATGGCGACGCCCAGCGCGCCGCCTTCTTCAGGATCGGTGGCCGCGCCCAGTTCATCCAGCAACACCAGCGAAGCGGGCGTTACGTCTAGCGCCATCTCGCGGATGTTGGAGACGTGGGCGGAAAACGTGCTGAGGTTTTCCTGAATGGACTGGTAATCGCCGATATCGGCCAGCACCTGTTCGAAGAGCGGGAATTCGGCCTCCGCCGCGGGTACAGGCAGTCCCGATTGCGCCATCAGGCTGAGCAGTCCCACAGTCTTGAGCGTGACTGTCTTGCCGCCCGTGTTGGGACCGCTGATCAGCAGGGTGCGGCGCTCTTTGATGAGTTCCAGGCTCACCGGGACCGCGCTCTTGCGGCGCTTGCGCAGCACGTCTTCCAGCAGAGGGTGACGCGCATCGCGCAGCAGCAGGCGGCCGGAGAAGCGCGGTATCACGCAATCGAATTCGGTGGAGAAGCGTCCTTTGGCGAAGATCAGTTCCAACTCTGCCATGGTCGTGACCGTCTGGCGAATGGAGGCGGCGTGGCCGCGCAGGCGGGCTGTCATCTCCACCAGGATGCGGTGCACCTCGCGCATCTCTTCTTCGGTGAGACGCACCAGTTCGTTATTGAGGTGGATGGTTTCGAGCGGCTCGACGAAAAGGGTGTGGCCGCTGGAACTGGCGCCGTGAATGACGCCGTCCAGTTTGCGGCGCTGCCCGGCGATTACCGGAACCACGAAGCGCTCGTTACGGATGGTGACGAACTCTTCCTGCAGGACGCCCTCTTCGCGATGCGCTTTGAGAAAGCGTTCAAGCGATTCCTGAATCGATTTCTTCTGCCGTTCGATATCGCGGCGCAGGCGGGCCAGGGCCACGCTGGCGTTGTCGGAAACGCTGCCGTCGGGCAGGATCTTGCCCTCCAGATCCTGCAGCAGGCCGCGAAAATCGCCGATGGTCAGGGCACGGCGTCCAAGTCGCGGAAAGCGCTGGGCGGCCGCGGTGAGCACGCTCTTAGCGTCCGCGGCGCGGTCCAGCAGCAGGAAAACGTCGAAGATCTCCTTCGGTTCCAGGCTGGCGCCTTCGATGTGCAGCTTGTTGACGGCGGCTTCCAGGTCGGGCAGTCCGCCGAAGTCCACCCGGATGGCGGCTCCGCGCGCGGCTGGTTGCGGGCGGGTGGCCAGCCGCAGATACTCCACGGCTTCACCGGCCTCTTCCAGGTCTTCGGTGAGCCTGGCCAGATCGGCGCACGGCTGCAATTTCTCCAACTCACGGCGTCCCGCGGGGCTGGAGATGTAGCGGCCCAACAGCCGCCGCAGCGGCTCGAATTCTAAAATCTCAGCGCTAGTTCTCAATTTACTTATATTGTCGGCGGTTGGAGAAGGCTTTTTCAATCACGCCGAGAGTCCCTTCGGTAATCTGCAATTTGGGGAGATCGGCGCGCCGCACCCATTCCACCGCACAGACGTCGTCGCCCGGAAAGAGCTTACCGCCGGTCACGCGGCAGACATAGTCGATGAGCACGTAGTGATACTCCGCGGCGCCGCTCGCATCGCGCATGATGCGCTCGAAGATTTCGAGAACGCCGAGCGGGACGATCTCGAGTCCTGTCTCCTCGCGCACTTCGCGGCGCACGCCGTCTTCCAGCGATTCGCCGGTTTCCAGCGCCCCGCCGGGCAACGACCACCAGCCTTTCAACGGCTCCTTGCCGCGCTGCGCCATCAGGATGCGGTCGCGCCGGAGCATGATTGCGCCGACTCCGATCAGCGGGCGTTTGGGGTATCGGCGATCGTCCAAAAACGGGATTTGGGGTTGGGGGTTGGGGGTTAGGGAAGGTTGCGCGCCGCGGGGCTCTTTCATTTGGCCTCCGCTTCTTCGAAGCGGGCGCGGTAGACGTTGCCGCGCGCGGTGATGATGAGGCTTTTGAGATCGGCTTCGCCGAAGACGCAACTGGACGCGTAATCCTTGGTTTGGAAGCCGGGAATGGGCTTGCCGAGAGGACTAAATATGGTCACACCCCTGGCGGCGACGAAGAGATAGCCCTTTTCATCGACAGTCATTGCGCCAGGCACGTCGACGATCCTGGGAATCAGAATGCGTTCGTTGCTGGTATCGCCGTTGTGGTCCACGTCGTACGCCCGCACATTGTGCTCGTCGGAATTGGTGACGTAAAGAATTTTCCCGTTGGCAGAGAGGGCGATGCCGTTGGGGCGGCCGGTGGGCTTGGCCACCAGCTTCATGGGGCCCTTCGGCGGGATGTGATACACGCCGTAGAAATCCAGCTCGCGATGGTCGCTTTGCGAACCGAATGCCGGGTCGGTGAAATAGACGTGATCGTTGTGGCTGACCGCCACATGGGCGGGCGCATTCAGCTTCTTGCCCTCCCACTCGGCCGCCAGCACTTCGATTTTGCCGTTCTTATCGGTGCGGGTCACGCGGCGCGTGCGCGTCTCGCAGGTGTAGAGGCGCCCCTGGACGTCGAAGGCATTGCCGCACGGCCCGTGCGCGTCCGCGCGGTAGGGCTCGACATCGTGGCCTGGAATCCACTTCAGGAGACGGTCGCTGGGTGTATCGCTGAAGATCAGGTAGTCTTCCTTAGAGTTCCACGCGGCGCCTTCCGTGAACGTGTAGCCGCGCGCCACCAGCTCGACTCTCGCCAGCGTGAATTCCTGTGCGGCCAGCAGAAAGGCAAGCAGGAGACCGGCGCCACAGAGGGGAACCACCCGATTCATTTGCCCGATTTTCTGTCGCCGAGAGTGAGGTTGTTGACCACCTGCTTGACGCCCTTCACCTTCTTGGCAACGGCCGCAGCCCGATCCCTCTGCCGCTCGTTTTCGGCCACGCCGCTCAAGGTGACCACGCCGTTTTTACAGTCTACGGTGAAGCCGGCGCCCTTAGCGATGGAATCGCCGGAGAGCTTGATGCGCACCTC
>OKRF01000139.1:0-23586 GCA_900290315.1 Candidatus Sulfopaludibacter sp. SbA3 | reverse complement strand
GACGCCCGCGAACAGCAGTAGGGCGATCAGCGAAGCATAGATTTTAGTGGTCATCTTCTCCGGCCATTGTACGCCAGTCCAGGGCGTTGAGGAAGGCGGGCTGCTCGCGCCATCCAGGCTGCACGCGCACATGCAGGTCCAGATAGATCTTCACACCGAACAGACGTTCCATTTCTTCGCGCGCCAGCGTGCCGATTCTCTTCAGCATGGCGCCCTTGCTGCCGATGACGATGGCCTTCTGCCCGTCGCGTTCCACCCGGATCGTGGCGAAGATGCGAGTGATTCTTGGCGTCTCCTCCCACTTGTCCACCATGACGGCGATCGAGTGCGGCACCTCTTGGCGCGTCGCCTGGAGGATCTTCTCGCGAATCAGCTCGGCGGCCAGAAAGCGCTCCGGCTGGTCGGTGATGTAGTCCTCAGGGAAGTACGCAGGGCCTTCGGGGAGGCGCGACAGGATCACGCGCTGCAACTCGTCGAGTCCCTTCTTTTTGGCAGCGGACACCGGTACGTACTCGGCAAAGGCGAAGTGGCGCTTGTACTCCTCGATGAGGGGCAGCAGCTTCGCCTTCTCCTTCACCAGGTCGATTTTGTTGAGCACCAGCACCACAGGAGTTCCGGTTTTGCCCGCCAGGTCCAGCGCGCGGCGGTCCCGTTCCCCGAATGGAGAAGTGGCGTCGGCCAGGAAGAGCAGCAGGTCGCGCTCTTCCAGGGAGTTGCGCACCGTCTGCATGAGCCGCTTGTTGAGCGGCGTATCGGCCTTGTGAATGCCCGGCGTATCCACGAACACGATCTGCGCGCCGGGCAGCGTCAATACTCCCTGCACTGAGGTCCGCGTGGTCTGCGGCTTATCCGCCACAATGGCCACCTTCTGACCCACCATGGCGTTCAACAGCGTCGATTTTCCCGCGTTCGGCAGGCCAATCAGCGACACGAATCCGGACTTGAATTTTTCACTCATGAGCAACCGTTTGAGACTTACTGATGCGAACCTTTTCCACGCGCAACTCGTCGCTAGCCAGCACTTCGACCCGAATGCCATCGCGATCCACGAACTCGCCCGCCTTGGGCACGCGGCCGAGCCACTCGCTGACCAGGCCGCCCACGGTGGTCGATTCGATATCCTCTTCGCGATGGAAGACATCGACCAGATCGCCCACGCGATCCAGATCAAAATTGCCGGACACGATGAAGCCGCCGTGACCATCTTCGGTGACGTCGCTGTCAGGTTCGTGCTCATCGCGAATCTCGCCGATGATGACTTCGAGCAGATCTTCCATGGTGGCGAGCCCGGCGGTATTGCCGTACTCATCCACCACAATCACCATGTGGGTGTTCTCCTGCTGCATCTGGCGCATCAGGTCGTTGACGGGTTTGGTCTCGGGGACGAACAGGATGGGGCGGATCAGTTCGCGGACGGTGCGGCTGGCGCGCTCCTCTTCTTCGAGCTCGAACATGTCGCGCACATGGACGAAGCCCAGCACCTGGTCGATGGAGCCTTCGTAAACGGGGATGCGCGAATACTGTTCGGTGATGACGAGCTGGCGCAGTTCTTCCAGCGTGGCATCCACGGAAATGGCCACGATGTTGGGCCGCGGCGTCATGACTTCGCGCACCACCTTGTCACCGAATTCAACGACGCCCTGAATCAGTTCGCGATCTTCCTCTTCGATGAGTCCCTCTTCCGTGCCGGCCGAAATCAGGGCTTCGATGTTCTCCGCGGAGGTGGGCACCTCTTCGGCGGTGGCCGCGTCGTCCGCCAGGTCGATCAGCGATTGGAAAAATGAGAGCATTGCCACCAAAGGCCGCGCCAGCAGGGCCAGTCCGCGCAACAGGGGAATCAGCGGCACCAGCCACTCGCCGGTAGTGCGGCGGTAGAGCAGTTGGGGCAAGGCGTACGAGATGGCCACCATAGTGAGCCAGGCGGCCAGCACCGCCTGCCAGAAACTGGCGGCGGTCCATGGCTCGCCATCGGCGAACCACGCCAGGAAGAAGACGCCCACCAGCACCATGATGGTGTGCTTGATGAGCGAAAAGGTGCCTGCGCCGTCCTCAGTCTTGAGGCCGAGCTTGTCTTCCAGGGTTTCCTTGAAATACTTGAGCGAGGGCAGGTCGCGTGTGCGCAGGCGGAGGCTTTCCAGGTAGAGCAGTTGCACGAAGGTGGCAAGCCCCAGCAGCGGGACGGCGATCAGCGCCGCGAGTATGACTGCCAGCATCATCCCCGCACTCGCTCGATGAGGCCGCTCGGCAAACCCAGGCGGGCGCGCCACCGTTTTTCGGCGCGGGCCATTCGTCCGTTGTCGTTTTCGTGATCGAAGCCCAGAAGGTGCAGCAGGCCGTGCAGCATCAGGATCTGGATTTCCTGCTCGGTGGCGTGACCAAACTCACGGGCCTGTGCGCGTGCGCGGGCCAGCGAGATGGCGAGATCGCCGAGTGAAGCAACCGCTTCCTCACAGCCGCGGCTCCGATCCGCTGGAAACGACAGAACGTCCGTAGCGTAGTCCTGGCCGCGGAAATCCCGATTCAGGCGGCGCAACTCGGCGTCGCCCGTGATCAATGTATCGAAGGGCCGTCCCTTGGAAACTTCAGTCTGCAACTGACGCGCAAATTTCCGGATGACGTTGCGGCGCAGACTCGCGGGAACGCGCCGGAACGTGACCGTACTGCCTTCTGGAGAGGACATGGCGCCGCTCTAGGCCTGCGGGGCAGTTTCCGAAACCGCCACAACCGGCGTCGCCGCGGGTTCCGGATCGCTCAACTTTAGAGTGAGCTGGCGGGCCGCGCCGATGGCTTCGTTGTACCGCTCATAGGCCTTGACGATGCGCTGTACGAGCGTGTGGCGCACCACGTCCTTCTCATCGAACTGAACGAAGCTGATGCCTTCCACGCCCTTCAGGACCTCGACCGCATCGATTAGGCCGCTGCGGCGTCCATTGGGTAAATCGATCTGTGTAACATCGCCGTTCACCACCATCTTGGAGTTGAAGCCCTGGCGGGTCAGCACCATCTTCATCTGTTCCGGCGTGCTGTTCTGCGCTTCATCCAGAATGATGAAGCTGTCATTCAGGGTACGGCCGCGCATGAAGGCGATGGGCGCCACTTCGATTACGTTGCGCTCCAGCAGCTTCTCCACGCGCTCGCTGTCGAGCATGTCGTAGAGCGCGTCATAAAGTGGGCGCAAGTACGGGTCCACTTTTTCCTGCAGCGTCCCCGGCAGAAAGCCCAATCGCTCGCCGGCTTCCACCGCGGGACGCGTGAGAATGATGCGCGCCACCTGCTTATTGATGAGCGCGGAGATAGCCATGGCGACGGCCAGATAGGTCTTGCCGGTCCCAGCGGGCCCGATGCCGAACACCATATCGTTGCGTTCGATGGCTTCCAGGTAGCGGCGCTGGTTCACGGATTTCGGCGCCAGAATCTTCTTGCCGAAATTGCGCGATTTGCCGCTGTTCACCAGTGCCCGCAGAGACACTTCGGGATCGTTCGTCACCACGCGCAGGTAACTGTTCAGGTCGCCGTTATTGAAGACGTGGCCCTCACGGACCAGGGTATTGTAGTCTTCCAGGATGTTTTCAGCCCGGGAGACGTTCCCCGCCTCACCTTCAATTTCCAGGTTGTTGTCTACCAGTTGAGTGTGAACACACAGGCCAGATTCGATCAACCGGATATTTTCGTCTCGGGTGCCAAACAGGCTTTCTACGCCTCGGTTAATACACACGCTAGCTTTCATTGAGTGGGTGCTGGGTACCTCCAAACACGGGGAAAACAGGGACAAGAAAATTCGTTTCGATGGGAGCGGTTCGGACGTTCGACAACCCGCTTGCGCGGGCAGTTGAGAACCATCTGCCCTATATTATAGCAGCCTTGTAAACAGGCGATGACAGAAGGTGGAAAAGGCTACTTCTTAATTTGAGTGTCAAAGTTGATTCCGGCATCCGCGGTGAACTTCCGGTAGTCGCGGAAATCGATTTCGTTTTTCGACCCCAGAATGCCGGCTTGCATCTCCACGAGCGCGGTGTGAGGCACCAGGAACTGGCGTCCGCCAATATCCGTGAAGTCGTAGTCCAGGGTGGAGTGCAGTTTATCGATGGGAAAGTTGGCTGGGAGGTGGTCGGCTTCGGAAGTGATGCGCAGAATTTCGCCACCCGCGCCGACATAGACCAGGCCATGCCGTCCGGCGGACGCCGTGAAGCGCCTGTCGTTCCCGTTGAAGCTCAACTGGTAGTGCGCGTTTTCCACGCTCACCGAGTAGCGGAACACCTGGACGGGGTGGCCACGCAGCGTGGACCGGCTGTCCCACGCGAAGGCCGCGGCGGCGGAGGGGACGAACACCTCCTGCAGCATGCTGCCGAATTCTCCCTGGGAGACGGACCCGCCCGCCTCGTCGTAGCGCAGCTTGGTCTTCTGCCCGTCTACCAGCAGGAGTTTGTACTCCTCTCGATGGTCGTAGTAGGAAAGCTGGACGGTGAGCGTGTCCATGGGACTCCACTCGGGAACGCTGGTAGTGTTGCGATAGCGCCGCACGGTCTCCGTGCAAAGGAAGTCCGGAAGTCCTGCGGAGTAGTTGAGGGCGGTCTTGCGGACCTTCTCGATGGCCGCGCTCTGGTCCACGGCGCTGGGGGCCTGGGCGCAGAGAGGTGCCGCGAGAAGGGTAGCGAGCAGAAGGAACTTCACTGGCTTCAGTTTCTCACGAGTGGGGGATGCGCCGCTGCTCTGCGGCAGAAGGATTGCCTATTATGTCCAAAATAGCTAATATCTCTGCGGCAGAAGGATTGCCTATTATGTCCAAAATAGCTAATATGGTCTTTGGAGCAGGCCACTATGTACGATCAACGGAGACAACGAGGGGAAGCATTTTCTGTGACCGCCACCGAGGCGAAAAACGACTTTGGCCGGATTCTGGAAGCGGCGACTCGCGGCGGCACGGTGTTGATTACCAAGCACGACATCCCCAAAGCAGTCATGATTTCCGTAGAGCAGTTTGACGTTCTATCACGTGCCGGCCAAGTCAAGCTCGATACACTCAGCGGTGAGTTCGACGCACTCCTCGCGCGGATGCAGACGGCGAAGGCTCGCACCGGCATGGCTGCCGCTTTTAATGCGTCCCCACGGCAAATGGGAAAGGCTGCGGTAGCCATGGCACGGAAGCGTGCACAATAGAGTTCCGGCGCCTTGTATCTACGTCTTGGCCGGGGCTAACGGCGCCGGGAAAAGTAGCATTGCTGGGGCAATGCTGCTCGCGAAAGGCACGGACTACTTCAATCCCGACGAAGCGGCACGCCAAATCCTGTCCGCCAATCCAGAGACCACGCAAGCGGAAGCGAACAGCGCAGCGTGGAATGAAGGACGACGGCTTCTGGAACGCGCGATTGCCGAAAGGCTGAACTTCGCTTTCGAGACAACGCTTGGAGGACACACGATTACCACGCTGCTCAAATCGGCGCTGTTGGCCGGCCTGGATGTGCGCATCTGGTTTGCAGGTTTGAGAAGCGCCGAGCTGCATATCGCTCGGGTACGGTCGAGAGTGTCAAAGGGCGGCCATGCGATTCCCGAGGCGAAGATCCGCGAGAGATTCGACCACAGTCGCCTGAACGTCATTCGGCTGATGCCCGACCTGACTGAGCTTCGAGTCTACGACAATAGCGAAGAAGCCGATCCCGACTGTGGGACCACTCCTGTGCCCAGGCTCTTGCTCCACATGATGTGTGGCAAGATTGTGAGTTCGTGCGATTTATCGACAACGCCGGAGTGGGCCAAGCCGATCATGGCCGTCGCCATAAAATCTCAGGGTTGACCCGGCCTGTTCGAGTTCTCGCGGGGGGCTGGACGCGGCGCGGCAGACTGGCGAACGAATCCGATTTCCTCCCGCAGCGAACTCTTCGTGCGGGGCACAGTCTGATCGAAGCAACTCGTCTTCGGGCGGTGAATACAAGCCGGGCTTGGCTTGCTTTCAACCGGCCGGTATGGGGTACAGAGTCTATAGCTGACTCTAAATATTCGTGCGGCGCCCCGATGTAGGGCTCATGAACTCGTTGTGCGTCCACCAGCGCTTTTCCCGAATGCCGACGGCTTCGCTAAGGATCTTATCCAGGGCCCGTTGAAGGGACGCGACAACAGCTCGCGTATCGATCTTCCTTAACAGTTTGCGAACAAAGGGTGTATGCGGTTCGATAAAGCAGAGAAATCCGTCAGGGTACTCCTCATAGTTTGCACATCCGATCCAGAGACGAAAGTGCTCGTTAGCTACAAGGATCACCCAGCCCCAGTCCTCCGCTATCGGCTCTTCCGTATCAAACCCCTCTGTCCGGAGATTGTCCCAGAGGAACTCAGCCGGCCGTTTCCCCCAGCGGCCGGGGTTGATTTGCTGTTCCTCGCCACCATATGCGGGGAATCGATCGGAGCGAAACTCGACATGCGTTTGCACTGGAGCCTTTATTCAATGTATACGCCACCGATCTTGGGGCCTGATCGGCATGCCCGGGATGGCATCCACCGCTACATCAATCGCAGCCCATTAGGGCCGGGAATCGTACGGACGAACGAGTTCATTTCTTCCTCGTTCTGCATGAGGTCGCGTAGAGTCGCCTGACTGAGCACCTGATCGACAGCGACCTGGACAGCGCGCCAGAGCGATCGTACGGAGCAATCCACCGACCGTGTGCAGATGGCGTGCTGGCCGGAATGGCTGTCGCAGAAATCGCTTTCGAACAGTTTGCCGCCGAGCGCGTCCATCACGTTGCCGATGACGATCTCCTGAGCAGGGCGCGCCAGCGTGTATCCGCCTTCCTTGCCGCGGGCCGCTTTCACGAAGCCTCCCTTGCGAAGGACGCGCAGAATCTTCGCGGCGTAGGCCGGGGAGACACCTTCCGCCTGGCTCATTTCGGGAATAGTCAGCCCTTGCGAGTTGTAGGCGATGCGTACCAGGCAGCGCAGGCCGTATTCTTCGTTGGCGGAGAGCTTCATCGGCGTAGCCTCGCAAGGGGGATGATGTCTTCGATTCCGAGCGCCAGTTTGGCAGCTTCGCTCATGCGGTCTTTCGACCATGGCGGATCGAACGTCAGTTCCAGCTTCACGTCCGTGACGCCCGGGACCGCACGCGCCGCGCGTTCCACTTCCGCCGGCAGAGAGCCTGCCACGGGGCAATTGGGAGCGGTAAGGGTCATACGCAGCGTCACGCGTCCTTCTTCGTCCACGATGCACCCATAAATCAGCCCGAGTTCGTAGATGTTGACGGGCATCTCCGGGTCGTAGACCTTTTTCAGCGCGGCGACGACTTGCTCCTTCAGGCTCATTCGGTGGTCACGACAGGTTCAGGAACATCAGCGGTGAGCGCGCTCTTGAGCGTGTGCCAGGCCAGAGTCGCGCATTTGACGCGCGCTGGATAATCGCGCACGCCGCAGAACACCACCAGCTTGCCCAAATCTTTGCTAATGGGTGTATCGGTGGTGAGCAGTTCGTGGAACTTTTCGAGCAGCTTCAGGGCCTCCTCGCGGCTCTTGCCCTTCAGGCTTTCGGTCATCAGCGAAGCCGAAGCAGTGGAGATGGCGCAGCCTGAGCCCACAAAGCTGACATCCTTCACCACGTCGTTCTCGATCTTCAGAAACAGTTTCAGCTTGTCGCCGCACAGAGGGTTGTAGCCCTCCGCCTTGCGGTTGGCATCGTCCATCGAATGACAATTCCGTGGACGCTTGCTGTGGTCCAGGATAATTTCCTGGTAAAGATCGTCTACCATCAGGAGAAAATCTCCTTCACTTTCCTGAGACCGGCAGCCAGCTTGTCGATCTCCGCGGACGTGTTGTAAAACGCCAGCGAGGCGCGCGTGGTAGCCGGAATGTGGAACCAATCCATCACCGGCTGCGCGCAATGATGCCCGGTGCGAACCGCAATGCCCTGCCGGTCCAGCACCGTTCCGATATCGTGCGGGTGAATGCCTTCGATCACGAAGGAAAGCACGGCGGCCTTTTCCCTGGCGGTGCCGATAATCCGCAGGCCGGGAATCTGCTCCAGTTGCGCGGTGCCGTAAACCAGCAACTCGTGTTCGTACGCCGCAATCTGGTCCAGGCCTATGCGATTCAGGTAATCCAGCGCCGCGCCCATCCCGATGCCGCCGGCGATGTTGGGCGTCCCCGCTTCGAACTTGTATGGCAGATCGTTATAGGTGGTCTTCTCGAAGGTGACGGTGCGAATCATGTCGCCGCCGCCCTGGTAAGGGGGCATGGCGTTCAGCAGTTTCGCCTTGCCGTACAGGATGCCGATGCCGGTGGGCCCGCAGATCTTGTGACCGCTGAGGGTGTAGAAATCGGCGTCCAGCGCCTGCACGTCCACCTTCAGATGCGGCGCCGCCTGGGCTCCATCGATGAGCACCAGCGCCCCGGCGCGGTGGGCCATCTCGATCATCCGGCGGATCGGATTAATGGTGCCGAGCGCGTTGGAGACGTGTGCCACCGCGACCATGCGGGTGCGCGGATTGAGCAGCTTTTCGTACTCCTCCAAAATCAGCTCGCCCCGGTCGTTCATGGGAATGACGCGCAGTTTGGCGCCCTTCTCTTCGCACAGCATCTGCCACGGGACAATGTTGGAGTGATGCTCCATGGCCGAGATGACGATCTCGTCGCCCTCTTTGACATTGGTGCGGCCCCAACTGCTGGATACCAGGTTGATCGCCTCGGTTGTGCCGCGCACGAAGATCAGCTCGGTCACACTCTTGGCGTTGAGGAATTTCTTCGTCTTGGCGCGCGTCTCTTCGTAGGCCGCCGTGGAGCGCTGGCTCAGCTCATGCACGCCGCGATGGATGTTGGCGCAATCCACCTCGTGGAACTTGCGAATGGCATCCACCACCGCGGTCGGCTTCTGCGCCGTAGCCGCGCTATCCAGGTAGACCAGCGGATTGCCGTGAATAGTCTGCTTCAGGACAGGGAAATCCTGCCTGATCTTTTCCACGTCGAAGCCGGCCGCAACTGTGCTAATCAGCGTGCTCATCGAGTTTCTCGCCTAGGAATTTTTCCAGGTCTTCTTTGACGGACTGCACTTTGACCCGGTCGATAATATCTTGCGCGAACGCATAGGTCAGCAGGCTCCGCGCATCCTGCTTGCCGATGCCGCGTGATTGCAGATAGAACATGGCTTCGCCGTCCAACTGCCCGATGGTGGCGCCGTGGGTGCAGCGCACATCATCGGCGTGAATTTGGAGCTCCGGCTTGGTGTGGATCACCGCATTGTCGCTGAGCACCAGGTTCTTATTGGTCTGCTTGGAATCGGTCTTCTGCGCGTCTTTGCGCACGATAATGCGGCCGTTAAAGACCGCATTCGCCGTGCCGTCCAGAATGCCTTTGTACAACTCGTGGCTGGTACCGTGGGGCTTGGCATGGTCGATCACGGTGTGATTGTCCACGTGCTGCGTGCCGTTCACCACGTAGAGGCCGTTGATGGTGGCATGAGAGCCTTCGGAAAGCACAGCGTTGACGTCGTTGCGCACCAGCGCGCCACCCAGCGAAATGGAGTGCGAGCCGAAGCTGGCGCTGCGTCCCACCTGCACTTGCATGGTGGCCACATGGAAAGCTTCGCGCGATTCGCGCTGCACTTTGTAGTGGTCCACTACGGTATTTTCGCCGAGGACGATTTCGGTGACTGCGTTGGTGAAGTACGCGCCCTGGCCACGATATGTTTCGACGATCGTGCATTGTGCGTTAGCGCCCACCAGGATGAGCGTGCGCGGATGGGTGGCTGTGCCTTCTGGAGCGTCGTACGAGATTTGGATCGGCTCTTCTACCACCGCTCCGGCGGGGATTCGGTGGATCGTCACCTCGCCCAGGAAGGCGGTGTTCAGGGCTACGAACGGGTTGGCGTTCAGGTCGACATAGCGGCCCAGTTCGGGGATGACAGACGACAAAAAACGATCGTCTGTCCTACTGGCACGGCGGAAGTTGGCGCGGGCGATGGGGGCGACGTTGGTGAATCGCCACTCTTCGTCGTGCGTGGTGGGGAATCCCACTTCCGCGAAGCGTTGGAAACCGGCTTCGCGGAGTCTCTGCAGCCAGGGATCGGCGGCGCGCTGGCTGGTGAAGTGCTCCAGCCAATTGCCGATGTTTTCCGCTACCGCGGTCATACCTTGGCGACCTCTTCATCGTCCTCAATGCCCAACCCGGCATAGCCGCTCTCTTCCAGCTCCAGGGCCAGTTCCTTGCCGCCCGATTTCACGATCTTGCCCTGCGACAGCACATGCACGAAATCCGGCACGATGTAGTTCAGCAGACGCTGGTAGTGCGTCACCACGATCATGGAGCGCTCGGGACTGCGCAGCGCGTTCACGCCGCCTGCCACGGTGCGCAGGGCGTCGATGTCCAGGCCGGAATCGGTTTCGTCCAGGATCGCAAGCCTGGGCTCCAGCACGGCCATCTGGAAAATCTCGTTGCGCTTCTTTTCGCCGCCGGAAAATCCGGTGTTCACGGGACGGTTCAGCAAGGCCTGATCCATCTCCATCAGCTTCATCTTTTCGCGAACCAGGTTGAGGAAGTCGAGGGCGTCCAATTCCTCCAGCCCCTGGTGCTTGCGAATGGTGTTCAGGGCAGCCTTGAGGAAGTACATGTTGCTCACGCCGGGAATCTCCACCGGGTATTGGAACGCCAGGAAGATGCCCTCGCGCGCGCGGTCCTCCGGCGACATTTCGAGCAGGTCCTTACCCTGGTAAGTCACTTCGCCTTCCGTGACCACGTACAGTTCGCGCCCGCTCAGCACTTGCGCCAGCGTGCTTTTGCCTGACCCGTTGGGGCCCATGATGGCGTGCACCTCACCCGGGTTGATGGCGAGGTCGATGCCCCTCAGGATTTCACGATCGCCAACCTTTGCGTGCAGATTCTTAATTTCTAATAGAGCCATTTCTGTCTTATCCGACGCTGCCTTCTAAACTGACACCCAGCAATTTCTGCGCTTCCACGGCGAACTCCATGGGCAGTTCGCGGAAGACTTCCTTGCAGAAGCCATGTACGATCATCGACACCGCGTCCTCCGTGGAGATACCGCGCTGCCGGCAGTAGAAAATCTGGTCTTCGCCGATCTTGGAAGTCGATGCCTCGTGCTCCACCTGCGAAGACGTGTTCTTCACTTCCAGATACGGGAAGGTGTGGGCACCGCATTTATCGCCCAGCAGCAGCGAATCGCACTGCGAGTAGTTCCGGGCTCCGGTGGCCGATTTGAGCATCTTCACGCCGCCGCGATAGGTGTTCTGCCCGTGGCCGGCGGAGATGCCTTTGGAAACGATCGTGGAAGTAGTGTTCTTCCCGATGTGGATCATCTTGGTGCCAGTGTCCGCCTGCTGCCAGTTGTTGGTCAGCGCCACCGAATAGAACTCGCCCACCGAGTTGTCGCCGATCAGCAGGCAGCTCGGATACTTCCATGTGATGGCGGAGCCGGTCTCCACCTGGGTCCACGAAATCTTGGAATTCACCCCGCGGCAGGCGCCGCGCTTGGTGACGAAGTTGTAGATGCCGCCCTTCCCGTCCTTGTCGCCGGGATACCAGTTCTGCACCGTGGAGTATTTGATCTGGGCGTTATCCAGCGCCACCAGCTCTACCACCGCGGCATGCAGTTGATTGGTGTCCCGCATGGGGGCCGTGCAGCCTTCCAGGTAGCTGACGTACGCGCCTTCATCGGCCACAATCAGGGTGCGCTCGAACTGCCCGGTATCCTTGGCGTTGATGCGGAAATAGGTGGACAACTCCATGGGGCAGCGGACGCCCTTGGGTACGTAACAGAACGATCCATCGCTGAAAACCGCCGAATTCAGGGCGGCGAAGAAATTGTCGGAGGTGGGAACCACCGAGCCCAGGTATTTCCTTACCAGGTCCGGATGCTCCCGGACGGCTTCGGAGAAGGAACCGAAGATGATCCCCAGGTCGGCCAGTTTGGCCTTGAAGGTGGTGGCGACGGAGACGCTATCGAACACCGCGTCCACCGCCACGCCGGCCAGGATAGCCCGCTCCTGCAACGGGATACCGAGCTTTTCGTAAGTCTTCAGGAGCTCAGGATCCACGTCGTCCAGGCTCTTGGGGCCGTCGGTCTTGCTCTTGGGAGCGGCGTAATAAATGATGTCGTTGTAGTCGATCTTGGGGTAGTGGACGTTGGCCCAGGTGGGCTCGGTCAAGGTCAGCCAGTGCCGGTAGGCTTTGAGGCGCCACACCAGCAGCCAGTCCGGCTCCTGTTTCTTGGCGGAGATCAACCGGATCACGTCTTCGCTCAGGCCGCGGGGGATGGATTCGGATTCGATATCGGTGACGAACCCCCACTTATACTCCTGATTCGCAAAGGTCTCTATGGTGTTGGTGGAATCGCTCACCTGGAATTGCTCCTAAGCTGTTCTGCTGCTATCAGATTAGCTAATCCGTACTTTTTAGTCAAGATTACTCAGCTAATGGATGCGGGGTGGGGGCGAAAGGGTGCAAACGCAGGTTGAGCGAACGGGGGCTGGTTCCCGGTGGGTTTCTCCGCCCGGTCGATGACGATCACCTGGGTCGGCACCTTTCGGGGTTCTGGCCGGACGTCACCAGTTGATGTCGAATTTCGGCGTAGAGGTTGCAGCCGGTGGGCGGTGGGAAGACACTTCAGTCCATAGAGCAACTCAGCCCGACTGATCACGGGTACGCAGACATTGATGGCTCGATGGTTGCCAGCCTTGCCTCGACGTTTGGAGAGCAGCCCTTGATCACGTGACGGGCCATGTCGGTGTCGAGCATGTGGAGCATGCTCATTCTTCCTCGGCGAACGAAGCCTTCTCGCGCGGAGGCAGGTTCATTGGACGATCGCCATGAATTCTTCAGGCACGTCGATGGCGCGCATCATCTCGAAAAAGTCCCGCCAGGCATTTGTGCCCGGCTGATTGGACAAGACTACGTCACCCGTCACTTCACTGCGAATGGCATACGCCTGCTCGCCTTCAAACCAAAGCTCAGCGGCAAGTGAACTGCCTGACTGGAACCGTTCTCAAAGAGCCTGGCGATCCGTGTCTCAGGCATGGCGTTTTGACGAAGTGTGTCTATACATCGGTGGACCACCCGGTGATCGATAAGACGGGACTCGCCGGGCGCCGACTTTCAGATCGAGTTGGAATACGCGCCAGACAGCGCCAGCGCCGGAGATCCCGGCGAGCCCTCGATTCTATCGGTTCTACAGGCCAAACTCGGGCCGAAACTTNNACGACGGGGTCGAAAATGCACCTCCCCTCGCGCCTATCGCGCGCCGTCAATCGAGCGTATTTTCATCGCTCCACCCCCTAATTGACAGGGTCGAAAAACCGTCACAGCGAACGGTAACGCCGGCGATCTTGTCGCCGGTCGGCCAGTGTCGCCGGTCGGCCAGTGCAACCGGCGGCAAGACCGCCGGCGTTACCTCGCCGGTTTTTCATCCCGTTTTGCGGGGCGCTCCGCCTCTAATTGACAGACGACACAAAACGTTCGTCTGTCCCAGGTGTTGTCCCTCGACGATGGGAGACGGTGTGTTAGTATACGCCACCGCATCATGCCATCACTCGGGCGACTGCGCCTGCGTTTTGACATGAGACCGCACAGGGAATTCCACTCTTTCCGTCAAAAAGCCAAATGCCCGTGACCGCTGCGAAGAACTACCTGCTCACCGGATATCCGTGGAGTTGCGGGCCGACGACGTTGGAGAATCCATAGTTGCCGCGGCGGTCGGCGTCGATGGTCCAGAACATCGCGCCAACCATTCCAGGGTAACCGCGGGGCTCGCGCAGCTTGTAGTTGGTCCCGGCGGGAGCCTTGCCCGTGATGATGTACTCCATCGCCTGACTTACGATGAGGGGAGTCGTGTCACCGGTCAGGAAGCCGGCGGCAACCTTGGTGGGCGGCAGCGGCGGGAAGAACCGCTGGGGATCGCCTCCCACGTGGAAGCCGTGCAGCAGGAGTTCGGTCATGGCGGCGTGATAGTCCACCGAGCCGGGCTGATAGATCTCGCCATCGAGGCCCTCCAGCGGCGGAGTGTTGTAGTCCTGAACATCAATGAACGAGAGGATGTCGCGGATAGCATACGTGATTGCCAGGTAGGAGCCGAACTGGCCGCCGTAGCTGGGGTATCCGGAGGGGATCTGCGTGCCTTCGGGCACCAGGCTGATCATGAAGCCGGGACCAAAATGATCGCTCAACTGCCGTAGCGCCGAGATGAGGTTCACGATGGACGGCGTGGTGGGATGCTTGAAGTCCGTGTCTCCGGGATCGATCGCAAGAGACGGGCTTTCAAAGTCAATGTCGATACCGTCGAAGCCATATTCGGTCACAATCCGGGTGACGGAAGAGACATAGTTCGGAACGCGCTGCGGATCGGCAAGGGTGAAGTGCTGGCCGCCGCCGCCGAGCGAAATCATGACCTTCCTTCCGTGGCTTTTCAAGTAGGCGATGTCGGCTTTGAACTGTTCGGTATCGAGCCCGGCGGGCGTGTGGAACTGCATAGTCCCTTCGGGCGCATTCCGGTCGGGTGTCGAGAACGCTACCAGGATGATGTCCCACTGCGGCGAAACTTCGCGGAGCGGAATGGTAGAGCCTGCCGCCCCGTAGCCCGCCCAGTAGCCGATGAGCTTGTGGCCGTTTTGGGGGCCGCTGTTGGGACCCGGCGCGACCGCCGGCGGGGGGGGCGCCGGCACGCCACCTCGTGCACCAGAACGTCCACCACGTGCCGGGCACGGTTTGGCCGGGTCCGTAAGCGCCTGCGAGTCCGGGAAACTGTAAGCACTGCCGAGACCGTCCGAAACGCCGATATACCAGGGCAGCAGGGCGACGTTTTGCAGGTGATAGGCCACCCCGTCCGCATGGGCGACGACGGGCCTGGAGGCGGGGATGTTGTTCTTGGGGTTCGTGTCTGTCGGTTCGAGAAGGAAGTAAGCGGAGGCGACTCCCGTGCCACCGCAGCCACCCTGGTCACCTGGACGCATGGAAGCCGGACGCGTCCAGCCGGGAAAAGTGTTCCCCGCGGTTCGGACGTTGCGCCCATGCACCAGAGGATCGTGTAGGGGATCGTTGATGAACTCCGCGAGCTGCTGCGTGAGCGGCTGTACGTCTCCGTCTTCGACCACTGTGGGTGCGCCGTGGAGATACGAGCCGAGCACGAAGGTGTTTCCGCTGGCCGAGTCGACACCGTGCGTCCCCCAGGAGCAGCACAGCGTTGCGTCGCCCTCGGCGTAGTACGTGGTGTTGTGGGTAATGGCGATGACGAGTTTTCCCTCCTGTCTGGGGAGTTGCTTGAAGAGCTCCTTTTGCAGAAACTCGATGTCGACGATGGCCAGGGACCCGCCGGTCTTCTTCGAAGTAAGGATGTAGCCATACCCGGCGGGGATGGTGATTTTTGCTGGCCTCACTGTCGGCTGGCCGAGCAGGGTATGCCACCCCTCGGCCCTGGGGAACGTAGTGCGCAGCATGGCGTCGGCATATTGCGTGGCGCCTCCGGCGGCGAAGGCGAACTTGGAGAAGACCGGCGAGTGCAGGACGCGCGTTACGTCCGGGGCTGCGTCCATGATGAAGTCCCGGCCAGCGGTCTTTTTCGCGTCGAAAAGGAGCGCGATGGGAATCAGCACGGTGGGAATGGTAGTCGTGCCGCCCTGGGCCGGATCGCGGCCGGCGAGAGTGTAAGAGCCCTGGCCGGCAGCGTATCGAAAGGTGGGCACGCTCTGTGCGTGCGCACAGCACAGCGGCAGGACGAGGAGAAAAAGCAGGCTGAGGGACTTGATCCGCATATCCGGATTCTAACTTCTGTCAGGGTAGAGCTTCACATCCGCAACGGGAACGTCGAACCCTCCCGTCGCACACAGGCTGTTCTTCAATTGAATCGGTTTGTCGCGCGCTCGGGGTGGAATAGGTGAACGTGGGTTTCGATCGTTGCCGGCGCCACAGCGGCGAGCAGGGCCCCGGCTGACGCCGCAACGCCCAGCACCGCCTCCCGCCGTGTGAGAGTATTTGCCATCGGTGTTGTTATAGCAGATGGTGCAATTACATATTTCGCCTGCAAACCTCGCTTCAACAGAGACCGGGATTCTCTATTACGGTGTTTTTGCCGTTCCGGCCCCCCAGTACCCGCCACGTTATAATCTTCCTGAATGCCTGAAATTCGCCATTCGGTGTGCGCCCTGGACTGCCCCGACTGCTGCTCCCTCTCCCTCACGGTGGAAAATGAACGCGCCACCAAACTCCGCGGCGATTCTACCCACCCCGTGACGCGTGGCTTTCTGTGCGGCAAAGTGGCGCAATACCTGGAGCGCGAATACTCGCCCGAGCGCCTGATGTATCCGCAACGCCGCGTGGGCGCCAAAGGGGAAGGCCGCTTCGAGCGCATCTCGTGGGATCAAGCCCTGGACACCATCGCCAGCCGATTGCGCGCCATCGCCGCGGAATTCGGACCCGAATCCGTGCTGCCTTACAGCTACGCCGGCACCATGGGGCTGCTCAACGGCGATGGCATGGACCGCCGCTTCTTTCACCGCCTGGGGGCGTCGCGCCTGGACCGCACCATTTGCTCCGAGGCGGGGGTGGTCGGAATGACCGAAGCGCTGGGCGTCCGCTACTCTACCGAGCCCGAGCAGTTCCGTCACGCGAAGCTGATTGTGGCGTGGGGCGCCAACATTCTCGGCACCAACGTCCACCTGTGGCCCTTCATCATGGAGGCGCGCCGCAACGGAGCGCGCTTCTACACCATCGATCCGCGCCGCAATCGGACGGGAGCGGCCGCCGACAAACATTTCTTTATTCACCCGGGCAGCGATACCGCGCTGGCCCTGGCCCTGATGCACGTCATCATCGGCGAGAATCTGTACGATGCCGATTACGTGGAGCGGTATACCGAGGGCTTCGACACGCTGCGCCAACGCGTGCGCGAGTGGACGCCGCAGCGCGCCGCCGAATTGACCGGCATACCGGCGGAGGAAATTGTCGCGCTCGCCCGCGAATACGCCACCACGCGGCCGGCGGTGATTCGCCTGAACTACGGAGTGCAGCGCAGCGAACGCGGCTCCATGGCCGTCCGCACCATCGCGTTTTTGCCGGTGATCACCGGGTCGTGGAAAGACGTGGGCGGCGGCTTGCAGCTTTCCACCTCCCAGGCGTTCCAGTTCAATCGCGCCGGACTCCGGCGTGCCGATCTGCAGCAGAAGGCGCTCGGCCGGGAGGCGCGCCTGGTCAATATGGCGGAACTGGGAGCGGCGCTCAACACGCTCGGCCATCCTCCGGTGAAGGCGCTGGTGGTTTACAATTCTAACCCCGCGGCCATCGCACCGAACCAGAATGCCGTGCACCGCGGATTGCGCCGTGACGACCTGTTTACCGTAGTGCTGGAGCAGTTCCAGAACGATACCGCGGACTACGCCGACATCCTGCTGCCCGCCACCACCTTTCTGGAGCACACGGATCTGTACCTTGCTTACGGCCACTACTATCTGCAGCTCGCGCGGCCAGCCCTGCCCGCGCCCGGCGAGACCAGGAGCAACGTGGAAGTTTTCCGGGCGCTGGCGCAGCGCATGGGCTTCGATGACCCATGCTTCGCCGATTCCGACGACGAAATGATCCGCACTCTGCTGGATTCGCCGCATCCTTATTTAAACGGCATCACACTGGAGCAACTGGACCGGGAGCATTTCGTGCGTCTGAAGGTGTCCAATGAGGGCACGCCATTCCAGCCGTTCGCCGCTGGTGGTTTCGGCACGCCCGATGGCAAGTGCCACTTCCGCGCCGAAGAGCTGGATTACACGCCGCCAGTGGAATCGCGTCACGGCGACGCGCAACTGCGGCAGAAATACCCGCTGGAACTGATTTCGGCCAAGAATGACGACAGCATGAACTCCACCTTCGGCCATCGCGACGCCGTGGACCGCTCCACCGCCGAAGTGCATTTGCATGCTGCCGATGCTGCCAGCCGTGCCATTCAGGCTGGCGATCAGGTGCGGATTTACAACGCCCGCGGCTCGTGCGTGCTCGCCGCGGTGGTGGATGAGACGGTGCCGGCGGGTGTGGTGTCCGCGCCTTCTGTGCGCTGGGGCAAGCGCGCGCCGGGCAAGGGCAACGTCAACGCCCTGACCAGCGAGCGGCTCACCGATGCCGGCGGCGGTCCCACATTTTACAGTTGCCTGGTGCAAGTAGAGAGAATCGGAGACTGACAAAAGATCATGAAAATCATTTCCTGCGCGGTGCTCGCAGCCCTGGCGCTCGTGCCGGTGGGCTGCAAACAAGCTAAAAAAGTGCAGGTGCAACAGACTGTGGAGGAGGCGCCCCGCCTCGCGTCCACGGTTCCGATGGGTGACCCCAAGCTGGAAACCCAATTGGCGAGCGGCTTCTACGGCATCGAAGGCAATGCCTGGCGGTGGGCCGCCCGTCAGTTCACCGTGGTGCTGCGGCCTCCCTTTGGAGCTTCGCAGAGAGGCGGCGCCCTGCAATTGAATCTGACCGTGCCGCAGGTGATCATCGACAAGCTGAAGAACATTTCGCTGACCGCGGCCATCGATGGCAGCCCGCTCGCGCCGGAGACGTACACGCAAGCCGGACCTTACACTTATAAGCGCGATCTGCCGGCAAACCTGCTCACCGCCGATTCGGTGAAGGTGGAGTTCCAACTGGACAAGGCCATGCCCCCCACCGATCAGGACAAGCGGGAGTTGGGCGTGGTGGTCAATTCGGTCTCCCTGGTAGCGAAGTGACGAGCAAGAGTAGAAGTTTTTGGTGGGGCAGGCGCTTTCGCCAGCCGCCTCATTTGGTCTTCCCCGCATGACCCGTAAGCTGCCGGCCCCCGCCGATCTCGCCTGGTGGCTGGCGCCTTTGCTNNCTGGGTCTCACCCCCGGCGTTCACAACTTTCACGACCTGCTGATCGCCCTTTTCCAACCACGCGCCCAGGGCACCATTCGTCCCTGGAGTGAGCGCGCCTTCTTCATGGCCGGGTACGCCCTTTTCGGGCTGAATGCCCTGCCCTACCGCATCGTCATCTTCGCCACGCAGTTCGCCGACCTGGCCCTGGTAGCGTGGATCGGCCGGCGCCTCACAGGCTCCCCCGCGGCGGGCTTCTGGGCGGCCCTTTTCTGGATGGTGAACAGCTCCGTGATGGAGCCTCTGGGCTGGGCCTGCGTATATAACGAGGTCCTGTGCGCGTTTTTTCTGCTGCTGGCTTTCTACTTCCTGCTGCGTTACATCGATACCGGAGAGCGGCGCTTTAACATCTATCAGTGGATCGTCTTCCTGCTGGGCTTCGGCGCGCTGGAATTGAACGTGGTGTATCCGGCGCTGGCAGCCGGGTATACCCTGCTGTGCGCGCGCCGGCACTTCCGCCGCACCCTGCCCCTGTTCGCCGTCTCGGCCGTTTACGGGGTGGTGCACAACCTGGCCGCTCCAGTCCCCAAGACCGGCGAATACGCCATGCACTTTAGCGGCAGCATGCTGCGCACACTCGGAACACTCTGGACCTGGTCAGTGGGGCCTACCTATCTTTCCACGCCGCTGGAGCTTCCCAAATGGGTCCTGCCTGCCGGCGTGGCTGTGGTCTCGCTGGCACTCCTGTTTTTTCTAGCGCGCCGGTGGCGAAGCGGCGCGGCGCCCTTCTTTTTGGTGTGGTACCTGGCGACTATCTCACCCATGCTGCCACTGCGCGATCACGTCACCGAGTATTACGTCTACGTGCCGGTGATCGGTCTGTGCTGGTTGGGCGGATGGGGCTTGGTGCAAGCCTGGCGATCGGGAACCGGCCCGCGGGCAGCGGCGGCATCCGTGGCGCTGGTGTATGGCTTCCTGCAAATGCCGCAGCTCACCGCGTCCACAGAGTGGAATTACAACCTCACCGTGCGCACCAAGAACCTGGTGGAGGGTGTGGCCGGCGCGCACGAGCGCCATCCCAACCAGGCCATCCTGCTCTATGGGATGGATGGCGACTTGTTCTGGAACGCTGTCCGCGATCACCCCTTCCGCCTGTTGGGAATCGACCAGGTCTACCTGGCTCCGGGCACCGGAGAGCATGTGCAAGCGCGCCCGGAGTGGGGCAGCGTGGACGAGTTCATTCTATCCGGCGCGGTGGTGGGCAAGGCGCTGGCAGGCAACCAGGTGGTGGTGTACGACGTGCGCGGCCCCTTGTTGAGGAATATCACCACTCTCTACGCGGCGATGCCTCGCGACAACCGATTGCCCCGGCGAGTGGATGTAGGCAATGCCCTGACGGCAGACCTGCTGGGGCCGGAGTGGTACAAGCTGGACGGCAGCCACCGGTGGATGCCCAAGAGAGCCACTCTCAGAATCGGCGGGCCGGAAAAGCCCGCGCAAAAATTGCACCTCCTCTTCTATTGCACCGATGAGCAACTCAAGTTGGGTGACGTGGCCGTGACAGTCACCGTCGAACATTCGACGCTGCCCGCCGTGGTCGTCCGGNNATCGAAGTGAGCCGGACTTTTCGACCCCCGAACGACGAGCGGGATCTGGGGCTGGCGTTCGGAGTAGTGGAGATCCGATAGACATTCTGTCAACGGATCGTGCCCATCGGTGGGCAAATTGGCACCTGACGATCGTTTTGTGTCGTCTGTTGGGATGGGTGTTCCGCCCGCGAAACTTCATGAAAGACCGGTAACGCCGGCGGTCTTGCCGCCGGTTGCACTGGCCGACCGGCGACGAGATCGCCGGCGTCACAACCGTTTTTACAAAAACTTACACCGGCGGAAATGGCTGTAAACGAAGGCCGAAAACCGCATGTACACCGCGTTTCGTCGCCGCGCGCACCCTCGATTTTACGTGCCTGGGTGCTAGCATGTGTTCAGGAAGAGCAGGGCGAGACCAGTCCGCCGCGTTTGGCGGCATGTCCGGCCGCTCCTCCGCCCCATTGCAAACAAACAGGTTATCTGTTTTTTCAAATTCTGCTACGAATCCATGAACAGAAATGGGCCATTCTGCCGATAAGTTAAGTCGGCAGCGGTCATGGGGAAAGCAGTCAAGGGCGCTGAAATCTTTGGCAATGCGATTGCTAAGGACTATGTCTCGTGAGAGCGTCGCTGGCACAACTCGACGAGCAGAATAGCCCTAACGAGGGTGTTTGGAACGTGAAACCTTTGGCCTAAAATTCCGTCTATACTGTAGCGGAATGATGGACTCTAAAGAACAGAAAAAAAAGAATAAAAGAACCCGCTGATGAAGGAGAAGGACCAATGAACAAGACCGATCTCGAAAAATACAAAGCGGTGCTGGAGGCCAAGCGGGATGAACTCTCTGCCGGCCTGCGCAACCGCGAAGACATTGCTATCGAAAAGACCCCGGATGCCCTGGATGAAGTGCAACTTGCTGGTGAGCGTGAACTTGCCATCCGCAACCTGGACCGCGAGTCCAACCTGCTACGCAACGTGAAGGGCGCGCTGATCCGCGTGGCCGACGGCAGCTATGGAATCTGCATGCACTGCGAAGAAGAAATCAAGCCCAAACGGCTCGACGCAGTACCGTGGACGAAGTACTGCATCCGGTGCCAGGAAGCCGCCGACCGTCATGAGTTCGAAGCCGAAAACGCCGACACCATTGACGATATGCTGGCGAACGCAGCGTAAACTTTTGGCTGGCTCAGGGCGCGGGAGAAGTCTCGCGCCCTTTGTGTTTCTGGGAAACCGGGTAGAACCCGAGACACACCGTGGGTCAAACTGCACACCCCGCCTCCCTGCAAGTGCGGGGATAGTTGGGTGATGTTACGCAATCGGACCGGCATGTCCCTTTCGCTAGAATAATTGGTCATGGAGTTTCTCCAGCGGGCGATGGGCAGTCCTTGCCGTCTCGGCATTCTGCCGGGGACATTTAACCCGGTAACAGTTGCGCACCTGGCGCTGGCGCAAGCGGCGCTCCGAACGGTGGACGAGGTAGTCTTCATACTGCCCCGCGCTTTTCCCCACAAACCGTACGCAGGCGCTTCCTTCAAGCAGAGGCTGCGCATGCTGCAAGCGGTGCTTCGCGAGAGCGCCGCATGTTCGATCGCGACATCGGAGGGCGGATTGTTTGTGGATATCGCCGCCGAGTGCCGCGCTGCGTATGGGCCCGATGTCCGGTTGACGTTTCTATGCGGGCGCGACGCCGCGGAACGAATTGCGGGGTGGGACTATGGAGAACCGGGGGCCTTCCATGCCATGCTGCGGCAGTTCGACCTGCTGGTGGCGGCGCGCGCCGGCGAATATCGCCCGCCGGCGGAATGGGGCGGCGCCATCGGAAGGCTCGAACTCGCCGGGGCTTTCGACCATGTCTCGGCGACTGAGGTCCGGGAGCGGATCGCACGCGGCGATCCCTGGGAGCACCTGGTCCCCCCGGAAGCAAGCGGCCAGGTGCGCGAAATTTACCGGTAGAATGGGGAAACCTATGCCCCGATTCTTCGCTTTTCTCCGGGCCATCAACGTGGGTGGACACGTGGTGAAAATGGAGGCCCTACGCGACCTCTTTACCGGCCTCGGCTTTTCCGCGGTCGAGACTTTCATTGCCAGCGGAAATGTGATCTTTCAATGTAAGTCCGGCAAAGCCGGGGATCTGGAAAAGCGCATCGCCGGTCATCTGGAAACGAATCTCGGTTACCCGGTCGCCACTTTCCTCCGCAACGATAAGGAACTGGGGGCCATCACCGTCTACCAGCCCTTCGCCGAAGAGGCCGTCCGGACCGCCGGCGCATTCTGCGTGGGATTCCTGGCGGAACCGATGGGATCTCCGCAGCGGGAAGCGCTCATGAACCTGCAAACGGATATCGATACGTTCCACGTGCACGGCCGGGAGATTTATTGGCTATGCCGCAAGAGACAACACGAATCGACAATCTCCAATGCCTTTCTGGACCGGAAACTCAAAGTTCCTTTCACGTTCCGCAACACCACTACGGTCGCCAAGCTGGCGGCAAAGTACCTGGCTTAACTAACTGCGCCACAGCCGATCCGTGCAGCATGGGCGTATGCTGAAGCATCGAAAATCCTCATGCTTGGGGCGGACGCGTCGGCCACG
Source organism: Candidatus Sulfopaludibacter sp. SbA3 (assembly GCA_900290315.1). GTDB lineage: Bacteria > Acidobacteriota > Terriglobia > Bryobacterales > Bryobacteraceae > Sulfopaludibacter. The sequence continues at coordinate 624 of OKRF01000139.1, read as the reverse complement.
CCCTGCGAGATTCTGGCATACTGCGATGTGCCCGGGGAGGTAGCTCCCGAGTTCCGCAGATTCTGTGTCAAGGCGGACGAAGCGCCGCGCGACGCTCCACCCGCTGAGTGGCAGGCTACTGGATGCGTCGCGGACCCTAAAGTGAGAGCGGCCATGTACCCGCGATTTCGCGATAGGGGCTATGTCTTCGCTAAGGTCTGCCATCCGGACGCCACGCTGTTTGCTGAACAGATCGGCCCGGGCTGCATCGTTTTCCTGGGAGCGCGTAGCGTGATCGCCCCAGGCGTTCAATTAGGTGGCCGCATCGTTTGCGGGAAACGGGCCGTCTTCGGCATTGGTTCGCGCGTCCTCCAGGGAAAGCGCATCGGTGATGACGGCGTGATCAGTGCCGGCAGTTCGGTGTGGACGGACGTTCCAGCCGGCTGTACTGTGGTCGGCGTGCCGGCAGTGGCGCGGAAGATGCCTGGGAGGTCTTTCGCTCCGCCGGTGTCACAACCGGCCGAAGGCAATCAAAACCTCTAACACTGTCTCCGGAGTACCGTGGATCAGACTACTTCAACAAAGGGCGCTTCCGACTATTTAGTGGCTGCCGGGGCAAGATCTAGCCCACCGCAGTGGAAGTAG